>NZ_JAEHGE010000001.1:2270058-2630961 GCF_016097415.1 sulfur-oxidizing endosymbiont of Gigantopelta aegis | reverse complement strand
AAACCTTTATCAGGCATCATTCAAATTGATGATGCCTACTGGGGTGGTGAGCACAGAGGCGGCTCCAGAGGTCGTGGTTCAGAAAATAAAACACCGTTCGTTGCAGCCGTTTCTACTAATGAAGATGGACACCCGATTGCAATGAATTTAAATGTGCTTAAAGGGTTTAAATCCAGTGAAATAAAACGATGGGCACAAACTCATTTAACACCTGGAAGTACTGTTTACTCAGATGGGTTAAATTGTTTTCCTGCGGTTAAAGAAGCTGACTGTATATAGTGGACCCCGAAAACTGGACAATAGGTTAAGATATAAGAGCTAACCTAACGGGGAACAAAAAAATGAGCACAAAAAGAAAAACATTCAACAACAAATTTAAAGCAAAAGTAGCCATTGAGGCTTTGAAAGGTCAAAAAACAGTCGCAGAAATTGCGTCAGAATTTGAAGTGCACACCACCCAGGTCAATAGCTGGAAAAAGCAGATGCTTGATGGTGCAGCCGATACTTTTTCAAAAAAAATTAGAGAATAAAGATGCTGAACATGAAAAGGAAAAAGAACACCTGTACAGCCAAATAGGTCAACTAAAAGTAGAGGCTGACTGGCTGTCAAAAAAAAGTTGAAGATGTTCAACTGAGTAGAGCAGAAAAGCGGTGTTGCATAGAAAAAGAGCACCCTCAGTTGAGCATCAAAAAACAATGTGAGCTTATCGGCCTGAACCGTTCAAGCTATTACTATCAACCTAAAAAGCCTCTGCAAAATAAAGATTTAACATTAATGAATTTGATTGATGAGTTGTACATAAAACATCCATTCTATGGCAGTCGTCAAATTCGTAATGCATTAAGATTGAAATGTTATAAAATTAATCGTAAAAAGTTCAACGGCTTATGCGGATCATGGGATTGGTTTCAGTGGCACCAAAACCCAATACCAGCAAGCCTTGCAAAGTAAATAACCTCTATCCATATTTGCTCAAAGGAATTGATATTAATAGGAATAACCAGGTTTGGTGCACAGATATCACGTATTTACGGATGCCACATGGATTTGTCTACCTAAGTGCTGTTATGGACTGGAGTAGCCGTTTTGTGCTGTCCTGGGAAGTGTCAACCAGCATGGAAGAAAGCTTTTGTATCAGTAGTCTGGAAACAGCACTGCGACGATATGGAAAGCCAGAAATCTTCAATACGGATCAAGGTGCTCAATATACTAGCAGAGCATTTACAGGTGTTCTAAAGGCCAATGATATAAAAATCAGCATGGACGGCAAAGGCAGAGCAATGGATAACATTATGATTGAACGACTCTGGCGAAGTGTAAAATATGAGGAAATTTACCTCAAGGATTACCAAAGTATTGATGAGCTAAAGAGCTCATTAAAGGAATATTTTGAGTTTTACAACCATGAACGACCACACAGTACACACGGTGGAAAAACGCCTGCAGAGATCTATGGCGTGATGAAAGAAGTTGTTCCAGACTTAAAACGGGCAGCATGATGAGAGGATAATCAACTTTACTGGCAACCGCCTTGTCCACATATCCACAGGCCAAGCCAGTAGCCCTGAGATATATCGCAAGCGTCTCTGGACTACTGGCAGACCTGTGGATATGTGGATAAGACTAATACTATAAATAACCAACAGAATTATATCTTAATATTTGAGAAAGCTGTCTTGACAATGGGGTCCACTGTAGTAAGCATGTTCCAATCGTCACGGGTGGTGGTGCGGCAAGTGTTGATAAAATTGAGTTTATCTGGGTTAACACTATGATAGGTAATATTAAAAACTCTATGAAGGGAAGCTATCATTCCATTAACTCAAAACATTTACCTCGGTATCTTGCTGAATTTTGTTATCGGTTTAATAGACGCTTTAACTTAAAAGACATGATGCCAAGGTTTTTATGCGTGGCGATGAAAACGCCACCTATGAATGGAAAGCTCCTAAAAATGGCGGAGCTTTATGGGTAATCAAGAAATGTTATACAGCAATTCTGAATGCTGAATTTTTTTTGCTTTATTATCAGTATTGCTCATCATTGATTCCTATCACTTTCTTTCCATTTTTTAGCATTTAACGCTTACACCTAGCTCTTATGGCTCATAATTCTGACTTATCAATTGAATCGGATATTGCTTATTATCCAAATAAAGTAATTGATCCGCTTGTATCGAAAGTTTACGGATTTTGCCATCATCCCCTTTAAAAAAAGCGGGTTTTTCTTTTTCAGGGAGAGCACTATAGGCTGAGTTTAAAATTTCACAATGACCATTTTCAACACCGGGAACTTGTTCCAGTAAAGCAATCACTTCACTACGAAATAAAGCCTGTCCCAGCTTTCGTGATTTCAGCTGCAATTGTTTTATCAGGTGTTCTTTAACCGCTAACTCAACCTGTTTTTTGTCGTAGGCCTGCTCATCAATCATAATGAAAACTTTAACTTGCATTAATAAAGGCTTATAGGATAAAACGCTGATAGGTGTCCCCGGTGCAGCGTGAGCCAGCAGGTAATTCTGAATCAATGTTGCAGTATCTGAATTAGCAGCAAAAACAGCACCGCCGGCACTCACCACAACAATTTCAATTTTTGCACGTCCCGGCCTATCCGGCATCTTTTCAAATGCTTTAGCCTGCCAAACCATACTATGGTAAGCAGCAAGGTGCGTAAAATCTGCCAATGAAACGGCTCTTGATAAGGTCAATATTGTTTGCGGCGCATTTTCACGCATTGAGCTTGAGGTTTCTTTTTCAGCACCACCAAGACTGACTAAGGGTGCGATAAAAGAATCAATTAATACATGAGGGCGAACAATTTTTTGTAATGCATTGGCTACTAGATTGCCTTGTTCACCAAAACCATTACGATAACGTACTCGGACATTATCAATACCTGTGGGTAAACGACGACCGTTTTTAGCATTACCAAAGCAGATTGATAGCTGATTATCTTCATTGACTTGTACTTGATAATGATGCGCTTCGGGTGCAGATATTGATAAATCGGCAACTTGTTGCCAGACTCTTTGACCGACACGCAAGCTTAAGTCGGCACGTACTCCGGTATTAAAGGCACTATCTGCGACCCATGAAATAGTGTCTGATGATAACGAAAAACATTGACTACTTTGTGAGGCATCACCATTGCCAACAATTTTTTCTGCCTGAGTTTCCCCGTGGGTTGCACGCACAACATTGCCATAAATTTGTGTATTGTGACGAGTGAAGGCAGTGTTATTATGAAAAGCAGGACTGACATAAAGTGCTATGCCCTGAGCGCTTTGTTTTACATCTTTAATTTCAACAGTAATGGCCTGGGTATCACAAGCACAAATTATTTTTTTCCCTAAACTCAGGGCAAGTAATAATTTTTTGTTATTTTTACGTGCATCTTGATTCTGTTCCAGTTTGAGAATGGTATTCAATCCCGATGCATCTGAATAACCGGATAAAGCAGAATTCACATTATAGTTTTTATGTTTCAATGCCAGCTTGAATGCCGAGCGTACTAATTTGATCGGTTTTATTAAACCATCAAGACGCAGTGAAAAACTATCTTCATCAGCATTAATACGGGTAATTTTATAAGCTTGTTTTTCTTTATCCTGATGTTCAATCAATGCCCATTGCTGTGACTCTAGGTTACCTGACTGACCGGAAAAGCTAATTTCAGTGACTTTAGACGAACCCACGCGAAGTATTTCAGCTTGTATTTCTCTATCCGCATAATAAATTTCATTGCCAAAATTACCTTTGATATAGTGAAAATCAATTTTCCCCGATGGGATATCAATTTCACCTTCACTATTAATTGATTTTTTGACAATATCATCTGCATTGGCCACTTCATTATATTGACTATCGATAAAGACAATGGCCTCATTATTATAATCATTGGCTAGTAAATAAAGCTTACCCGCATCAATATCATAATTACATTGACCCTTTAAGGTTCTCAGGCGATGAATTTTTTCACCTTGTTGTAAGGGCTCATCACCGGCCTTAAATTGCAGCTTGTTTTTCTTAGCCGCAGCAACCTCTCTGGCAGTATATTTTCCGTCTTTTTCAGAAAAAATAATGTCTTTTGTAGCGACTGAGATTTCATTATCCAATTCCGCACTATTGATACCATTGGGCAAGGGTGAAGCCGTAAATTCAGGCTGAAGATACAGCGTTGAATTGTGCAAAGTAAAACTGGCAGGTAATGTTCGCGCACTCCTGAGTAATACAGATTTCCCTGAAGCATTATTGCTTATATTGATGACTCGAACTGGAAGACCAATTTGTGCTGTTGCTAAAACCCCCACATCACCGTTATTAATTTCCACTGCATCATCAGAAAGTGTAAAACGAATAATATTTTTTGTTATAAGCCTGAATGATTGTAGTGATTTTAATTGTGTCTTATTTTTATTCCAATTTTTTAAATACAATTTATTAATGAGAGATGAGCCCTCTAAGTTATCCTGTGACTCAAAAATCACACTGGACTCACCCTTGTCTGGTTTGTTTTTTACTGCAAAGCCTTTATCCACAATTCCATTGCTATTATCTTTGTAAAGCAAGGCAATATAGGTTTCTGCTGAAGCGGGTGGCGATGGTATGTAATCTAATAATGCCACTAACTTTCTAACATTGTCCCATTCCTGTGCAGTGGGAAGATAAGACTCATTAGCATAAGCATTGATATATTCACCCAAAACATGGGCGCTGCGTGAAAAGCTTCTAAGGATTTCCCAGGCATAATCACGTCGCTCATCATAATATTGTGCATTTAAACGTTTTTTATTTTGGTAAGCGGTTTCATTTTTAGCAACGGGAAATCGATTTAATAAATCCTGCCAGGTCAGTATGCCCTTGTTCTCATATTGCTCAAGCAATTCTTGTCTCAAGGTTTCCAGATAGCTAATGGCATTACCATCAATATATCTAAATTCATTGAGTCCCGCACGATTCCAACGACTCAGATCATTTTTTTTGTTCAATGGTTGCTTATCATACTCAGATAAATTCATCCTGACTTGCCTCCATGTAAACTTATTTTCAGTACCCCTAACTCTGGCTTACTAATATCATTATCAAGAACCGCCACCTCATGGCCTTCAAGTACAATGCGACCGCTGCCTGACTGATCAGAATAGATTGAACCAATACGTTTCATTCGATTAATGCAGATTGAGTCAATACCATCAAGATTCATTAACACTTCAATAACATCACTTGCCACAACGTCTTCGCCGAATTGAAAATAGCCCGGAGCAAAAAAACCATCACTCTGATTGATTAAGCTTTCATTGATTGCATCTTTAATTTCAGAGCGATAATAATCACCGCTTATACGCACAGAAATTGAAAGCACAATACCCACTAATGTCACATCAGACAAAATAACTTCCTGTCCTATCATTCGTTGTCTATCAATGATCTGCTGTAATAGATAGCGAGACGTTTTACCTTCAACATCAGGTAATAAATCAATTTCCTGAGACTGATAAAATTCTGTCAGTTGTTCATTAAAATGCTCAACAATATCATTGCGTTCTTCATCACCTTCTGCATCTGGCGCTATGCTGCTTTTGCTTAACACTTCATCCAGACTCATATTATTGATAATACGTACTACCACATAGTGGCCATACCATGAACCTGTCCATCGCGTGTAGGCATCAACATCTAAAACCAAAGGATGAGCAAGCAATTGGTTCTTATAATCATCCTGAGTCACCATGCGATGTTGCTGGTGAATAGAACGAGGTCCGGCTTTTTTAGCCTCGGCCATCAGGTGAGGATAATAACTCCAGAGCATTTCTAGTTTTTTATTATCATCAAATTCAGGGTTATTGACGGCAATTTCATCTAATAAGGCTTTGTCAGTATGTAAGGCTGCTTTATAACCTATCATTGCCAATAATCGGCGCACGGTATCCGGACGTCTGGCTGTTTCTAAAAAAGCTTCTGCCTGAATACGATCATTCATATCCGATAATTGATCTAAGACGACAGCAAGGGTTTCAACTAACATCACTTCCATATCAGCAGGCGTCCAGTTTTTTCGTTCTGGAAAACGCGCAGCCAATTCTTCAAGCATAAACAGGCGATAGCCATCATAGTCTCTGACATCCCAGTCAAAATCATCCCCTATATCCACTAAGGTTGCCGGTAGTTCAACATGACGTTGACCACAGTCACCACAACCTTCGGTGTATTTCAATTCGACTCGAGGTTCACCAGCCATACTGACCTCCAATACCGAAACACGCTATATTAGCAAAGCAGTGTTTATAGACAAATTGTCTATAAACATTTGTATCTTTGGCCATGATTTTTTGCTTATCCATAAATTTCTGCTTATTCATCACTGTTTAAAACAAATTCTAGCTTTTCTGTAAATTGTAACGCCGCCATTTGATAACTGATTAAAATTTTCAATTGTTCGTTTTCACCGCGCACATCAACCTCTAAGGATTCAGCTAAAACATCACCTTTTAAGGCTTCTGCTAATGTTGCCAGCAAGCGTTTTTTAACTAATTCATGCATCGGTGCCTGATTAGGTTCAAACACTAAGGCCATTGCACCAATACCAAATTCCGGACGGTACCAGCGCTCTCCCGGACTGGTAAAGATAATTTGTTCTATCATTTCTCGTATATGCTGCTGTTTACTACTCAGCGTTGAGCCATTTGCTTCAATAGTAAAAGGAAAACTCATATAGTCACGATTATTAATTTTTGTTCGAGTTAATCTGGCCATTTTATTTCACCATACTGGTCATACTGAGTGTTGAAAATTCACCCTGAGGTATGGGAGGTGAGGTAGGTGCACCCGGTGCCGTTGTGGTATGCATATGGGTGGCAAACAAACTGAGAAAACTTTGCCCTTTAATCAGCGGCTCACCACCACTGCCACCGACATTGACCATGCTTCCTTCAATATTCACAGTACCACTACTGCTCACCTTGACCCCACCTGCTTCCATGGTTATTTCATTACCATTACTATCACTGACTTTAATGCCAGAAGAGTCCATCATTATGGTATTGCCACTACTGTCTGATATTTTTATTGCCGAAGCTGTTGCATCCATAAGTACCACTGAACCGGATGCATCGGTTAATTGCACCACCCCATCGGGATCAATTTTTAATTCTGCGTCTTTGGCATGATAAAGACGAATTTCTTCTCCACCCTCAGTATCATCAAAAGATAAGATATGTCCGGATGGAGTTTTTAATTGCCGCATTTGCGGCGAACGATCAGCCGCCTCTTGAGGCACATCACTACTTTGTTGCCAAGTTGTACCAGTCCAAATGGGTTTATCAATATTGCCTGCTTCAAATTCAACCCAGACTTGGGCATTTATTTCCGGCACTAAAAAAAAGCCTTGATCGGCCAGTCCCCCAAATGGCAAACAAGGTTCAGCCCAATGGCTGACACTATCATCCAGAATAGAGGGGACTTTCAAAGTGACACGAGCACGCTTTTCCGGATCATTGTTATCCACAACAAAGCCTCGATATTTTCCAAAATATTTTTCCTGAGACTCCACAACTAATTGATTGATTGCTTCTTCCATTAAAGAATACCTGCCAGAATATGCTCATCATTACTACTTTCGTCACCCGCAGCAGCATTGCGTATTAGTTCAAAGTTCACAAAATAACCTGTACTATCGAAGCTATGTACTGCGGTATCAACATACCATTTACCATTATTATTTCCCGTGCCTCCCACTGAAACAACCTTGCCCGGCAATAGCAAACTACCATACACAGTACCATCGAGCCTGCCACTGGCTTTAAGTTTGAAGGAACGAGCATTTGCCTGCCCCTTTGCATTGCTATTCGCTTGTTCAGCATTATTGCCGCTACCCGGAGGTAAGCACCAGCTAAAATCATCTAAGCCACTATTGCTTGAGTCTGCACTTTGACTACCGAATAATTCAAGATCCGGCACACTATTATTTTGCTCAATTTCAGCCCCAGTTAATGGCGCTGTAGAAGTTCGAATTGAATCCGGTTGATAGCCATCATAAACGACATTAAATGTTAAGCAATTAGTTGCTTTTCCCGCATGTATCATTAATTTAGGTAAACTTGAGTCCGCTGTTGAGCGAGGAGGTCCAAAATATAACTGCCGTAAACCACTGGATGTATCACGTAAATACCATTCATATTTTTTTTCCTCAGCAAACTCTCTTATAAAGCGATAATCCGTTTTGTTCTGATGGGTATTATCAATAGGCATTGATGACAAATCAGTATCCAGACTCAGCCCATAGGGTGCTATCACTTCTCGGATAATATCTAAAGAATCACGACCTTCATCCCAGGTCACTTTTTTACAATTTCGATCCATTGCAGCAAATATGTCCTGACAATTTAAGGTGACACTCGCTATACTCCCTGTTTCTGGTACATCCGTTGATATTTCACGAATATAACCACTAAAAAAAGGCTCTTCAACATCACCAAAAACAACAACAATTTCGACCTGAGCCCAAGTACGAATGCGCGGGTCTTCTGCTAATGGCCAGCGTCCTTGTGCATCTCTTAACATAGAAAAGGTCAAACTCGCCTCACTACTATCTCGGCGCTTGAGCGTGATCGTCGTGGTTTGCAAGTTTTGATAAAATTCTGAAAACTCGCTACCACCGATCTTGATAATACATTCACCTGTATCACGAGTAGTAAGACCCAACAGACTTGCCAAACTCATTATTTTGCCTCTCTTGAAGCTGGTATCGCAATCACATCGCCCTGCATATCATCATCCAACAATTCAAAGCCATAAAGGAATTCTGGATTGGCATCCATAATCCGCCACCAACGACGATTACTCTTGTAATAGGCATTCGCAAGTAGATCAATGCGATCGGTATGCAATACAGTATGCTCAAGTATACCGTCAGGTAAATTTAACTGACGCTCTCTATAACCTTTAAATTGACTCGCTTCACTAAACGCAGTGGTGTTTTCATATCTTGATCCTTTTCTTCTCATGACTTTCTGCTTCTATTTTATCTTTGACATTAGAGTTTGAGTTAAAATGCTAAGGGTGAATTTATCAAATTTGCCGCTGACAATATCATGCGCTGTACTTGTTCCGCCTGATAAAATGGATTATTACTTTCTAATACTTGCAGACTGATCGTGGCCTTGGCACGATAAGGCTGTAATTGTGGCAAATGTGCCATTTCTTCTATGCTTAAACTAGTCATAAAAACCGGCAGTACATGGCTACCCCAAACAAAGAGTAAGACTGATAGATGCTCATTTCTTTCATGAGCATGTGCACTACCGCCCCCTAAAGAGCTCATTATTTGAAAAGGGTCGGGACCATTCACTTTGGGTTCTAACATACTACGCAGAGCAGCAATCTCTGGTTCAACACCTGACCGCTTTGCAATTTCATGCATCGCATGAGCAGGGTCACTGAGTTTATCGGTTGCATCTAATAAGATATTAAAGTTAATTGTTTCTGCGGCAGCGGATGCCGCCTGCCCAATGCGGTTACTTTCACCCGGAGTGGTAAAATCAGCGATAGGCAAAGCACTACCATCAAAGGTGACTGTACGGCTACGCGTTAAGGATTCTGGATTAAACTCAAACTCAACAGCCAGAGGCGGTAGACTCAAGGCATATTCCAATAACATTCCTTGCATCGTTTTTATCATTGTTGACCTCTTGAGGTTTTAGATAGTTGTTCAGATAGCTTTTTGGATAATTGTTCACTAATCGCATTAATATCTTGCACCATGAAATGTCCCTGCAAAGTTAATGATAACTGCTTTACGCTTTGTATTTCTGTTGACTGAGCTTGTATTTGCTCCGCAATTTTTCTTGCCAAAAGATTAGGATCACCCTGCCATCCCGATGGCACACGTATAGTGACATTATCAATAAAAACCTGTGCTGTTTTATGTTGGCTCATTTCCCAGTCCCTGAAATTGAATCACCAAAGATAATATCTTCAGGTAGAAATTTTTGCAATTGCATTAATTGCTTATGCCGTGTTTGCCCATCCATTTTTTGTAATACACGCCAGACACCAATAGCAATATGGCTCATGCTAATTGCACTATTCTCTGCTGCTGCCAGGATGGCAGCATGATTCGCAGCATTTCGGATCTCGCCACCGGTCAATGACACCGCTTCCGCTATCATCTGATAATCCACATCCTTATCAACAGGTGCTTTAGGTGGGATTAATGTTTGCCATAAAATCACTCTTTCTGTTATTTCCGGCCGTGGAAAAATCATCACAAAATGAAACCGTCGTTGAAATGCCTGATCGATCTGTTTGCGTAAATTGGTCGTTAAAATGCAGGGACCATGATGTTGTTCAATGCGAGAAAGTAAATGACTGACTTCCATATTGGCATAACGATCTCTGGCATCTTTTATTTCACCTCGTTTGCCCATCAGTGCATCAACTTCATCAAACTGTAGAACAATTTTTTGTCCCTGTACGGCATCAAATAAGGCATTGAGATTTTTCTCAGTTTCCCCAATATATTTACTGATCAAAGTACCTAGATCGACCCGGTACAAATCCCAACCTAATGCATTAGCAATGACACTGGCAGCAAATGTTTTGCCTGTTCCTGAAGGGCCGGAGAATAAGGCAATCGGTCCACCAACCACTCTTGCTCCCCACTCATCTACAATTTTCTTGCCATAATTTACCCAGAGCAGATATTCATGTAACATCTTTCGTTGCGGTGCAGGAATGATTAAATCATCCCAGCTAGCATCGATCTCAATTTGCACAGCACCGGGAATACGCAATGCTGTTGGCTTTAGGCCACTGATGATTGCAATCGCATTGGGATGCGGCTGTAGTCTTCGCATTGGCCCCTCACCTTCTACACGCAAAAATCCGTCTTTGATCAATACGCCTTGTTCATCAAGTAATTGCTGTGCTAATAGATATTCATAGTCTTCAAGTGACAACAAATGATGCAAAAAAGCTAAGCTGGGATAAATACTTTGCCCCTGCTGTAAATCATTAAAAATTAAGGCCACATTGGGATTAATTGCCGCCGCATAAACGCAGGCTAACAAGTCCAAAGCCAGTGGAGATAAACCATCAACTGCTAAACCCTTCCAACAATTGCTTTTGCTACGAAGCTGTTCAACTTGTTGCTGAACATGGCGTAATTGTTTCAATATCGCTTCTGTTGGCTCTCGACCTAGACGGGTATCCGATAGACATTGTGCCAGAATTTCAATACGCTGCCATTCCACTTGCAAAGTCATGGCATGCTTTATTTCTTCAGTCAAAGAATCCTGAATTTCTGTGCTCATATCAACACCCATAATTTATACCCGGTGCATATTCATTATTGAGTATTATTGCTGCATTTAAAAAATTCATATTAATTTCGTATCACTGTAATTAAGACTGGATTGCTACGAATTCTCATTTCAGCTTCACTTGCATTAACATCATTCCATGTAGCCGTTTGTGGATCAAATTTAATCCTACGCTCAGCAAATAATTGCAGTTGCCAATGATTGAGGCTTTGGTCAAAATTACTCCAATGATTATTAGCACCATTGACCCCTTGCAAAGTAAAGTTGGTCACATTGGGTAAGGCATTCATATTCAAACGATGAGTATCTGCTTTGATGTTATTGAGTTCATCGATATCAAGCCATTGGTCATTTAATAATAATTGTCCAACCAGGCTAACATCTTTAAGCGGATCACCGGCAATCCAAATATCAATATCTGGAATAATGACATCACCAACGGCATTGACTTCGATGTTTAAGGTAAGATGTGATTCCCGTTCATTCACCAAGCCCGTGACCATAGCGATTGCGGGTGCCCATTGTAGATTGCTGGTGTCAACTTCAATCGATGAGGGTGGGAAAAATAACACCTCTTTATCATCAGGCCATAAGTTATTATGTTTACTCATATCACTTACCGCCTGTGTGCCAATAGCGGAAACCCGTACCGATTGTTTTACCATTAACTCTGGTTCAATCGGTGCCAGGGCTATTTCATACACAAGAGAGGGACGATAGACAGTGTTACCCTGTGTAGACCAAATCTGGTTGATTTGTTCATCAGCCAATGGTCTGGGGATAAATTGAGTATGCCATTTTTGTCCCGATGTTTTACCTTCCAGCATCATAATAGGCTGTTCCTGAAAGAGTCTCATCACTTCTGACAGCATCCTTAATTCGTTAAAACCTGCTGAGGCATCAAGGCCATTTAAAGGCGTCTCTATATCGACGCCAAAGGCAGTGACAATACAAAAGACTTTAATAAACTGTACATCACCTGGTAAAGCATCAGCAGCAAAACTAAAGGGTTCAAAGCGATAAAAAAATAAATTTAAGGCATTTTTTGCTATGCTACTTTCATAATTAACACCCGGCGCACCCACCGTGATCCAATTTGAAGCATTATCTTCCGGCGCAACAATGTTTAATAACATATAGTTTCTAATTTCGTCACAAATATTTGCCAGAGAAGTGTCTATCAATGCCATTTATATTCCCCTTAATCCAAAGGGATTGGCTATTTTTTTTACTGAAGGCCTTGTTTGTTTGGGAGTACTCATTACAGCCTGTTCATCAATTAACACATTAATTTGTCCAATTCGTACTTGTGGCATCTCTTGTTTAGTCACTTGCTCTGGAATGAATGCTAAAGGTGATTTTCGGGATTCAGATATAAAGAATGATTCTCTACTGGCAATGGGCTCGCGATTAATTTTTTCTGCTTTTATGTCAGTTTCTTTATTCATAATTTCTTTAGCGGTCATAGATTCATTGTTAAGTTTTTTATTTTCTACGGCCTGATAATGATTATTTTCTAAACTATCATTATTAATCAGTTTTCTATTCAATTCTTGTTTATACGCTTGCTCTTGAATGGTTAATTGATGAGCAGTTATATTTTTTTGAGGTGTATCGACTAAATCACTTTTATTCAGAAAATCACTGTCTATTGCTTGAACAATATTTTCTTGTTTATTATTGTCAATATTTTTCTGTTCTTCATTGCCTTCACTTGAGATATTAGCAGAGGTATTAGGTGAGGAAGAAGTTGAGGCTTCAGTTGATAAAAATGGAGTATTAAATGCCTCTTGTGGTGTTTCTTTGCTATCCTCTTGTTGAGAAACGTCTATAGAAGGATCATCAGGAATAAAGTTTTTTATTTTCTTATTCAGTAAATTTTCTGACTCATCACTGATATCTTTATCATTAGATAAAATTTCCACCTGATTATTTTCATCATCAAACGGAGCAAATGATTCTTGAAGCGCAGAAGTCAATAATTCATCATGACCAAGACTGCCTTTACTATCACCTCTTGCATCAGGCGCTTGAAAAGCGTTCTGAGAAAAATCATTATTATCAATGTGCTTTGCAGCTTGTAGACTATGTTGAATAAAGCTGGAGATAAAACTCATGAGATTAAACCTCTGTTCATTTGCTGAATATAATCATCAGCCTGATACTTGCCCATCGTTTTTTCAATTAATTGAATATAACGCTTGCGCCGTGAACGGGGTAAATTTAAAATTTCTTCTTCTGACCAATGATACCGTGAAGCAATTTGATGAATTTCTTCATCAAGGCCATGAATTTCGCGGCTGATCCAAACATAATTATCAATCGACACAATCTGAGCTCGTTGACAATAAGGACAATCAATATTCACTTCATGAGCCACTTGAGGGTTCATCTCGTCAAGTAAATGGTCAACTAATTGTTTATCTTCAGTCGATAAACGAGCACTATCCAATGGGATTTTCTGTTGACTAATCAAGCGTGAGAACAAGCGATTTTCAGCCTTAGCTGTAGAAAAATCTGTAGCAAAGGTATTATCACCTGCATGAGCAATATCTTCCTCATCAAACCCCGTAGGTGAACGCACTGTCACTTCACCAACACTCAAAAAAATCGATGTCTCAGGGTAATCTTTACCCGCTTGTTTTACGGGTAAAGACCCCGGAACATATTGAAATTGAATCAGTTCATTGCAGTCACCACAAGAAGAGGTCAGCCATTTTGGACTCGGATCAATCATTGCTTCAAGTTGCTGCATTAAATAGTGCCGATCGCCACTATTGAGCGATTGAATGATTTTCTTATCAATTGGGATTTTTTTGCTTACAACATCATCACGAGAATGTTCATCTAACTCAATAGCAGAAATTTCATCAACCACTAGAGTCAATATAGTGCTTACTTGCTCAGCAAGGCAACTCAGCTCAGAACCACTTTCCGATATTAGACGCTCAAGCATTCCGGTAAGCGGTTTTAGCCGCACATCAGTATGCAATTCACCCTTGTAAAATAAGCCACCTGGAAGTTTCATTGCTCTCCCCTGCATTAACTTTCAGAAGGTTCACCCACTGAAAAATCACGTTCCCAACCTTCATGCTGCAAAGTTAAGGTCTGGATACCCACGGCATTCATGGTATTTGCATCAAGTTCAGGTAGCGCCTGATATTCGGAGACCCAGGCACGATACAACTTATAGGATATTGCAACCTGTCCCTGTAAATTAAGCACATTGATAATAATATCTTTGCGATAATTTACCAGAGAAACAGCGGCATCACCCTGAATATTGTTAACTAGATTTGCCCAATCCTCAAAAACAGGATCATGCGTTAATCCTTGTTCCAGAGTGAGCGCTTCATATTCAGTACCACCGGGCATAATACGCTGATGAGAGGGATCCCCTGCCGAGCGCCATTTAACTTCATTCACTTTCTTTTTTAACGCGCCCATTTTTTGCAGACCAGCAACCGGTCTACCATCAATAATACATTGAAACTTGAAAGTTCTATAAGGATCAAAACGATGTGCATTCACCGAAAAAGTTGGAGCCGCCATATTATTCTTCCTTTAAATTAAAGCTAAACTAATTGTTTGTCTTGCTAAGTCAATCATCAATTACTTACTGCTCTTCACCTACTTTTTGCTGAATACGCACAATGACAAATTCAGCCGGTTTAAGTGGTGCAAAACCCACCGTCACAATCACCTGCCCCCGATCAATATCGCCCTGAGTCATGGTATCTCCCAGTCCACAGCGAACAAAAAAAGCCTGGCTTGAAGTTTCGCCTTGAAATGCACCTGCACGAAACATTCCATTCATAAAGGAGCCAATATTGGCTCGTAAAGAACTCCAGAGAGGATGACTATTTGGCTCAAAGACAGCCCACTGAATACCGTTATAAATACTCTCTTCAATATAAATGGCGGTGCGACGTACTGGCACATAACGCCATTCTGGATCAGCCTTAGTCGCCAATGAACGTGCGCCCCAAAATACCGAACCATAATTAGGTAATTTACGGATGCAATTCACACCCAGTGGGTTTAGCTGCGCTTGTTCTAGATTCTCGACCACGTATTCAAGTCCTGTCGCACCAGTCACCCGTGCTTCAACACCTGCAGGTGCTTTCCACACACCCCGCTTACCATCTATCTTGGCCCACATACCCGCAGCAATTGCTGAGGGTGCGACAAGTACATTTTTATCTTTATTCGGTGCTTTATCAGGATGATATAGTGGATTGCTCATCGATACCCAAGGGTAGTAAAGTACACTATAGGTTGACGTAGGCAGGCCTAAATTATTTACTGCATTAGCGTTTTCTAACTCTGTATTTATAGGCGGATCAATAATTAACACTCTATTTTTCATTGATTCGCAATGAGCCAGACTAGCAGCAAGATTTGACTGACCAACACCACCATCCCAACTGCTACCGGGCGTCACAATAATGCTTACATCTCGAAATTTTCTGAGTGTGGTATTATAAAAGCTTGTAAAATCAGTGGCTATCGGGGTGGTATTTTCACCATTTTGCAGGCGTTCGCCAAAACCGACGGCTGGATTCGAACCCAGCATCATTTGAGGCACAATCGGATCAACACCTTGCTGTATAGTGCGACCAATCACGCTTGTTGTAGCTACAGCCAATTTCAAACTATCTAATGGTGTTCCAGTACCATCGACCAAACTGATACCTGATTCTAAAACATCATGAGCACCTGAAGTCAGGGTAAAACTATTGTTGACTGAATTGAATTCACAATCAAACGAAGCAAAAGATGGATTATCTGCACCGGAAGCACGCACTAAATTCTTAATTTCTGTGGCAATTGCAGCGCCACCATCAATATTGTTAGGAAATTCAATATTAATAGCAGTAAAGGCATCAAGCTCAATTTGAAATGCATCCCCACTTGACACTGAAGGGCTGGCACCTGCATCCGTTCCTGTTATTGAAGCTTTATTCTTGGATGATAAGCCCAAGACTTCTAAAAAAGGTGAATCGATTAACTGAATGTTTGCAACACTATCTGAGACATTAAAGGTATCTACGGACTCGATTATAAAATTGCCTGCTGTATTCGTACCCTGACTAGAAACATTGATACTATTTGAGCCGATAGCAGCACGAATTTGTTGTTGAATAAATTCAATCAATTTGGTTTTATTGGCTACATCAGCACCTGGCGGTATTAATATATTTTTTGCTTGAGAACCATTAATACTGATCATAAATGATTTTGTTTTAGTTGCATCGGCAACATAGGGGGCAATATCAGTAGTATAATTTACAGTAGCACCCGTGACTTGGGCATTTTGAAAAGCTAAAGGGTCAGCAATGGCGATGTTTATCAGGGATGAATTTTGCTTGACCACATTAACAACATAGTCATCTGAATTGGGATCCATGGAAAGACTATCAAATCGTTCTTCTTCTTTAAATTCACCTGCATCCAAGCGCCCTAATAATAATGAAAAGAGTCGGGCATCACGATAGTCTTTGACAATTTTAAAACGCTTATCATTGGCCCAAATACCCGGACTTGATGCCTTAATGTTTAACACAGCTGAAGCGGTTGCGGTACGCGAATTAGTACCACTACTATAAGCACCCTCACCTAGAATATCGGTCTCATTTTCTGCACTGGCGACATCACCGGCAAGACGACAAATATAAGCACTACCACCACCATTCAAATAAAAAGCCTGCACAGCAAGTCCCATACTGTCATCTTCATCAATGATTTTACCGAAGTCTTTGATATAGTCATCAAAACTACCAATAAGAGTCGGTTCACCGACAGGGCCTCGATTGGCAACCCCAACGAATGCAGCAGTTGATGTTGCAACACCTTCTATTGGTCGTGAACCACTTGAAACTTCCTCAATATATACCCCGGGTTGTAAATAGCTTGGCATGATATCTCCCTTCTTACCTTAATAAGATAGTAACTTAACAACGCAGATATACCCACGATACTTGAAATGCCTCGGTGCATTTTCAATAATTATAGGTATAGGTTTAATAGTTTAGGGGTGACTAATTGCTTATTCATGAAGATAATTATCTGAAGAATTTTAATAGCTTGAAGCTTTTCAACCGATAGTATAATGTGGCTATACTTAACCGGACACACAACTTAAAATAACTAAAAGATAAAAAGTGTGACCTAAAATGAATGATCAAACAAAAAAACCGAATAAAAGCTATACATCAGAATTTAAAGAATCAGCTGTCAAATTAGCTAATGAGACGGATCAACCCGTTTCTCAGACTGCCAGGGAGCTAGGTGTTAATGTAAATACTCTACATACCTGGATCAGTAAATATTCCAAACCGGTGAAGACGGTAGCCAATAGAAGTGATGAACACATTTATGATGAAGTAAAACGTCTGAAAAAAGAATTGGCAAAAGTGATTCAGGAGCGTGATTTATTAAAAAGGCCACAGCGTACTTTGCAAGGGAAACTTTGTGAAGTACGCATGGATAACTGATCAGGCTAAAGATTACCCGGTAACGATTCTGTGCCGTTTTATGGATGTTTCCCGTAGTTGCTATTATGATTGGGTTAGCTCTCCTAAAACGAGAGAAAGAAAATGAAGCGCTTACTGAGCAGCTAAAAAACTGTTTGAAGACAGTCGCAAGACTTATGGAACCCGTCGTCTTAAAAGAAAACTGGCTGAAAAAGGCGTTCATATAAGCCGCCGGAGAATTGGTCGATTAATGAAAAAAGCCGGTTTGTTTTGTAAAACGAAGAGACGCTTTAAAGCGACGACTAATTCCAAGCATAATAAGCGTATATCTCCAAATTTACTGGAAAGAGAGTTTACTGTCTCTCAACCTGATCGCTACTATGTGGGTGATATTACCTATATTGCCACCAAGGAAGGCTGGTTATATTTAGCGGTTGTCATTGACTTATTCTCTAGGCAAATTGTTGGCTGGTCGATGGATGAGCGAATGAAAGCCAAGCTAGTCAATGATGCTTTACTGATGGCCATATGGATAGTCAAGCGTAAACCAATGGATGGATTGCTTTGGCATACTGACCGAGGTAGCCAATATGCCTCTGATAGTCATAGAAAAATAACATCAGTATTATGAATTGTGCTGATTATTTGTCACCAAATTATGAAATACGTCCATATAAAAAAAGGCACATAAATGCCGCCCATTACAACGGCCATATTGCCGTGAAGATATTGTAACAGGATCATCCAGTTTTGAATGCAGAAAAAGCCCTTGTTTTTACCATAAAAAAATTGGTAAAAATGACAAAAATCACTTGAAACAGCCAAAAAAATATTTAGAAAACTGTCCGGAAAAGTGTTGACACATCAGTATTATGAATTGTGCTGGCAAAAATACGTCCATATAAAAAAACATGACAATATTATTTATCCAGTTTTTGCAGAAAATTGTTTTACCTAAAAATTGGTAACAAAAAACACTTCAACAAGCTCACAAAACAATATGAATAAGTTAATATAATGTTTATAAAATAGGCATTATCGCCCAATTGTCAACCGACTTTCTAGAGATACAACAGAAATGGAATTTCTCAAAAGCTATTTGAAAAAAAACTATGCAGGGATGCAACAAGAATCCAAGCAAGATAGAGATATATCCATACAACTTCTAATCTAGTTTAAATTTAATCATACTCGGTTAGATCGACTTGTCAATTAAAGAATACCCTAAAAACAAGCATAGTAGGTAACATCTTACAGCATGATATATATAGACAAAAATATAATTATTAGGTAATATTATTATTCTATAATTATCTGACGATAACAATAACTGCCCATCATGTAAAATAGCAAACAATGAAAAAAATATTAAGCCAGCATGACAGTTTAAACAAAGAGTTAATCCATACGATTGATCAGTTGATTATGGATACCGGTAACTATCAAGCAATCGAGCTATTACTAGCTTTATCCTTATTGAGATACTCGGACTATGAACAATGGAGGATGGGAAAGATTCAATATCTTGTCGATATTATAGACCATCGACAAAACGATATTATTAATATTTTAGAGCAAGCTGAAGCTTATGTATGCTCTTTAAAATTAGTCGCTGAACCTTTATCTTTTCCTCAGTGGGAAGTCAGCGGACAAAATAATACCGTCGCCGTGTCAGCCAACAGCAGTACTTTTTCTGATTTTTTAAGCAAACAGTATTTGCGCGTCAACCACGATGATCAAATGGATCTTTTCTTTGATAATCAAGCACTCAATATCATCAATGATTTAAAACGTGCACTTATTTCCCGCAACATTCAAATGGCCAGCAAAAAGTTTCAAGCACTTTATGATATTGAACCACAGAATAAAATCATTGCCCCAGCAAAAACCTTATTAGATGCCTTAGTCAATGCTCTGGAAGAGGAACAGATCAGCGATCCCAACAGGGAAATGGATTATTTACTCAATGAATTAGCACCATTAGCCTGTAGCACCTTGGCCGGACAAGAACGTGATTATATGGCATTATTCTGGCGTCGTTTGGCACGTTATATCAATGATGCAACTTACCATGAAAAATCTTTAGCTGGGAATAATTTTCAATTACACAGCTCTGTCTGCTATACCCAAATTCCAGATTGGCAAGCTGTCATTGAGAGCATTGAAAATACACCTGAGATGGGTCAACATCAGGAACTACTGAGTCGTTATGCAATTGCATTTAGACATTCAGGTCAGACAACGCATTATCATCAAGCCCTTTGTCAATACTATTGGCAATTTATTGATAAGAGTGACAATGACAATGAACTGATTAATGATGATTCCATGCTAAAAAAAATCTGGCAGCAATTTTTAGATCAAGAACTGGATAAAGCCTGGGGTATCAATAATTTTACTTGTTGGTTACTTATTAAAATTCCGGGAATTGCTCATCATATAAAAACAAATAATAAAACACCTGAAACATTTGAATTATTGCAAAACCTGCTATTGACTGAAATCAACACTCAAGAAGCCTGCATTTCATTGAGAAAACGTTTACAAGAGACTGAACCGGATATGCTTAAGCATTACCTCAAGACCCAAGGTGTCTAGGTAGTTATGAATCTATCAATAAGGTTAAGTGACAGCCATCAGCATATTTCGTATTAGACGTCAACTACCTTGATAAAGTTGTTAATTCACTTTCTTTGCACTCTAAGCGCTCATATTTGAAAAACTGAAACTAACAATTTCAAGCAGAATAATCTAATTTTCACTATAACTCCTAGAAAATAATTTAGGCCACCCATCATTTACCCATTATTTGTAAGCGCTTAACGAACAGCGTTCTTTACCTTTTCCAATTCTGATTTTTTAAAATTCCAGGGAAGCAATGCTTCCAGCTTTTCAACCGTATCCGCATAAGGTAATTGGGTTAATACATAGACTATATACGCATATGGCTCAATATCATTGGCCTTAGCAGTTTCAATAAAACTATAATGAACTGCACTGGCATGTGCACCCTTTGGCGTATCTGAAAATAACCAGGCCTTTCTACCCACGCAGAATGGACGGATAGCATTTTCTGCCAGCACATTACTGATATTCAACCGACCATCTTCACAATAAACAGTCAGCTTAGGCCATTGATTATTAATATAGGTGAGTGCTTTTCCTGTCAAGTATTAGGCGACAATTAACTTGTCCGGTCGGCGACAACTAGCTTGGCCGGTTTGATACACTCCAGACACATTAATCGAGAAGGATTTTTATGTCTGGAAAATCAATTACCCAAGAACAGGTCAAGTTATACATGTCACATCGAAAACAACCGAATCACACTCAAGCTTCATCAGCAGCCAAAGCAGGATTTTCAGAAAGATCAGCGCGACGCATTGATACAGGTAAGCACCCCGGCGGCACCACACAACCCAGACAGTACAAAACTCGAAAAGATCCCTTAAATGGTGCTTTTGAACAACATTTAGTGCCCTTACTTGAGATTGAGCCCAAACTACAACCCATTACCTTATTAGAAGCACTGGAAGAGCTAGAACCCGGTCAATTTGACAACACTCACCTAAGAACACTGCAACGCCGAGTCAAACGCTGGCGTGCTCAGGAAGGACCGGAGCAAGAAGTTATTTTTCAACAAAAACACATTGCCGGTGATATGGGTATTTCAGATTACACCTGGGCTAATGAGCTTAAAATCACGATTGACGGAGAAGAGTTTAAACACAAACTTTATCACTACCGATTGGTTTATAGTGGCTGGACTTATGTTCAAGTTGTCTTAGGTGGAGAGAGCTTTGAATCTCTTTCTTCAGGCTTACAAAATGCGCTATGGCAATCAGGCGGTGTCCCTGTAAGCCACCGAACCGATAGCCTAAGTGCTGCATTTAACAATCATTATGAACAAGAAAAGCTGACCGAGCGTTATGAAAAATTATGTCAATACTATGGTATAAAAGCCACTCGAAACAATAAAGGCATTGCCCATGAAAATGGAGCCATTGAATCCCCTAATGGTCATTTAAAACGCCGAATCGAACAAAAGCTACTCCTTCGTGGCAGTCGAGATTTTACCGCCTTATTGGATTATGAAGCCTTTATTGATGACATCGTTCGCCAAATAAACATACGCTGTAAAACACGATTTAATGAAGAAAAAGCACACTTAAAACCGCTTCCCAGCCGCCGCACCAATGGCTTTAGTGAGCTCTATGTTAAAGTCACCACAAGGAGTACCATTTCAGTTAAACGAGTCACTTATACCGTACCCTCCCGATTGATTGGTACCACGTTATTGATCCATATTTATGATCAACATTTAGATTGTTTCTATGGTCATGAATTGACCTTAAGTTTAAAGCGTATTTATGCACACCGCCATATCCGTTCGCGTTCAATCAATTATAAACATATCATTCACTCGTTAGCCAAAAAGCCCAATGCCTTTAAATCATCGGCTTACCGAGATGATATTGTCCCAGAAGGTGATTTCACCCTGATTTGGGAAAATCTCAAACAAACGGGCATTCATGATGATGATTGCCGTTACATGGTGAGCTTGCTGTCCATTGCCGATGCCTATGATTGTGAAGCAGCGCTGGGTCGTTTTGTCTTAGCCTCGTTAGAAGCCGGCAGTCGAGTTTCCATCAAAGCGTGCCGTGACTTTTTTGCGCCCATGTCGGTTGATAGACCTCAGTACACCAGTCAGCAACATGACTTATCGACCTACAATGTATTACTGGGGAATTAATATGGCCAATGCACAAAGTTTACCGTTTTTACTCAAGAATTACGTTTAACGACCATGGTCAAACAATGGCAGCAGGTTTCACAAAAAGCCATTGAATTAGATTGGGAGCCTGAATTATTTTTAGCCCATTTATGTGAATTAGAAACCAGTTACCGGCATGACAACAAATTAAAGCGCTTATTAAGAGAAAGCAAACTACCCATTGGTAAACAGTTATCACAGTATGACTTTAATGAAATAACCGGTGTGACAGCCCAACAGCTCAAACAAAAAATCACTCAGTTAGACTGGCTCAGGCAAGGACATAATCTGCTTTTATTTGGTGCCAGTGGTCTGGGGAAAACGCATTTAGCCGCCGCTATTGGTTACGCACTCATCGAGCAATCAGTGCGGGTTAAATTCATGAGCAGCACTTCATTGGTGCAAATGCTTCAAAAGGCAAAAGAAGCGTTATCTCTGGAATTTGAACTGAAAAAGCTGGATAAATATGAGCTACTTATTCTTGATGATATTGGCTATGTCAAAAAAACCAATAGTGAAAGCCAGGTACTATTTGAATTAATTGCGCACCGATATGAACGCAATAGCTTGCTCATTACCTCAAACCAGGCTTTCAGTGAATGGGATAGTATCTTCACTGACAATATGATGACAGTGGCTGCCATTGACCGACTCATTCATCATGCGTCTATTTATCAAATTGAAGGCGACAGTTATCGTAGAAAACAAGCGATGAAAGGCTTAGATTAATGGCTAACTCATTGATCGCTGAACATTTTAAAAGCAAGATAAAAAGCATAGAGCGGGCGAAAAGCCAAAAAGCTCAAAGTGGCCTCGTGCAAGAGCAAAAGCCGCACATCGGTCGCTTTTCGCCCTAGAGCCAGATCAAGAGCAGCGACTAAAGAAAAATCAAGTTAAAAAGAAGAGCAGACAATTAAAGGAGAATAATCGATTGTAAAAAACTCACTATGAATAAAATAATAAATTAGAAACCGGCCAAGCTAATTGTCGCCAACCGGACAAGGTAGTTGACGCCAGATATAAAACCATTCCCCTTTGTCATCGCACTGGTTTGCGTTGTTGCACCCAGCAACTTACGCTTGTAATAGCCAAAACGTTTGATGGGTAGCCCATGTTCCTGACAATAGGATGCCTGGCTGATACTGTTTTCATTCCATTGATTAACGTAGTCTTGCCAAAATTGTTTTGAGTTGGCTTGGGTTTCTGGTTTCATTGATATGTCTCATAATTAATCGATGGATTGATTATGAGGCAGGGGAGATATTTTTTGAATAACGCTAGATGGTTAAGCGCTTACCATTATTTAATCTCAAAAGATGGGTGGACAAAACCATGATTGAACTGGTGCTTTGGATCAATATAGTGAAGTGCATTTTTGTAATACCAGGCAACAGGAATTTTTACTTTTAGTTATAAATGTTTTTCCATTGCCCTGCTTTTATATAATAGGCGTGCAATACGTATCCCATAACTGAACTTGCGATAAAAAATCACATAGGGACTAAGTTCATATCTCTGAAGCTGTGGTCGAATAGAGGTTGAACGCCCTAAATCTTGGTTACCGACTAAGGTATGAAAAGCTGAAACTATTCGAAGTTGAAATTCATCTGCCTGTTTCTCCCCCCATTTATTCAGTCCACGCAAATATATGTCAATTAAATCCTGCTCTGCATAAGGCGAAATTTTATAGATTGCCACGTTTTTGGGCTTCCTTTTTGACATGAGACATTAATGCTTCATCATCCCAAGCTTTAGCTTCACCTTTTTCACCTTCAATTAACTGACTCAACAGCCATTCTGAGCCTTGTGATTCCTCCAATTTACGTAAAGCATCCCTGACAACTTCACTTGTGGAAGTATAGCGACCACTTTTGACTAGCGACTCAATAAAATTCTGTTGATATTCACCCAAAGTAATACTGGTAGTACGTGGCATGATGAAAATCCTCATAATAATTTACAATCCATATAACACATATTAACACAACATTTGGATTTCATCACACTAACTAGATCGTGATTACAAAATTTACGTTGAAAGTTGTCAGCCCACAAAACCATTTGCGGGGCAGCAAAACAACAAATGTATAATTTGTTGTTTTTATTTTATACTAATGGTTTGTGTGGATGGTTCATTATTATACGACTTTCGATTGAAATTACGTCCGACCAGCATCAACGCTTGAAAGCGGCTACAGCTCTTAAGGGGGAATCGATTAAAAACTATATGCTTAAACCTAAAAAAATCAGTTGAACCTACTGCGACCGCCTTATGCACTGAATCTTAAGGATTTTCCAGAACATTTTGACTTCACCCGTAGGGTGACTACGAATAAAGCCAAAATAACCTGTAAAACCCTTAATCTTCAGCACCTAAGTCGCTCTCGCTACAATTCAACTGATTATTTTAGGTGCATTATTATTCTAAAATGTCTGCTAATTTTTTAGACATTTAACTGAACGTAAAAATATGAATATCCTAAGATATAAACTCAGTCTTCATTCTTTTTTAACTTTCTGACATGGTCTAATAACTCTTCATCGTCCCATTCCCTACCACCAACAGCACGATAAACCAGCTTGCCTTCAGGTGAGACGACAAAGGTGGTAGGTAGTCCTTTCACAGGCCATTGTTCTGTGATTGTTCCTGTCGTATCAAGCAATAAAGTAAAACTCACTGGATAATTACCGGTAAAAGTAAAAATAGCATCTTCACTCTCGCCAACATTAATCGCTAACATGGCAATACCCTGATCTTTTATTTTATTCCATGCACGTTCCATTGAAGGCATTTCTTCACGGCAGGGAGGACACCAGGTCGCCCAAAAATTAATAATAACCGGCTGGCCTCTATAATCCGATAGCTTATGCGTCTTACCATCCATATCCTGTAAAGAAAAATCCGGTGCCATAATAGGCTTATCAAGTACAGTTAAAGACTGCTCTGAAAAAACATTATTACTGAGCAATAGAAAAATACCAACAAGGATGGTTTTATAAAAAAGCTTAATCATAGTTTGAATCTCATATTTTATTATCTGAATCTTAGGGGGTTGTTTATCTTTTATCAGTAGTTATTTGTCTTCCGGACAATCTATGCCTCTTATCCATTGCGAAAAGCGCTTCTCTCCTACTTGCCAAAACACTTGCAAATCAAAGTTTGCTCCTGGTTTGAGCCCGAAACTGATCATACCCCAATTATAATCACCCTTAACATCAAATTGTTGTTCACTTGGAAAAGTCGCCCAACGAAAGGCAATTTTGGCTGAGGGTTTAACTGCCGTTTCACCTTTTGCCAAATTAGACCACTGCTCAGCCCAATCTTCTTTAAGCTTAACACCACGCACCTGCGCCGCAGTTTTAACTCGCCACTCCCGGAGTTTCACAGAAATAATGGCCTCTTCTTGTTTCGAGGTATTTTTTACAATAGTCTGCATAATACATTGAGTCGCAATGTCATTTGCCTGTGACTTATTAAAGCCTCTGGCCAGAAAAAAGCCCCGTGTCTGGTCAGGTAAACGCTGAACTATCTGTAGTTCAAAGCCTTTTTCAGATAATTTCCACGATTTCAAGGCTGTGGTTTCATTTTCAGATGAGCTAACTTCTGCCATGAGTGGCAAGGAGGAAAAGAAAAAAACTGGAAAAAAACAATAAAGGAATAATTTTTGCATCTTTTATGTTAACTTTATAATTAATTCAATGAGAACTCATTATTTATGAAAAACAAAGAATTGCAAGCACTTTTTCGCTCTCTGGATAATTACGAAATAGATTGCCTAAAACAAAGCCAAAAAGTATTTGAAATAGACACAAATATCCGTTTTACCAGTGTTCAGGCTTATATGAATCACTTAGCCATGATGGTGATCGACAGACAAAACAATGGTGAGTTTGTGCCTCGCCATATTGACGAAGCACGAGCAGGTCGATATTTGTTGTAGCGAAGAAGATTATTGAGCTTGTTGCATCTGCATCGCTTGTGCACGTTGAACATAGTCCTGGTAGGCAGGGATTGCAATAGCCGCTAAAATACCCCCGACAACGATTAACAATGGAAATGCTAAAGCCAAGGCTTTAATCGTCATGCTGTTTTCAATAGGCTCATGACCGAAATTATTACTGCCTTCTGAACCTGAGAAAAATAAAATATAAATTACCAACACGAGATTTAATACTGGCACAAGAAACAATAAAAACCACCAACCACTTTTATCTAAATCATTTAAACGTCGCTTACCGAACATGACGGCCAAGACAATAGAAAACACATAATATAAACCAATAACAAATATCACCCCTAAAGGCATCTCACCTTGGTTCATATCGACATTTGCGCCTAACACACCCACTATTGCCATCAATATAGCCATCACAATAAATAGCAATATAGTAGCGCCAAAACTATAAGCGAGGTATCTTAAGCGGCCAATACGCCCACTAAAACTAAAGAATTTGGGTTGATATTTTTCCTGATGAGCAGAGTTTAATACAGCTTCGGGAGTAGAGTACGGATTTTGTTCTGACATAATAAATTCCTTTTTAATTGTCATTAATTTTTGTTGCTACAAATTTTTAGACGTTAATATTAATTAGCTCAGCAAGTATTCATTACTCGTGTTCGATTAATATTTCACAAGAGGGAGGCATTCTACCTGATAGAATATTTATTGTCAGTCATCCATTTCTGACAAATAGGCCATGATTGCCTGAATTTCTTCTGCTTCCATGTCTTCAAACATGTCTTCAGCATACTCATGCCAGCGTTCACCACTGGCAAAGTCTTGAATTTGCTTCGTCATATATTCTGTATATTGACCGGCAAGCGGTGGTGTATCTGAGCCTTCTTTACCTCTACCCTGCTTGCCATGACACAATTGACAGTCATCAATATAGAGCTCCTTACCTAATTCAAAATCACCCTCTGCCTTAGGAATATTAAATACTTTTTTAGCAATTAATAATTTTTCATAGGCCGACATCGACTCATCAAATTCCGGCATGGTGCTTGTAAGCTTAATTTGTGATAAAAAAGCAGCCAATGATGGAATATCACTATCCGGCAATTCACGATCATTAGCATAAGGACGCATGGGCATATTCTTGCGTTTTTCTTCTTTAAATAGATGGATTTGAGCTTTAATATAAGCCTCTGGTAAGCCCGCTAAACGTGGGTATTCGCCATTTTTTCCACCCTGACCATATTCACCATGACAGCCCGCACAGACTTCATTGATTTCCTCGCCTAGATCTAAATCAATCTCTATTTCTTCAGCATAAACAGTAGTAATTGACAAAATAAGGCATAAGACTAATAGAATTTTAAACACATGCAAGCTCATATTAATAGTAACCCCATTGAACCTTAAGGCAGATCGCCCTTTTTAAATAAATAATACCCGGCATAAGCACTTAAAGTCCCTAAGGATACAGGATAGACAATAGTCCAGATGATATAACCTGTCTCACTAAAAAGATCCAGAATAACATAGGCTGAAGGGCCTAAAATCACTAATTGCGGGTCAAATAATACCATTGCCGCAGTACGGAATACTTGTAATGGGTTCAACAATGATAAAAGAACAGCAGTATCTGATGGCAGACCTTCACGGATCATAATTCCAAGAAGAATGAGATCGAGGAATAGTAAAAAAGTCAGCCACACCATAAACGCCAGGCCTTGAGCCACATCGGAACTTTTGGCAATACTGGAGATCAACATGCCAATGCCTAAAAAGCACCAGGCTACTGCTAATAATAAGCCGGTATAGCTCAAAAAGAGTCCCCAGGGGATTTGTGCGCCTTTGAGCGAAGCCCATATTACCGCGCCAATCATGGCCAGAAATACCGGTAAAAAAACAACGATAAAACGTCCCAAGAAACGTCCCCAAAACCATGCAGCAAGAGAAATGGGCAGTGAAAGTAAATATTCAAACACCCCTGCTTCTCGGTCACCGGCAACTGAACGCACCGTCGTAATCAGAACGAACACCGGTAAAATGGCAATGGTTAATTGAATATAGGTAATTAATAGGCGGGTGAGTCCGGTGAAGCCCATAATACGGCTTTCGGTAATACCAAAGACAAATAACAGCACAACGATACCACCGAACACACAACTATACACAATAAACCATTTTGCGCGCAGTGATTCGATAATATCAGCCCAGGCTGTTAACCATAAATGTTTCATTTCATATTCACTTTTTTATACTATTCATTAAAAATTATAATTTCAGGGAGCTAGTGACTTAAATTGCCGCCATGGATATTTAATTTCTGTTCAACTTCTTTGATATGTAACACAGCCTTATTATAGTTCATTGCATCGTCACGTTTGTTAGCAAGCGCACCTAAACCATAGTTCATTGGCGATGCAGGCACTTTGATAAACCAAGCCGATTTTGCGTTAAGCCAGTCTTTAGTTTGATAGTCATTAACCCATATTTCTGTTTTAGGATCAGCCAGGTATTTTTGTGCCTGTGCATCATCACTTTGCAACCATAAAACCGCACAGCCCATATCATCAAATTTGTAGACTTTAGAGCGTTTTCCTTCAGGAAAAACACGAATTTGTGCAGCAAAATTACGTTCACTGAGCATCATCTGGCAACGGTCACAAGCATCTCGATCCCATTTAACTTCAACGACGCCTGTTTGCTTACTCTCACTACAGGCCGTTAAAAAAATAGCCATAGAAAGCAGTATGACTAACAATAAACTATTCCACATTAAAGATTTTGTCATTTTTTCTGATCTTCCATGTGAATATCTTTTAAAATGGCGGCATAGCGTGACAAAACACCCAAGAAGCGCAAACGGTCGGGACCGGCAATTTTACCAAACCATTGAATGCCATCTTCAGATTCAAAGTTCCAAGCCTTAATTGCCTTGGCAAAAGCTTCGTCAGCACGTTTGATCTTTATTTCACTTTGCAATACGCTATCTAAATCAACCTCGTCTTCAACGCGGTCATCAAGGACAACGATACCCTGATCCATTTCGATCACTCGATTAACCAGAGCGGCCACTTCATCCAGTCGATGACTAGAAATCAGCATAACGGCTTCATCTTTTTTCTCAGCCAACAATTGAAAGAAAATATGCCGTGCTTCAGGGTCAAGGTTGGCAGCAGGTTCATCAAGAATAAGAATTTTTGCATCACGCCCAAGGGCAATACTAATTAATATTTTTTGTTTTTGCCCACCCGACAGCTTAACAAAGGGGCGTGATTTCAATTGCTTAAAATCCAAGCCTAAACGTTCTGCCACCTTAATCATTTCCAATGGGTCTGCATCACATAGGCTCGCAGCGAAGCTAATTAATTGACCGACAGGCATTTTTAAGGGTGGGGGTAATTGTGGTACAAAGCCAATTTCTTTGAGCACGAGTTTACGTTCTTCTCGTGGATCAAGACCATTAACACGCACTTCCCCTTCACAGGTATACTCACCCAAAAGGCAGCGGATCATGGTGGTTTTACCGGCACCATTAGAACCCACTAAGGCAATTCTATCACCGGTTTTAATGTCCAGATTCATACCTTTTAACACTTCAGTACGACGAAAGGACTTTTTTACATTATTAAATTTAATCATCTTTACTTCTCGCTAACAGCCTTTTCAGTCGATGGCTCACTAGTAGTCTTCTTCGGTGGCATCAAACTTTTTTCTTCATAAAGTGAGAGATCTTTTTCGGGCTTATGTGTCAGCCCGACAAACTCAAAGTTTAGCGAACTGGTTGGGCAGGCATCAATACATAAACCACAGCGAGTGCAATCAGCACCCAAGCCCACTTCAATTTCTGTGCTACGATTTTTAATCGTCAAATCCAATACGTGAGGTACTAAGCACACATTTCGGCAATCCCCCTCATGTTTACAATCCGTTAGATCATAAGTCACTCTGAGGGGTGAAAAAACACCCACGATACCATAAGTAATACCTATCGGACAGACATAACGACACCAGGCTCGACGGGAGAGAAAAATTTCAAATAATAACAATAATGCTACCCAGACTAGGGCTAAAGTAGGACCATAAATAATGGCTCGACTCAAAATCCCCGTCGGTGAAATGAATTCATAAACCGTGTAGCCCGTAATGATAGCCATTAAGGCAAAGAGGACATAAAAAACAGCCCTTACACCACGGTGAAAAGTATAGTCCTTTGCCCAGCCTCGTTTTGCAAACCACAAGTGCAACATTTCAGCCCATTCGGCAACGAGATGATACGGGCAAACCCAGGAACAAAAAGTACGTCCCCCGAGCAGAAACCACATAATAAAAATGGTTACAATACCAATCAGTAAATTGATTAAAACCGTTTTATGCGCCAACATAACTTGTAGCGCAGAATTTAGGTCAGCCATGTGAAATCCGGCAAAGCGTGATGCGGTTAACGCCCCTTCTAAGAGCTGAATATCAAGGGAAAAGGACAACACAAATAGTAAATTAACCAGCACTAAAGTCAGCCAGCGACGTTTACGCCATTTGTTTTTTGAATTTTTATGATGCTCATCATGTAAGGCCACTAATTCTGCCTTGGTCACTTTTACGCCTTTTTTATAAAAATAAATTTTCTGGGCATCGGATGAAATTTCATTTTTACGAGGCTTTCTGGGAGTGCGACCAAAGAGTTGTGCTAGGGATTCTATGTAGCGATTCATCAGTGGCCTCCTTTTTTGCTCTTGAGCATATAGTGCTCGCTCAAGGGTATTTTAGTCAGCTTATCATAGTCAATAATGATCGATGGCACGGCCGTTGGGCAAATCATTTCACACACACCACAGCCCACACAACCATCATAAATAACCGGCTTCATGTGTTTGACGCCATTGCTTTCGGTGATTAATTCTAGACCGATAGCGCGTTGAGGGGGACATTGGTTTTCATCACCCGAAGGATATTTACCCTCCTGACATTGATTGTAACGCTGTTCTATAGGACAGGCTTGAACACAAAGATCACAGATTTCAACATCATAAGGATTATCTTTTAAGGGAATAGGATTCCAACGGTCGATTTCTTCATAACGCAATAAGCCTTCATAGTCTGGCCCTCTAGCCTGACCTTTAAAGCCTTTGCCTGCGACGGCCAAACATAGTTTAGGCTTATCAAAAACAGCAAAGCCCATGCGTGTGTCATGACTATAATCCAAGGTATGAGTCAGCGAACCCGTGGGACAGGCCAATACACATTGCAGGCCATCACAGGAAAAATCACAGGCTTGTTCACGGGCATCAATATAAGCGGTCCCCAAACCATAGCCACTATCAATATCATCCAGCTTAACGGCATTGACTGGACAAACTTGCACACATTGACCACATTTTATGCAGGACGACAAATACTGCGCTTCAGGTAAGGCTCCCGGTGGACGTAAACGCTGGCGCTTACCCTCTGCCGGTAAGGGTATAAAACCTAACATGGAAATACTGGTTACGCCTGCAGTCAGAGCCACTGAACGTAAAAACTGACGTCGTGCTTGTTGTGCTCTTTTGCCCGGCCCTTTGGTAATTGTCTTAGTTTTTACAGAGAGTTTTTTTTCTGAGTCTTTCATTGCAAATAGCCTCTCAGTCTTTTTTCCAGTGCGGTTTCACCAGGATGTTTATCGTCTGCTGGAGTGACATTATCACTCGTCGCATTCAAACTCACATCCATGATGGGAGCGCTATCGCGTAAAATTAACTCCGGTTCACTAAAAGGTGCTAAGCGTTCCAGAAAATCTAACAACTCCAACATGGCAGAACCCTTGTAAAACTGAGCACCGGGTACATCTCGCCAGATACGATCCGCATAAGCGTAAATATCATGTGGGGTGTCACCAATATTGTCATGATTCAAATCAAAGCCTTCGTAGTCATCCCAATAATTGCCATCCCATTCATTACGTTTCGCAGATCTCCCCCCTGCTACGATGATTTGACTTATGTTGGCTTTAAAGTGATTATTTTTAAAGATATTATCTTTCCAGTCAGCAAGAAAGCGAATACCGATGCCATTAAAAGCCACTAAATTATTCGTAAAATAGTTTTTTGTACCGGGTTGATACGGAGAGACGTCAATGGAAAGACCCACGGAACTAAAAAGAATCCTATTGTCTTCAACGATAATATCGGATGTTTCTTTAAAGCCGATACCCACACCCGCAGCACCTGTGGCATGGGAAATGGTATTATTACGAATAATGACACCATCGCTATACATCAAAAAAATACCCACCGAGGTATCATAGTATTCGTTACCGATCACTTGATTATATTGTGAATACATAAAATGCAAACCATAACGTCCACCACGAGTAGTATTATCTTTTATGAGATTGTTTTTAGAATACCAGACCACCATATCGCGGGTATCATTAATGGTATTGCCAATTATTTTATTATTAAAGCTATACCAGAGACGTATTGCGTCACCTCGCATACCCAACTCTTCATCCTTAGAACGAATGGAATTGCGTTTAATAACATTATTTTCAGATTGTTGTAAGTCAATACCAAATAGACAATCATCAATTACATTGTCTTTAACCACATTGAAGTTGCCACGCACTTGCACACCAGAGTCTAAGTCATTGTGGTGTTCGCCAGAATTGGTCAAATGCAGGTTTTTTATCACCGCGCCATCGGTATCAATAATAATAACCGAGCCTTTACCACCGGAATCAATTGTCACCTTACCCTGACCATCCAGAGTAATGGCTTCTTGAATAATAACTGGCCCTGAATAGGTGCCTGGAGGGATGATAAGCACATCACCTTGCTCCATTTTATCAACCAGTGGCTGCAAAGGTGGAAAATCAGCATGGCTTAAGGCACTGATAAAGAAAAGCATAAAGCCAATAAGTCGTATTATCATCGTTACAATCTTTCTGCGTTTAAGCGGTTTATGAGGAAGATACCAATTATAAAGATTCTTTACGACGTATTAAAGCTATCGTGAGCAATAATGCAGAATTTAACATCATTAAACCAAAACCAAGGCTTGGATAAGAGAATGTGGCAAATTGTGCGACCTTACCCTCACCGAAAACCGTAGGCATGAAAGGCTTAACAGCAAATGCCCCCATATCATTCAGAGTATGACCATACCACCATAACCAAGAGGCGTAATCGATGATAAAAAATACCGGCAAAGCCATAGGGACTAAAATCATCAGCCAGTAAAATAGGTTTTTGGTGGCCTGAGTCCCAACAATTAAAAGCAGTAACATTGCAGCAATTAAGCCAAAAAATACCACATGAGTCGCTATTCTCAGTGTTTTCACCATGGGCTGGATTTCATCCTGGTTATTAAAATAACGCCCTAACACCTTGCCATAATGCCATGCCATGATTTGATAGCCATTGCCTACCCAGTCATCAGAAACTCGATTATTAGCGAGGTCATTATCATAGGTTTCTTTCAATTGTAGAATTAATCTTTGTTTATCAATACCTTCATCGTTTTCAGCTTTGGCTGACTCTTTTTCACTCTGAGTTTGTTCATCATCCAAGCCTTCAACTTCTCTGCCAGCCAAAGAATCTCTTAATTGCCTCAATGCTATGTCCGAATCAACCTTAACTGCATCTAAACTTTTATCATTGGCATCTTGATCCAGTTGGTTCATCAAGGCGTATAAATAGCCTTCATTTTGAAAATTCAAACCATCTTCTTTGTAAACCGTCATCGTCATCCAGACCGCATTCACCGCAAAAGTGACTCCAAGAAATATGCGCCGCTTTTTAGGATCGGAAATCGCAAAGCCTATGACCATAAGAATCAGCAAAGTAATTAAAAAGGGTGAAAAGCCACGTTCAATTGGCCCACCAGCAGCAATGGGATACATGCCGACATAGTGGTTAATGGTGTCCATTTCATGCACACAATCAAGCGCTTCTTCCTCTATAATTTCATCTTTGACCACTAATCTACAGCCATTAAACACGCCGTTCATGTGGAAATTAATGCGTACACCATCGGGAAAAGCGGCTTCGGGATAATTAGGGGCAGTCAAAGCCACCCACCAGATAGGAGTGAAATAAACGGCAATCATTAGGAGGACGGAGGCAATTGATAACGAGGTAATGATAAGAGGGTTTTTATTAGCTTTCATTGACAGAAGATCCTTAAATTATAGCACCAGCATTTGCCTCCCCAAGCACCTACTATGCACATTTTTTAGTACGTTTACGAAATAAAATTCAAGGCACAAAACTTATTTAGTAATAGCACTCAGTAAAACATTGAATTAAGTCTATCCATAATTTTTTTGCTTCGGCAAAAAATGACTGAGTGTGGGGGGGGGGTAACTGTTAATCTTAAAAATATCACAATCTAAAGCCCCCCCCCTTCAATCCCCCCTTCTAAAGAAGGAGAAACTCAAGCATTAATCAAAATCAGGATTCATATAATCTTTCGATGGTGCCAAATCTTCCTTAGGCACAGGAATACTGGCAACATAGCTGATCACATTTACCATATCTTCATTGGTGAAACCATTAATTTGTTCAACCATATCGGGATTTGCATTACGACGTTTGCCATCTCTGATCCATTCGAACTGTCTCAACATATAATTATAATGCTGACCCGCAAGGCGAGGATAATATTTATCAGCATCACCCTGTCCAATGTCACCATGACACTTCACACAGTTATCAGCATACAATTTTTTACCCTTAGCTAAATCAGCAGTAGCAGGTCCCTTACCATTATCTGGATTCATTTTCAGACGTTGGATATATTCTGCCACATCAGCAATCGCCTGCTCATCACCAATAGACTCAGGCAAAGCAAAAGGATACATAGTTGGGTTGTCACGATTCAAGGCACGAATATCAGCCAATTGCTTGATCAATACTTTTCTATGCTGACCTGCTAGTTGTGGGAAAGTACCTTCTTTAGTACCCCAGCCTTCTGGCAAGTGACAAGCGGAACAAACTTCAAAAACTTCCATGCCATTTTCGTGATTAGGTGTTAAATGTAATGCGGCATCCTGTTCACCGCCACCCTTATTCCAACCCGCTGCTTTTGCATGTGCATCTGATTCAGAAGCAAAAGTAAGGCCGCTAACTGCAATGGCTGTTGTGAAAGCCAGCATGCTAATTGCTGATTTTAATTTCATGTTTGGTGAACTCCCCAATTATGTAAAAATATTTCAAGTAGTACAAAGGTTGTACTCAATTTAGAGGTATTTTTTCATACCCTAGACTGATATACCTTGATAAACATCAACGCCTGCTAATATTCTAAAGCCCAACAACGACAGACATTGTAGGGTGGACAAGCAAGCTTATCCACCTTTGAGACTAAAAGTTACTGCTCTGACAACCACTTAGCAATGGCTTTCTTTTCTTCATCCGTGGTCATATGAATAATGCCTTTCATCATGGCTGTTTGGCCATTGGCACGCGCACCACTTTGAATGTCTTTCATTTGATTATAAGCATAATCAGCATTCTGACCTGCCAATTTAGGGAATGTTGCCATCATCGGTGTTTTGGCATCTTTACCATGACAAGCAGAACAACCGCCCTTTGTCGCATCCAGATATAAAGCACCGCCATCCAATGCCATGACATTTGAGGTATAAGAAATACCTGCAAAACACATAGCAGCAACTGTTAGCTGAGTTAATTTTTTCATAATTATTCCTAATCGTATTAAATAAATAAGTTGGCTAAAAAATGAGGGGGAACAAATCATTGCTCCCCCCTCATTTGACTTACAAATGGTTGTTAATAAAAGTTATTTAACTTTCTTAGCACCATTTTGTTCCAGGTGAGTTTTAGCTCTCAGACCAATGTCCGCAGTCTTAACCTGATACTGCCACCACTGACCAGCCCAAAGTGTTGCATTCTGCCAATCTTTCTTAGCAGCTGCTGCTTCAGACTTCTTCTTCGCTTCGTCAGCGAAACCTAATTGGTCAGTTGCATCTTCAACCAATGCTACAACAGAAGGGAAATCCTTATAGTTATGGCTGGTAATGAAGCCCACAACTGAGTTAATGATTGCCTGTGTGTCGTTATTGGTTTTGACCTGCTTCTCATAGTCAGCCTTAGTATAGCTCTGACCTGCGACAACAGTACCTCCAGTAGATTTATAGCCCTTAGGTTTAACTAATAAATAGCCTTCCATTTCCAGATGCAGTGCTGAACAAAATTCAGTACAGTAATATGGATAAACACCTTCACGCTCAACTTTGAAAGTTGCGCTAACAGTCTTACCAGGCTCTAGCGATAGATTGACATTGTGGCCATAAACTGCGAAACCGTGAGTTTCATCTTGTGCACGTTCCAGATTAGTCAAATGTAGCTTAATGGTATCACCCACTTCTGCTTCAATTGTTTCTGGTGTGATGTGTGAGCGAATCGTAGTACCTTTAACAGTGACAACGCAATTTCCACTGGCATCACAAGTACGGGTAGTTTTTTCACGACCTGCACGGGTCTTATACTTGGAACGTTTGTCTTCACGCGAGTTCCAGCCTGACTTATAACGTACTGCTGGCTTCAGCTTATCTGCCTTAATTGCGACCACATAATGTGGTTCACCCAAAGGTATAGCCATATCATAGAGCAGTTCCATTTTGTCACCACTGATATCAATCAACTGATGATTTTGTGGGTGCAAAGGACCTACAGGATTGAAACGGTCAATAGCCAGTTTGTTTAATGCCACCAAATATTTTCCATCGGGAGAAACCGAATCACCTTCCATTGTCACTAAGTGACCGATGTTATAGTGAATAGACAATTTATCCAACACTTTACCAGTACAGTAGTTCCACTTACCCACCATAGAATCTACATATAAAGAAGTATAAACGATACATTCTTTAGAATCATACTGTGTATGCAAAGGACCAAGACCAAGTTCAACCTGCTTATGTAACGCATCCTTCATACCAATAATAGGGATACCATAAGGGTCTTTACCTTCAAACTTTTTATTATCAATGGCTTTTTTAATTTTCTCAAAGCTGTAAACATAACCATGACTATCCAGCTTACCGGAAACAATGATGTATTTACCATCAGGAGAAACATCAACACCATGAGGACTCTTAGGCTCGGGGATCAGGAATAAAGCATCATTCTTAACCATCACGTCCATACCTAAGACATCATGACCATTGATTTTGGTTGCTTTACCGGCTTTAACTAGCTCAGCCGCTTTTTTCCAGTTAACCACGTGCATGAAGTCAGTATCTTTTTGCGAACAACCCGCCTCATACGGAGGACGTCCTTTTTCGATACCACCGACATAACGCTCAGAACAGAACGAGTTAGTAAAAGACCAACCGTCACTGGCATTTTTACCAAAATCAGATAAATCCTGACTATAAGGAGGTGCCATTACAGTAAATGACTGCTTAGGATCTAAACGACCTTTTTTACGATCAAACTTCCAATAAGTCATACCACCACGGTATTTTTCATTGAATTCTTCCAAAGGAACGTATAAGTTTTCAAAAGGTGCAGGATATTGTGCTGCTTCGATCACGTAGTCAGTATTTGGAGAAACGAAAGCGCCACCATGTGATGATTTAAAGACTGGGTTAATAACAATCTGTTTGGTTTCAAAATCATGTAGGTCTATGACTGCGATTCTTGGGTTAGCCTTGTCATTAATGAATAGATATTGACCATCATATTCACCCTTGGTTTCAGAAAAAGCCGGGTGGTGAGTGTCACCGAAGGTAATTTCACCCGCCTGCTTTTGTCCCTGAGCTAAAACAGCCTTTGACTCATCATCAAAACCATAGCCCTGCCACGGTTCAGGCGTAAAAACAGCGATGTATTTTAAAATACGCATGGACGGAATGCCATAAACAAGCACATGTCCACTTTGACCACCTGAGCTGAATGCCAGATATTCGTCTCGTCCACCCGTTGGTGTATAAGTCTTTGCTGCTGCCAACAAATCCTTCTGAGTCAGTCCTCTAGCCTTCATTACATCTTCAAGTGATGATGTAGCGGAAGCACTGGACATGGCTCCCATGGCAATACTGACACCAGCTAGCAATGAGACGACGCTCTTGCTTACTATTTTCATATTTGCACCCTTTTTTGTTTTAAATCGATTCTTTTTATAAAGAAATTATGTGTCATAACTTTAGTACACTTTCTGTCGAAGTCAACCACAAAAATCAACATAATCGGTTATATTCAACACAAAGTGTGTCATATAACACAGTTTTTGTTGGTACGAATATAAATCCATTAGCATTTAATAACATTGATCTAAATCAAACGGAGTTTTTTAGCTTAAAAAAAGCAATTCTGATTAAAAAACATCGTTTGTAACGGGCTTAGCTTGGGGCTCCTTCAGGGTTTTATCATGCTTTGATCAAGATTAAGAACAAGCAAGTATGAATCGGCTATACTATCAGATATCTTTCAATTTAATGGTTGCATTACAGATGTTTTTACAATGATTTCAACTTTAATCAAGGATCTTAAATCACAACTTGCTCAAATTGAGGAATCACTACCATCGAGACTGGGGGAAAAACGCCCCGCCTATACCAGTCTTGAAATTCCATTGGAGTCAACACTCGCATTACCAGAAGCATTACTGCCTCCGGTAATAAATGATTGTATTTTTTTATCACAGCCCGATTCCGGACAGAGCCTGCTTGGCCTGGGTTCATTTATCACCATTGAGGCCAAAGGTGAGCAACGCTTCAGCACCCTTAAAACAAGATTTTCTCAGCTTAGAGCTCAGTGGCACTCACATACTAAGCAAGCAGAATTACCACAAGAGGCAACAAATTTCTCTCCTTTCGCTTTTTTAAGTTTTGCCTTTGATGCCAATGATCCCATGACAGCACATTGGCATGGTAATGTGGCTATACTTAACCGGACACACAACTTAAAATAACTAAAAGATAAAAAGTGTGACCTAAAATGAATGATCAAACAAAAAAACCGAATAAAAGCTATACATCAGAATTTAAAGAATCAGCTGTCAAATTAGCTAATGAGACGGATCAACCCGTTTCTCAGACTGCCAGGGAGCTAGGTGTTAATGTAAATACTCTACATACCTGGATCAGTAAATTCCAAACCGGTGAAGACGGTAGCCAATAGAAGTGATGAACACATTTATGATGAAGTAAAACGTCTGAAAAAAGAATTGGCAAAAGTGATTCAGGAGCGTGATTTATTAAAAAGGCCACAGCGTACTTTGCAAGGGAAACTTTGTGAAGTACGCATGGATAACTGATCAGGCTAAAGATTACCCGGTAACGATTCTGTGCCGTTTTATGGATGTTTCCCGTAGTTGCTATTATGATTGGGTTAGCTCTCCTAAAACGGATAGAGAGAAAGAAAATGAAGCGCTTACTGAGCAGCTAAAAAACTGTTTGAAGACAGTCGCAAGACTTATGGAACCCGTCGTCTTAAAAAGAAAACTGGCTGAAAAAGGCGTTCATATAAGCCGCCGGAGAATTGGTCGATTAATGAAAAAAGCCGGTTTGTTTTGTAAAACGAAGAGACGCTTTAAAGCGACGACTAATTCCAAGCATAATAAGCGTATATCTCCAAATTTACTGGAAAGAGAGTTTACTGTCTCTCAACCTGATCGCTACTATGTGGGTGATATTACCTATATTGCCACCAAGGAAGGCTGGTTATATTTAGCGGTTGTCATTGACTTATTCTCTAGGCAAATTGTTGGCTGGTCGATGGATGAGCGAATGAAAGCCAAGCTAGTCAATGATGCTTTACTGATGGCCATATGGAAGCGTAAACCAATGGATGGATTGCTTTGGCATACTGACCGAGGTAGCCAATATGCCTCTGATAGTCATAGAAAAATATTGTCGGATCATAACATAATTCAGTCTATGAGCCGCAAAGGAAATTGCTGGGACAATGCTGTATCAGAGAGCTTCTTTCATAGTTTGAAAACTGAATTGACGCACCATTGTCGATTCAAAACCAGAGTAGAAGCAAAGCAGGCAATATTTGAATATATTGAGGTATTTTATAATCGGGAGCGACTTCATTCGGCTAATGATTATTTGTCACCAGTCGATTATGAAATACAGCAGGAAATAGCTTAAATCGATTGATTGAAGAGGGGTAAAAGGCGACATAAATGCCGCCCATTACCGTTGACGGCCATCGGCTCCTCAGCCTGTGCCGTGAAGATATTGTAACAGGATCATTACCGTTGTGAAAATACCTTGGGTGAATGGAACGGCTCTATCGTTCCAGAGGGCAAAGCCCTTTCTCTTCATCTGTTTAAAGTTAACATGAGAAACTAAAATGATAGGAAATACAAAATGACAAAAATCACTTGAAACAGCCAAAAAATATTTAGAAAACTGTCCGGAAAAGTGTTGACACATCATGCCCCCAGTAAAGCGCCTTCTGTGGCAATGCGAACATGCCGTTGTGTTATGATACTATTGTTCTGCAGATAGTATTTCCAGGCTTCTTCATTATCAAAGCAAGTCTGATGACTTTGTTCAATAACGCTCAATGGCTTGTGAGGTAATTTTTCTGCTCTCATATAATCAAGTGCTGCATCGTTGAGCGTATAATCAACAGCAGCACCTCGTAACAATTGTAGAAAATTAATCCGGCTCTTATATCGAGTACTTGAAAACCAGGCAAAGGTTTCATTGCCAACGTGAGTACAATAACCATTCTTTCCATCATGACGACTACCCGTATCATCAACATGGATATAAGTACTATTGTTGATACCGGCAGTTAGCAATGTATTTTTTTCAGTATGAAAATGGTCTTTGTCATGGATTAAAATCTCATTGATCTGACCCGTTGAAATATCAAAACCTAATTCTGTTAATTGTTGTATTATCAATGGCTGAGTCACTCTCTGGTGATAATATTGATAAACGATATAACTCTGTAATGTATGGCCAAAATGTCCTATATGTGTATCAAAGCTCAATTTTCCTATACAGGTATCACCATCGGGTGTTTTATAGCGAGCCAATCGATAACGAGTATTGAAAGGCTTAATCAGCAGCTCCTGAACAAAATAATCCTGATACCCTAAAAAACGTGAATGTTCTGGCAGGTTATCTGGTTTGATAACGGTGGTTTTATGAATAGCCAATTTCTTCTTTCGTTTACGACTTTTACTAGTCCCATTTCCTGAGTTGTTTTTCTTGCTTCCTGAATGACCTGTCGGATTATCATTGTCATCATCCTTTGGCAATTTACTGGCTCTTATTTTAGGCTTTGGAGGTAGCTTTTTAAGCTTAGCAACTTCTGTTTTAAGGGCATCGATTTCAACCTGTTGGTTTTGAATGATTTCCTGTTGTTGCTCCATGAAAGCAAGGAGTAATCGGACTACCGGTGTCTTTTCTTCTTCAGGTATCTCTGGAATTGGAGGTAATTTTTTCACTATAATCAATACAGGTTGTTTTCAATAAAACAATTGTATCATGGCTTTTTAAGGCTCTTTAGTTTGCCCTGTGTTGATCAAACTCCCTCTCAGTTAAGATAATATTCAAAAATATTCTATTTCGATCTGAGACAGATCGACAGGATCATTTATAGGGATAAATTACATGGGGCAGTGAAAATGCAATTTTTGTCCTCTAAAATGCTGTCAAGACTTTTTTTGTTTTTATTTCAAGTTTTGCACAGACTTATTGAGAAGTTACATATATTCTTCATTCAAACCACAGAGTTGATATGTTTTTTAGGTTAGCCTGAAATAATCAATTAAACCTGTAAAGCGATTATTCGAGGATAATTAACTTATAGGCAACAAATAAGAGTAAATCAAGTTAAAATCAAAGAAATCGAATTGGTAAAACATCGCAAAATTGACATCATTCATTGATTTCTATAGATTAAAAATAAAATGTATAGACAAATAGGACTAACAAACAGAAAGTCATGAATTATTTTTCCATCTGGTGGCTGGCAATTCGTCCTAAAACCCTGTCTATCGCCCTTAGCCCTGTGCTACTGGGTTCGGCTTTATCCTGGCATTCACAGGCGGCCTTTTCCTTGCTCACATTTATCATTATCCTGATCTCTGCCCTGTGCATTCAAATTGGCACCAACCTATACAATGATGCGGCGGATTTTGAAAAAGGTGCAGATACGCCCGAAAGACTAGGTCCTAAACGAGCGGCACAACAAGGCTGGTTGAACGCTGGACAGATCAAACGTGGTGCTTTGATCAGTTTTTTCATGGCATTTCTTGCCGGTATTTATCTAGCCTATCTGGGAGGCATGGCAATTATCATTCTGGGGTTGATTTCAATCCTTTGTGGTTATGCTTATACCGGCGGGCCAAAGGCGATTGCCTATACTCCCTTGGGTGAATTATTTGTTATTGTTTTCTTTGGTTTTGCTGCCGTTGGCGGCAGCTTTTATTTACAAAGCCATACTATAAATTATTCCGTACTTATCTTAGCTACCGGTATTGGTTCTATGGCGGCAGCTATCTTACTCGTTAATAATTATCGCGATTTAGAGGGTGATCGAAAGGTAAAAAAACTCACACTGGTGCATTATATTGGTCGTCCTATGGCACGAAAACTTTATGTGTTCATGATGAGCTACCCCTACTTATTACTCCTTGTGCTACTGCCTCAGTATCCATGGACTATCTTGTTAGCACTCTTCAGTTTGCCCCTGGCGATCATGCTCATAGGCTATTTTCTCCGCATGGAAATTACTTCTGAGCTGAATAAAGTACTCGCCTATACGGCACAATTGCAGTTGCTTTATACCCTATTACTATCACTAGGCTTATGGCTATCTCAAGGCTTATGGCTACCTCCGAGCTTATGGCCATCATAAAATTAATACACTATGAGCTGATGCCCTATAAAATCAAACTCAGCACACCCTGGGAAACAGCTTCGTCTTGCTTGCACTTTCGTCAGGGAATTTTAGTCAAACTTGTTGATCAACATTCACACATCGCTATTGGTGAATGTGCGCCCATGCCTGAAATAGGCACTGAATCACTCTCCCGTGCACAGCAGTTCCTTGAGCAAAAACTGGCTAGTTTAGTCGGTCAGGCATTGACTGACATCAGTTTGAACGATATGGATGACTACCCCGCCTCTCATTTCGCCCTGGAAAGTGCTTATTTGTCCTTATTAGCACACAGTCAACACCTCAGCTTTACACAATGTTTGGCCGATCTTGAAGGCAAACACCCACAAAAATTACAGCCTTTATCTGAACATAAAAGAATAAGAGTCAATGCAATGCTTGGTACACTTGATTTTGCGGTGCTTACACGCGTCAAACAAGCTGAAGCAGAGGGGTTTACTTGTTTAAAATTCAAGATAGGTCTGACGAGTCTCAACAATGAGATTAAACAATTAAAAATCTTACTACAACAAGTATCAGCCTCTACCTTAATTCGACTGGATGCTAATAAAAGCTGGTCTGTCAGTGAAACCGAGCAATTACTGGATTCACTCAGGGCTTTTTCCAGTCAAATCGACAGTATAGAAGAGCCGTTAAAGCATTATTCACACAATGACTATCAAAAGCTACAGCAACAAACAACTATCCCCCTCGCACTTGATGAATCATTTGATGGGCAACTCACCGCCTATCCGCTCAAACGACTGGTACTAAAGCCCATGATTCAGGGTAGTCTGGTCAAAACTTTAATGCTTGCAAGACAGGCACAAAAAGATAAAATAGAAGTCGTTATCACCAGCAGCATTGAAACTGCTTATGGCCTTTGGCCTATCAGCCATTTATGTGCGCTACTTGATAATCAACAATATCACGGCCTTGCAACAGCATCCTGGCTTGAAGATACTTTAATTGAACCGCCTGAGATAAAACATGGTCTCATTACCCTATGAAAAGTCACAATCAACGCACTCAAACGAAGCACTCTTTAGCTATTGCTTTACGACACGAATACATGATATTGATGCCGCTGGAGTCATGTTCTTTGCCCGCAATTTATATCACGCTCACGATGCCTATGAAGCTTTTTTAAGTCACCATCAACAGTCTATCGCAGACATACTTAAAAGTGACTACAGTTTGCCAATTCGGCATACTGAGGCTGATTTTACAGCACCTATTTTTCTCAATGATATGTTGAGGATTGAATTATTTCTAGCCGATAAGCAAGATACTGAATTTACACTTTATTACCAGTTTATTAATACGGATGAGGTCATCACGTCAACAGATTTAACGCGTCATGTTTGTCTGAACAAAGCGTCCTGGCAGAGAACTCAATTACCTGAGTCTATTTGCAATCTACTGGAACGATGAAGTTAGGGGTTAGGGGTTAGGGGTTAGGGATTAGGGGTTAGGGGTTAGGGGTTATTAGGGGTTAGGGATTAGGGATTAGTATTGCAGGAGTTTTTGTTGGCAGTTGGAAATGGTGTTTTGATAAAAGCTGGATAATTTCTTTTCATAGGCACAATCACCCGTATAACCTATAGTCTTTAAACGGCTATTTAAATAATTAATTTCAGCCAGTAATTTGTTTTTTTCAACATCGCCCAAATGCGAATGATGAGTATCTTCTTGCTTACTTTTCATATTGCTCTCTTTATTTTCTCTTTTTTATATTTGTTTTTTATATTTGATAGTAGCCAATATAAAAAAGAGATGTGACAAGCGGATGACAAAAACGAAATATTTTAACTTCACCCGTAGGGTGGGCATGGCTTTATCTGCCCACGCTGACTCAAAGCCTTGTATTCACACTTTCAGCGTGGGCACAAAAAGCGTGCCCACCCTTCCAAAGCTAAATATACATTCCTAAAATAAACCAAAAATTTAAACTTTTTTATAGCCAATAAAAGTTGCCACGCCCATCAAAAATAAGCCTAATAAAATTAATACCGGACCGATGCCCGTTGCTAAAAGAGTGCCTGCCCATGAAAAACCAAAAACAGCTAGAAATATCATCCCCGCATGCATGATTGTACCAACAATAAAAATCCAACTTAGAATTTGTTTAAATAAGGCAGGGAGTGTTAATAACCCCAAAACAATGCCTACCAATATGTTCAGTACCGCTTCTAGGTTACCATGAGCATGAGGGCCACCTTTCATTGTATCTAATGCTAATCGGGCATTTTGATTGGTATTCAATGACATAATCGCCACTGAATTTGCTTTAGCAATTTCCTCAGCTGTCATCGTGTCCAATGTTTCCTGATTTTCAAAATCAGAACTCACCGCCAATTGCAAAGCAGATAACACTTTTTGTTTATTCAAAGCTGCCTGTTCAACATCGGGCAACATTTCAACAATCATATAAGGCCCTAGACTAGCCGTTATCACTAAGAATAAAAAACCAAAAACAATATTCTTTTTACCTTCCATTTTATTTTCCTTGAATCATAATCTATTTATTATTAATAGCCACATCCTAACATTATCCATTTCAATAGCAAACCATTTCAATGCTGTCATTATTGAAGCTGTCTGCAATCATTTTTTTGATTCTTAAGCGATCAATTTTCCCCAGAGCATTCCGGGGGATTTCATTCACTGCAAGAAAATAGCGAGGGCGATACATCGATTGTATGGTTAATTTTATCCATGCTTTAAAAGCATTCAAATCACCACAAACTAAAGCCACTATAGTATCGCCCCACTTCTCGTCATTAATTTTGCCAATAGCAATATCATCAATAAAAGGTGATTTTAATAATAAGTCCTCAAGATATTGTGGGCTAATATTTTCCCCGCCGGAAATAATCATATCATCATTACGGGCAATAAAAGACAGGCATTGTCCATCCCAATGAACCTGATCATGAGTGCTAAACCAGCCATCAACAAGATGCTCAGAATTCACTTCATTATTATGTGAGACAAATTTTTTAGCGATCATTGCTCCGGCAATTTGTAAGGTGTTTTTCTTATCGATTTGCAGCTTAAAGCCATCAAGCGGTATGAGTTGCTCAGTGCTTTTTCCAAGGGCTATAGTTGAACAAGCCTCTGTCATGCCATAGCTGAGTATAATAGGCCAGCCGGAAAATATTGCTTTTTCTAATAAAGCATCTGCAAGTTTGTCCCCACCCACGATGACCGATTTTAAGCTCTCAGGTGGCCTCGTATTTTGACTACATTCTAATAAACGTTGTAACATTCTAGGCACGAGAGAAATATGGGTCACAGCATAACGCTGTAAATCAGACCAAACTTGTTGGGCATTAAATTCATCATGTAATATCATACTGGCATCTTGAAACCAGCAGCGATAAACAATCATCACACCCGCTATATGGTTTAAGGGCATACAATTAAGCCATAGCGATGACCTATCCAATGGAACAATTTGGTTAAAATAATAGCAATGTGAGCGAATATTGTCCCGACTAAGTAATATTATTTTTGGCTCAGACTGTGTGCCACTGGTCGCTATTGCTAGCGCATCATTTTGAGACAATGATTGAATAGTTATATTTGTTTTTAATGTCGTGTTTATTGGCGCAATCAGTACTTTATTGATGAAGCCATAGAGCAAATAAATGAGAGTATTAAATCTGTCTTGAGGAGTAATTGTGACTGGTGAGATGCAAGGAGAAATCAACTCAATACGTTGCAATAAGTCGGACCAATTATAAAGCTGCCCCTGATGATAAAGTTTAAGTTTATTCTTCGTTGATCTGTCAGTCATTGAATCGCCAAGCATAAAAACACATCCTATCGTTATGAGTGCTTTTTTGTACCTACATGAATGCAAGCAATTCCAAAAAATAAATTGCGATAGCTCACATCTGAAAATCCCGCATCTTCTAACAACGCCTTCATGGTTTCCTGATCGGGAAAGCGTTGGATCGACTCAATTAAATATTGGTAGGCCTCTGGCTGTCCTGCCACTAAAGCACCCAGACGAGGAATAATGTATTGATTGTATAAATTATAAAAAGGACGAATAGGCATCATAGGACGGGAAAATTCCAAACAATAGTATTGTCCTCCCGGCTTAAGCACACGATAAATTTCTTGCAAGGCCGCTGTCATGCTGGTCATATTTCTAATACCAAAGGAAATGGTCAGCTTATCAATAGAAGCATCAGTGAATGGCAGTCTTTCACCCAATGCAGCAATATTGCTCACCGCCAGGGAATGCGTCTTTTTTCCAGCAGACATCATTTCAATACTGGGGTCAACCACCACAACATTAGCACCTTTGTGCTGTAACTTGCGGGCAATATCACCCGTACCACCGGCTAAATCAACAATGATGTCAGAGGCCTTAAAGGGAATACTATTGACAAAGACGCGTTTCCAGATCCGATGAGTACCAAAACTCATAAAATCATTCATCAAATCATATCGAGGGGCGACTAATTGAAAAACACTACGGATTTTCTGATCGCGTTGAGAAGGCGATACACTCTGCTGACCGAAACTTTTGTCTAGGCTGTTGTCTAAGTTGTTGTTTGAGCTTTTATTTAAGCTATGGTTTTGATCGTTCATAGTCAGGATTATACCTGAGACGAGTGCTGATAGGTAATCAGACGGCTAAAACTAGAATTGAAAGGGCTTGCACAACCGAGTTTCACAATCGAAACCCAAATTAAAGGAGCATCATTTTTTTATTTTTGATGGCGTGCATGCAAGCCAAGATGCCATTATGGCAAATTATAGAAAAAGTAATATTAGAACTTATATTAGGTCTTATAGCGGTTTTCCATTAAACAACAAAATATCAGCATATACATATTTACTAATCAATTAATTTCAGTAGCAGAGACATACGCATTAAATCGGATAAAGTATTGGCGGTCATTTTTTCCATCACTTTTGAGCGGTGTGCTTCTACCGTTGACTGACTAATACTCATTTCAGCAGCAATAATTTTATTTCGCTTACCTTCGATAACACATTGCAGTACTTCTTTTTCTCTAGGGGTCAGATCATTATAGCGCTGTTCTATATCCTGCAAGCGAGAAGACTCTCCTCTTTGCTTGGCATCCTGCTCAATAGCACGATGTACATTATCCAGCATTGATTGGTTATTGAAGGGTTTTTCAATAAAATCAACAGCCCCGGCAGTCACCGCTCGTACTGCCATCGGCACATCACCATGTCCGGTAATAATAATGATTGGCGGACAGATTTTTTCAGCAGTTAAACGAGCTTGTAAATCCAAGCCACTTAAGCCCGGCATTCTAACATCTAGAATAAGACAGCCTGATTTTGTTGCATCAAACTGATCCAAGTAATCTTGAGCCGAAGCAAAGCTAGCAGAATTAAGGCCCACCGATTCCATTAACAAGGTCAACGCATCGCGCACCTGTTCATCATCATCAACAATATACACACAGGGTTCATTACTCATTTACTCACTCCACTAATTTTTTTGATGACAGATTTTCTGACAACAGTTTTTTTGACGAGAGCTTTTCATTCATCTCATTAACTTGACTGGCAACGGGCAAGGTAAAGCGAAATACCGTACCGCCTCCACCATCAGAATGCAAATATAATTTACCATGATGGGACTCAATAATCCCCTGACTAATGGATAAACCGAGACCCAGGCCATTATTTTTACTGGTAATAAAGGGATCAAACAAGCCTTCTTTAATATGATCTTCAATACCAGGCCCATTGTCTTCTACCGTAACAACCACTGCGTTACCTCCCGCAACCTCTGTTTTAATAATCAAAATTCGATTATCCTTACTCATGCTTTGTAATGCTTCAATAGCATTTTTTAGCAAATTTAATAGCACTTGTTCAATTTGAATAGGCTGAACCAGTACTTTATAGAGGTTCTTATCCAACTTGCGGACCAGTTTGACACTGGACTTTCGTGCTTCTGGCTCAATAAATAATAGCACTTCATTAATGAGGTCATTAATATTGATCATGGAACGTTCTGGTTGTTCCTTACGCACAAACTGACGCAATTGCTTAATAATGACACCTGAGTGTTCCGCTTGCAATCCTATTATTTCTAATACATCAACTAATTTATCTTTTTTGATCCCCCCACTTTCCAGCATTTGTATGCAGGCAAAAGAGTTAGTTGCAATGGCAGTCAATGGCTGATTCAATTCATGGGCAATGCCGGATGCCATTTCGCCCATGGTATTTAAACGCGACATGTGCGCTATTTCAGTTTGATGACGACGTTTTTCTTCATCGGCTAATTTGCGTTCACTGATGTCACGATAGACAACAACACTGCCAATAGTATCACCCTTATGATCCAGCATGGGAGTACTGCTATATTCAACGGGGAAGCTACTCCCATCTTTTTTCCAGAACAGATCATCTTCGATGAAACGAGCTTGCTTATCTTTAAAGGTCAAATAAACAGGACAATCTTCTGGTGCATGATAACGACCATCCGCATGCGTATGATGTAACAAATCATGCTGTCTTGCCTGTTGAAAATCACTAATATCCCAGCCAGTGGTTTCTTTCATCGAACGATTCATAAAAATACAATTACCTTCTAAATCAACCCCATAAATACCATCACACACAGAATTTAAAATCAGATCATGTTGCTTTTCCAATAGACGTTTAGATTTTTTCAATTGGGTATTCAAGCGTGTAATCCAGGTACTCATGATCGTCAAAGTGAGTAAAAAAACTATCACGATTGCAATCCCCTGCCAATAGCGTTTAAGCGCATCCAGCAAGGTAAAACGACTACTTTTTTCATAGGGTGGCAGATTCAGTGTTTTGAATAAGTCATGTACCTGTTGGTAATCCAAAGGTACCGTCCAACCGGCATAATGCTTCATTTTAGAGGCATCAGTATTGCTCATTTTTAATAATGCCACCGCCACTTTTTGCGCGAGTTCATTAGAGGTATGTTTTAACTTGCTAAAAGGCCATTCCGGATACAAGGAGGTACTATGTATATAGGGGAAACCATCATAAATTATGGGTGAAATAATTTTAAATTCATCCAGGCGAATATCGCCATCAGCAGCCATTTTCTCTAAAATACCACTGCGTACGGTACCAAAGTCTACAAAGCCATTTTTTACTGCCATGACGACTTCATCATGGGTACCACCAAATGAAATCGAGGAAAAGTCTTTATAGGGATTTATCCCTTCACTTTGCATAAGTCCCCAGGCCATTTGAAAACCACCCAACGAAGTTTCATCCACCCCCATAAACTTCTTGCCCCGCAAACTGCTCAAACCCTGTATGTCATTGCGAACTTTGCGGGTAAATAGAACACCAGCAAAGACATTCAAAGGAATATCACCAATGCGATTGTTCAATGTGACGATTCGTGACACTCGATAGCGTACTTCCATGGTGACATAAATGCCTGAGTTCACAAGCAAAAAATCAACTGCTCCTTCACTGACGACAGTGTCTATTTCAGTAAAATCCAAGGGGACTATTTCAAAGCGGTACGCTTGTAACGTTTTTGTAAGATAGCGTGCAGTAGGCGACCAGGTTTCCCTAGTCACCTCGTCACCACGATGACTCAGCACACCAATACGAATTAATTCTTTGCCCTTGTCAGCAAACACTGAGCCAGAAAAACCCGTAGAGACTATAAGGCTAAGCAACATTAAGAAAAGATATTTTTGTATAATCAATTGAAAACCATATTTAAGAATACTTTAAACTACTAATTTTCTTAGGTTTTCCACAAATAAGTTAAGGAAAACCACCATTTGCCATCTTATTTACGATGATGGCCTTTTTGCTCAATATATTAGATAATAAGGCCTCATTAAAAATGAATCAATTCCGTTCTTAAAATAGAAATAATACAGAGAATATACAATGACAGTTTCCAGACGTAATTTTGTAAAAATCATGGGCGTTGCTGGTACGGCAACAACCGTGCCCGCTCTAATTCCAGCCCATGCCATGAGCAAATCCAAAGACGTTAAACCTGAAGATTTTTACAGCGTACCTATGAAAGGTAATGCGCGTATTTTACATATTACCGATGTACACGGTCAGCTGAACCCTGTCTATTTCCGTGAACCTAATGTTAATCTGGGTGTTGGTGATGCTTATGGTCGCCCACCGCATGTCGTTGGTAAAAAGTTACTCAAACGCATGGGGCTAAAACAAAATTCACCTGAAGCCTATGCTTACACTTACTTGAACTTTGAAAATGTTGCCAAGATATACGGCCGTACTGGTGGTTATGCTCACATTAAGACACTTTTAGACCGTCTGCGTCAACAAGCGGGTGGCCAGAAAAACACATTAACTCTGGATGGTGGTGATTTATGGCAAGGTTCCGGTACCGCATTATGGACTCGTGGTGTCGATATGGTTGAAGCATCCAATATTCTTGGCGTCGATGTAATGGTTGGTCACTGGGAATTCACCTACAAAGAAGAAGAAGTGCTCAGTAATGTTGCCTTATTCAAAGGTGATTTTATCGGCCAGAATGTGCGCGTTAAAGAAGAAGCTATCATGGGTGATGAATATCCTGCCATGGTTGAGCGTTTTGATGGTAGTGGTTTATATGATGAAGATGTAGGCTATGCTTTTCGCCCTTATGTCATTAAAGAAATTAACGGCGCTCGTATTTGCATTGTCGGTCAGGCATTCCCACGTACAGGCAATGCGAATCCTCAAGAATTTTTCCCTGATTGGTCATTTGGTTTACGTGAAGATGACATGATTGACCTCGTTAAAGAAATACGTAAAAACGAAAAACCTGATGCCATTGTGCTATTGTCACATAATGGTATGGATGTCGATATCAAAATGGCTGAAAATGTACCCGGGCTAAATGCTGTATTTGGCGGTCATACTCATGACGGCATGCCAAAGCCAATAGAAGTTAAAAATGTTGAAGGTGGTACGTGCTTGGTAACGAATGCCGGCTCGAATGGTAAATATATTGGCGTAATGGATTTTGATGTTCAAGATGGCAAACTCAAATCTTTAAGTTATAAAATGCTGCCAATCATTACTGACTGGTTACCCGCTGACAAAGAAATGGATGCATACATTAAGCAAATGCGTCAAACCAAGTACTCAGACAAAATTGTTGAAAGCCGTACTAAAAAATTCTCCTATAACAAATCTCGTGTAGGTAAGACCTTTGAAGAAATTCTCAGTGAAAAATTAGCCATTACTGATAGATTACTATACCGTCGTGGTAACTTCATGGGCACTTGGGATCAGGTCCTGTGTAATGCCTTAAGACATGAATATAAAGCCGATGTTGCTATGTCAGCGGGTGTTCGCTGGGGTACAACTACTTTAAAAGGCGATTGGATCACCATGGAAGACGTGATGACACAATGTGCAATCACTTATGGTGAAACCTATGTTAGCGAAATGAGTGGCCATGATTTACTGAATGTTCTGGAAGGCGTTGCAGATAACCTATTTGATCCGGATCCCTATTTACAGTCTGGTGGCGATATGGTTCGTGTTGGTGGTTTGGATTATACTATAGACCCTACTAAGCCTATTTATGAACGTATCACCGATGCACGTCTTGATAATGGTCATTTAATTGAGCCTAATACCACCTATAAAGTAGCGGGCTGGGCTTCTGTAAATCGAGCGCCTGATGGTCGCCTCATGTGGGATATCGTGCATGACTACATCTTAACTCAACGCAGCAAAGACAAAATATTGCGTTTACCTAAAATCAACCATCCTAAACTGATTGGTGTAAGTAAAAATCCAGGTATTGCTGATTATCCAGGTGAGTTGGCTTAAATTTGTAATACGAAGAGCGCAACGAACCGCATCAATGACTTTTTTAGGTTTAAATAAGTACCTTTGATGCGGTTCGTTCCTCACCACATCCTACATCTATATAAATAAAATATCTCAAACGACTTTAAATCGATTAATTATTTTGCTCAAGGTGCTTACTTCTTCGGAAGTAGTATCAAGACGTTTAACCATTGTATTAATCAATTCCACATTATTATTACTCAGGCTTTCACTGGAATTAATATAGCCATTTACGGTATTAATTTTGCTCATTACTTGATTAATCGTGCCCATATTTTCTTCAAAGGATTGAGTCGAATTGTCCAGTGTTTGGGAATTACTGGTAATTTGATCGGTCACCGCATTAGACGTTTCAATTAATTTAGACAGATTTTCTACCCCTGTCTTCATTTCAGTATTAATGCCATGTATCTGGCTAATGACATCCGTTACTGTGGTATTAATCTCATCTAATGACTCCTGTGTTCTCACGGCAAGACTACGCACTTCATCAGCAACCACGGCAAATCCACGACCTTGTTCACCGGATCGCGCCGCTTCAATCGCAGCATTTAAAGCCAATAGATTAGTCTGTTCTGCCACTGATTTTATAACATCTAACACCCCATTGACCTTTTCAATATCATTGGCCAAATCATTTAATTTAGCACTAACCTGTGATTCAGCATCTACATTTTCCTGTATTTTTATTTTCAGCTTTTGCATCGAGTCATTAGCCCGCCCCATCAACTGATTTGATTCTCTGATTTGTGTTAATGTGCCATTAATCCCTTCAGAAAAACGCTCAGTCATCAACGTTACTTCGCTCATTTCCTGGCTGCTGGAATGTAAATGTTGGTTAGTTTGCACCGAATCCTTACCAATGGTCTGAGAAGTAGAATTGAGCTCATTGATTGTCATTTGCGTATTACGACTACCCTCCTGAACTTCTTTGACTATCGTCTGTACAGTCTCAATAAATTTATTAAAATAAATAGCCACATCTGATATTTCATCTTCGGTCTCTATGTGTAAACGCTTACTGAGATCGCCATCACCCTCAGACAGATCCTTGGCAATGCTTTCCAATTGCTTAATGGGTGTGACAACCGTTTTGTTAATAATAAAAATCAAAAAGATTAAAATAAAGATATCCAACAACACCATAAGAATCACTTGATTGAATAAAGTAGATTTTGCTTCTGAAATAATTTCATTCACCTGAGCGATATTTTTTCCTACAATCGCATAGGCAACAATGTTACCCTTGAAATCTTTAATTGCAGTACTGGTGAAATAATAGTTATCGGTTAGACCCGTACGAGTAATATCAGCATCCTTTAACTCATTAAAAAAATCTTGGTTCAATTCATCTTTTCTTGATGCCAGTACGTAGTCATTATTAACGAGGGGCATTTTTTCTAACTTGGTTGCAACACTTAAGTACTGCTTTTTCATGGCAATAATGATATTAATGCCAGTCTTTTTTCCATCTCGAATAATTGAGTTGAGTCCTTGCATGAATTCGACACTACCAAGGTATTGCCCTTCAGCTATGATTGGCGACAGACCACGAAGCACTAATCCAGCACGTCCAATTTCTATCGCAGCTAAAGGCTTTTTGGTTTTTTTCACTTCAACAATGGTATTTCTAAAACCATTAAGATCATCACCAAATTTTTTCGGTTTCCATAAACGCACAAAACTATGGACATTCTGGTCATGAATATGAATTTTTATGTTTTTAAATTTAGTATTGTTTTTGAAATCAGAAATAATGCTTGCTAGGCCATCAATCGCTATTTGACGATTATTTTCTTTGAGTGATGAGATGACATAGTAGTTTTGAGCAATATTGATGGCATTAGAGATCGCAACATCCATTTTTGACTGATATTTACTGTCATAAAAATTCAGTAAGCGCGATTCTTCTTTATTATAAATATCCTCTTCAATTTTATTTAGGCCACCAACCGATACATAAAAAATGATAATCAAACCGATAATAAGGACTGAAATAAGTGGAATGTGGATTTTTTTGCTAATTGACATAATAAAACCTATTTTTATGTAAATGCTAAACAAAGCTTATAAAAACAAGTATAGATCATGTTTGAAAAAAAGAAATGGAGCTTATTGAAAAAATAATGGGGTAATTTCAATAAGCTAATAAAGCGATTTTACCGAGATGGGAATTAGAGAGAAATACAGCCAAAGCCTAATTACCAAATATATCTTTACGCTTTCTAACCAAATGGAAACCGTCTTTAAAAGGAACAACGCCATTTGCTTTGATAATTTTCGCTGCCTCATCACTTTTAATAAACTCTAGAAAACGTCTGACCTCTTTTTTTTCATTTTTAGGCAAGCGATAAATAGATGAGTAAGTTAAATATAAGGGGCGATACATCACATAATTACCTGTTTTAATCGTTTCATAATCAGGCTTAATACCATTCAGGTTAAGGACTTTAACATTTCTTTTTCTAGCACTTGAAATTCCCGTCACCCCAAAGGAATTAATATTTTTTTCTATGCCTTTTTCTAATGGCCCTGAAGAAGGAAATTCCTTGGTAGAGCTAAAGACTTTATCGGTATCATTAAATAGTATCTTACGCAGTGTATAGCCCACTCCGGATATTTTTGAACCACGAGTAAATATATCAATTTTAACCATATCATCCGACTTGCCCTTCCAGCCTGACAATTCGTTCCAATAGGCAATTTTACCTTCTAAAACATCAATTAATTCCTGCTGTTTTATATCATCAATCGGTGCATCTTTATGGACAATGACTACCAATGCATCCCAGGCAACAAGTATTAGTTTGAGTAATTGACTTTCTTCGGCACGATTGTGTAAGGGCAAACGACAGGTACCGCCCAAATGCGATTCACCCGCTTTGGTTTTCCTTATTCCATTCGTCGCACCACCGCCTTTGAGTTCAATGGTAACGCCATATTTTTTTTCATAGGCTTTAGCAATTTCAGCCATAAAGGCCTTTTTGGTAATACCACAACCGGTCCAGATAATTTTTTTGACCGGCACATCCTCTGCCACTTTTTTAGTAGCCGTTGCTGGATTTTCAGTAACCAGCGCTGTCTTAGCATAAAGATTGGATGTAAAAAGAATAAAAAAAGCAGGAACAAGAAGTTTATAGCTTGGGGTTTTCATTATGGATTACCGTATATTAATTATTATTATTGAGTTAAAACTGATAACTTGAGGCAATTTTCATTCTTTGATAAGTAGAAACCCCCTTGAAACTACAATAGCACCGAAAAACAAGATTGATATCACACCCCATGTATCAATATATTCTAGTGATGTATCTATTGAAAATTTAACAATGACATTTCTGAACAAGAATACACCTACTCCATTCCATGGCTAGATATATCATTAATTCTCCTCTATTTCTTGATAGTAGTATAAACCGAAACCCACTGTCAAGAATGTCAAGCCAAATAAAAAATATGAAAAAAAAATGGAATAAAACTCAACTTTCAGTTTAATGCTCCATAATAGATAAGTTAGCTACCATAATTTAAGTCAGCATCAGCCCGTTAGCTTACGATATATATCTGAAACCTTAAGTGGTAATTTATTAATGTCTTCAATCAATACATAATTAGCTGCGCCATACATATGCGGTAAATAATCCCCCGCTTCCTTATCAATGGTAATACAATATGGATGAATGCCCTTTTGTCTCGCTTCAAATAAAGACTGACGAGTATCCTCTATACCGTATTCGCCCCGATATTGACCATCGTAATCTTCCGGTTTACCATCAGACAAGCTAATTAAAAGCTTGGTCTTTGCTTCAACTTCTTCTAATAAGGCACTGAGATGACGTATAGCAAAACCCATTCGGGTATAATCTTTTGCTGTGATACCACTGATTCTAGCCTTCACCTTATCATTGTATTCTTCATCTAAGTGCTTGATATGATAGATTTCACAGCGTTTGCGTGTGGTTCCAGAGAAACCATAAATGGCATACCGATCCCCCAGCATTTCCAGTGACTCACACAATAAAACCAGTGCTTCCCTTTCAGCCTGATTAATCCAGCCTTTGGTCGAACCACTCATATCCACCATAAACATCACAGCAATATTGCGATCCACTCGCTGCACTTGGGTAAAGACTCGATCACTGAGTTCCATGCCCATACTGAGGTCGGCATAACTTTCCACCAGTGCATCTATATCAATATCATCGCCATTAGTTTGACGTTTTAAGAGCTTTTCTTCCCCTTTGAGTGCTTCAAAATTACGCCTTAAGGACTTGACCAGCCCCATATTGTTGGCCAGTGTTTGCTGCACAAAGTCATCATAAACCGGTGTCACTCTCACCTCACGCACAACACACCAATTCTTTTTATGATGTTGGCGCACATGATCCCACTCATCATAAAAATACGCCCCTTCCTCATGATAAACACCTGACCAGACATCATCAGATTTCTTTTTTTGCGTATTATTCTCAACCACGTACTTTCCTGGCCCAGCGGCAACGAGATATTCTTCAGGGATCTCACCTATATCTTGAATAATGCTGCTCATCAGGCTTTGTACATCGTCCGGCGGTGCAATCACCTGTCCATCAAGTAGCAAGTCAAAGCTGGCGCCATCTTCATGCTCATTCTCATCCTTCGCACGTAAATCAAAAACAGGCGCAGCTTTTTCCTCTGCGGGTTCAAGCTGGGTCTGTTCATCTTCAGTTTGGGACTGCCGTTTTTCCTCAGCAATTCGTGCCAGGGCATTGCGAAAGAATGTTTTCTCTTCTTTTAAACGACGTTGTTTGATTTGCTGCACGGTATTAGGCGCTAAAACGCCCTGAAAAGAAAATTCAACAGCATCCAATTGGCCATAATATTGTTCTAAAATGGCTAATGTATCATCAATTTTAGCCGTAGAGCTTGATAACACAGTAAATACTGCTTGCCACTTTTCTTGTGCCTGTAGCGAGTTAAAACCAGCTAAAAAAGTGTTTGCCTGACGGAAAAAACCCGGTAACTCGGCAGCAATGCAATGTAATAAACGAATAGTTTCTAAACAATGGAAAAGTTGTTGTGCTTTTTGCGGATCATCAAAACGGTCAAAGTGTTCGTTCAAATCATAACGCCAGGTGCCATACCAGTTTTGAGACCATTGATAAACTGTTAATAATTTATAATAAAAGAAATTTTCCTCTTTAGAAGAGAAATCACTGATCATTTCGGGCAAAAAAATACTTTCTGTATCAGTGTAAGCTTGTACTGTATTGCTCTGTGATAAAGAATCAATTTTCAACGCCCGGCCATTTAAACCACAAACAAAAGCAGCCAAAAGCTTTTTAATATCATCCAGAACGATACCATGCTGTTTCTTAAAGTAGTTATCAGCAAAAGCTTCTGAATTATGCAATACCTTAATACAATGCTGTAAGCCTCTTTCATCAAATAACGACATGGCCTCAAAAGTCCAGGTCTCAACCGCATTCAAATCATGCTGTAAAAATGTCACCGCATCGGAAAAATGAGCCGCATATTGAAAAGCCATTTCAGCATTCGTAGAAGCAATGATTTCTATCCAGTGTAGAGCAAATTGTTGCTCACTATATTCTAGGGCCGTAATTTGTTTGGCAGGTTCAGCAGCAGAGCGACGAAATGATAAAACCGGGTCAAGGAATTTATCCAGTCGCTCTTCCATTACTTCGGCATTCGTTTCTTTAACACTTGTCTCTTTAACGCTCATCTCTTCAACACTCATCTCTTCACATTCGTGTTCAAATTAGTCATCTTTATCTTATAAAACAATTAAAACAAAGATGCACTGAGTTCATTGATTGCTGAAAGCATTTCAGGATCATCGGTCAAAGCCTGAGCAATCGCCCCTCGACAAGCGGTCACAGGGTTAATACCATCCTTAATTAACAAGGCCGCATGCACCAATAATCGGGTGCTAGCGCCTTCATCCAAGCCACTGCCTTTTAAATTACGGGTCATGTGAGCAAACTTAACCAGACTTCTAGCCAGCTCAGTCTCAATATTAGCCTCATTTTCGAGAATTTTTTGTTCCGTTTTACTATCAGGATAATCAAATTCAAGGGCGACAAAGCGCTGACGAGTACTTTGTTTGAGATCTTTTAATACACTCTGATAACCAGGGTTATAAGACATGGCCAAACAAAATTCAGCATTGGCCTCAAGTACCACGCCGCGTTTTTCCATGGGCAAGACTCTTCTGTCATCCGCCAAAGGATGAATCACCACCGTAGTATCTTTTCTCGCCTCAACCACTTCATCTAAGTAGCAAATCGCACCAGAGCGTACAGACTTGGCCAGAGGACCATCCACCCAAACGGTTTCACCGCCTGTGATTAGATATCGCCCCACTAGATCAGAGGCCGTTAGATCATCATGACATGACACAGTGATCAGTGGACGTTTTAAACGCCAGGCCATGTGTTCCATAAAACGTGTTTTACCACAGCCCGTTGGCCCTTTAAGCAAAACCGGTAATTTATTTTTATAGGCTGATTCAAATATCTCAATTTCTTCCCCTACCGGCTCATAATAGGGTTCGTCCGTTATAAAATATTCTTCTGGTAAAATTTCTTGAGATAATAAATCCATAATTGCTCCGGCAGTTTTTCGTATACTCATATTATACTCGATATGTGGGGATAGTTTTATTTTAAAAAACCTTGTATATAAAGGGGAATTCTTTAAATCAACACACCCAAATAGGGTCTATTTTCAGCCAAAAACACCTGTAAATAATAACGCTTCTCATTACTCCCGAAAAGCCAATTAGCACTTACTGATATACATCATAAAACTGTCATTTTTCTCTCATTTTCATAGAATATTAAGAAAAAAAAAGGTAACATTCCTGTCTATTTATGGCATGACGCTCATTACAAGCATTTCATCAGGCCATCTATAAAAAATTAATAAATTACGTATAAGGAATTTCTGGAAAATCATCCACTAAAGTTCGCCTTTTTCTTGCACTTAACAAGTAAAAGTTTTAGTGATTTCAGATGAATTTCCAGAAATTCTTTTTTACCAATCCGTTCCGTGGAGGAAATTCGATGTCGGATATTGTAGCAACCAACGAGACCATCTTGGTCGTCGGTGGCGGTATCAGCGGTATCAGTGCTGCCCTAGAAACTGCTGAAGCAGGCAAGCAAGTGATATTAGTTGAGAAGAACGCCTATATAGGCGGTCGTGTCACCCAATTGCATAAATACTTCCCTAAACTATGTCACCCCACCTGTGGCATGGAAATCAATCAGCGTCGCGCTAAAAGCAACCCGAATCTGACCATTCTAACCATGGCCGAAGTCACTGACATCAGTGGCGACAAGGGTGACTACAGCATCAAAGTGAACCTCAAGCCGCGCTACGTCACCAATGACTGTACTGCTTGTGGCAAATGTGGCGAAGTCGTCGAGGCAGAATTTGACAACGAATTCAACTATGGTCTGAACCAACGCAAAGGCGCTTATCTCGCCTATAACAATGCCTACCCTCAGACCTATGTCCTTGACCCGCGCATCATCGGTACTGAAGATGCCACCAAAGCCAAAGACGCCTGTCCAGCCAATGCCATTGACTTGGACATGAGCGAAGAAACCATTGATCTTAAAGCCGGTGCCGTGATTTGGGCCACTGGCTGGCGTCCGTATGATGCCAACAAAATCCAACCTTATGGCTATGACCGTTACCCCAATGTCATCACCAATGTTGAATTTGAACGCATGAATGACCTCATGGGTCCTACTGGCGGTAAAATCCAACGCCCTTCTGATGGCGCAGAGCCCAAGAAGATAGCCTTCATTCAATGTGCCGGTTCACGTGACCGTAACTACCTCAAGCATTGCTCACGCATCTGCTGTATGGCCTCATTGAAGCAAACCCACTATGTACGTGAAAACCTCAGCGAAGGCACCTCGGACATCTACTACATTGATATCCGTGCCATTGACCGTTTTGAAGACTTCTACCGTGACGTACAAAATGATAGCACCGTGAAGTTCATCAAATCCAAAGTGGCCCTAGTCACCGAAGGCGATAATAACAATCCTATCCTTAATGGTGTGGACACTGAAGGTTATCACCGCTATGCCAATGAATACGACCTGGTCGTCTTGGCTACCGGTATGGAGCCTAGCGTCAATCAGAGCGACTTCCCAGTGGAAATCGTCATGAACGAAGAAGGCTTTATCGAAATGGACGCAAAGAACGGCGGCGTGTTCGCCGCTGGCTGTAGTTCCGACGCCCTGGATGTTAACCGTGCAGTACAAAGTGCCACGGCGAGCGCCTTGCGTGCGATTCAAGTGATTAATCAAGTTGGAGCCGTCAGCCAACAGAAAGTAGGAGCTAAGTAATCATGGCTGATGAAGTAAAAACAGGTGCCTATATATGCAAAGGCTGTGACCTAGGCAATCGCCTGAACACAGACCAACTGGAAATGATAGCCACCCGCGAAGGCCGTGTCGCCGTCGCCAAGACTCACGATTTCCTCTGTGGCGCTGAAGGCGTCAAAATGATTCAGGACGATCTGGATTCAGGTGACACCAATCGTGTGGTGATTGCAGCCTGTTCACGTCGTGCTAAAACCGATGCCTTTAATTTCTCTGGCGTGCCGATGTCACGGGTTAACTTACGTGAAGGTGTTATCTGGGTGCGCCCGGATGAAGAAGAAGCACAAGAAACCACCCAAGAGATGGCCGAAGATTATGTCCGTATGGGCTGTGCTGAAATCAAATTCATGTCACCCCCTAAAGCTTCTGAAGAGCAAGGCACTAACCGCCACGTATTAGTGGTCGGTGGTGGTATTACCGGTATGACGGCTGCCATTGAAGCGGCGCGTGCCGGTTATCAGGTATCTCTCATTGAAAAGAGTGCAGCCTTAGGCGGCACGACAGGTCAGTATAAGCGTGCACCGACGCGTGCGCCTTATGCTGATCCCGAAGACACCGGTGTTGATGCCCTAGCGACAATGCTCGAAGACGATGACAAAGTGACGATTTACCTGAACTCATTTTTAAGCAGTTCAGACGGTGCTCCCGGTCGCTTTGATATCGAAATTACCGACACCAGCAATGACAGCACCCAAACCCTGTCCTGCGGCTCTATCATTCAGGCCAGTGGTCAGACTGAATTTGATGCTAACAAGCTGACTGAATTCAGTTATGCCGATGCACCTGACGTCATTACCCAATTAGAAATGGAAGCCTTAGCCAAAGCGGCTGATGGTGGTGCGATTAAACGTCCATCAGACGGCAAAGCAGTCAAGAACGTAGTCTTTGTGCAATGTGCCGGTCAGCGCAGTGACAAAGCCGGGCATTTGTCTTATTGCTCCGGTCACTGTTGTAATACCAGTATCAAGCAAGCCATGTATTTGAAAGACAATGCTGAAAAAGCCGCACAAGGCAGTAGTATTGATATTCAAACCACGATTTTATTCACCGACTTGCGTACCCCAGGTGCGGGCGGTGAAGATTTCTATCGCAGTGGTCAGAACAAAGGCGTCACCTTCCGCAAAGCCACGGTTTCGGCTGTTGCTGCCGATGGTAAAGTCTCACTCAAGGATTTAATCCTCGATGAAGATGACACCATTGATGCGGACTTAGTGGTCTTAGCCACAGGCATGATACCTAACTCCGGTCGTAACAACGAACGTGAAGATGAGCTCAGCGCTCTGAAGGTTCAGTTTGAAGCCGAAAAGAAAGAAGTGCCTCAGGAAGTGCTTGATGAAATTGCCATTCCAGTGGAATCGATTCTGAACCTGAAATACCGTCAAGGCTCTGACTTACCGCAATTAGTCTCCGGCTTTAACGACTCACACTTCATTTGTTTCCCTTATGAAACCCGTCGTACCGGCATTTATGCCGCAGGACCTACTCGACGTCCTATGGACACCCAACAGGCACAAGAAGATGCAACTGGGGCGGCGATGAAAGCCATTCAGTCCATTGAAAATGCCGGTAAGGGCATGGCCGCGCACCCCGTGCCGGTGATTTGTCTTACCCTACCTTCCGTAAGGAAGGCTGTACGCAGTGTAAACGCTGTATGATGGAATGTCCCTTTGGTGCCATCGGCTTTGATGACAAGGGTTTCCCTGAATACAATGAAGCCCGTTGTCGTCGTTGTGGTACCTGTATGGGTGCTTGTCCAGTACGGGTTATCTCCTTTGAGAACTATTCCATTGATTCAGTCGGCCAGCAAATTAAGGCCTGTGATATTCCTGATGAGTTTGATGAGAAGCCACGTTTATTAGTATTGGCCTGTGAAAACGATGCCTACCCTGCTTTGGATATGGCGGCGCAAAACCGTTTTGAATACTCGGCCTTTGTTCGTGTCATTCCAGTACGTTGTTTAGGCTCGGTGAATACCATTTGGATCACCGATGCGCTCAATAGTGGCTATGATGGTGTGGTCTTGATGGGTTGTAAGAAAGGTGATGATTATCAGTGTCACTTCGTCAAAGGCTCTGAAATGGCGCATATGCGCATGAGCAAGATTGCCGATACTTTACAGACATTGAATCTGGAAGCCGAGCGTGTGGTGGTACATGAAGTCGCTATTACGGACATTCATCGTGTGCCTGAGTTGATTAATGATATGGCCAAGACCATTGATGAAATCGGCATGAGCCCCTTCAAGTTCTAAACAGCCAGGGATTCGGGTGGTGTTAGCCTAAACGCTAACAGCCACCCGACTCCCCAAGGAGATAGTAACAATGAGTGATTTAAATCAAGCCCTGGCCACGAAGTACGAGGGCAACTTCTTAAAAGAAGTCATCGATAACGTCGAAGAAGGCGATATGGTGCAAATGTGTATGCAATGTGGTGTCTGTGCGGGTTCTTGCCCCATGGGCGATCATTGGGAGCATACGCCACAAAAAATCTTTATGATGATTCGGGCTAATAAGCGTGAAGCAGTCCTAGCCAGTGATTCGGTGTGGATGTGTACGTCTTGTTACAACTGTATTGCCCGTTGTCCGCGTGAGTTACCGATTACCCACATCATGCACGGCTTAGCATCTTATGCCAAGCGTTTGAACTTGCAACCTAAGACACAGCCGACGGCTAAGTTTGGCCAGTTATTCTGGGATAACCTCACTAAGAAAGGTCGGGTTAATGAATTGAAGCTGGGTCTAAGCTTGTATTTCATGAATGGCTTTGGTGAAGGCGTGAAAACCGCCATGGCGAACCAGAAGCTCGGTCTGAACATGTTAAAGACTAAGCGCATGGCGATTAATGAAGCCTGGGGTGGTCACGGAGTGAAGGACAAGTCTGGATTTCAGGCCATGTTGAAAAAAGCGGCACAGATTGAAAACGATGCCATTGAAGCCAATAGTAAGTAGAGGATAGGAATTATTATGTCTGAAAAGAAAGAGTACTCATTTTACCCGGGCTGCTCCTCGCAATCCGGGGCATCATCGTCTAACTATTTGACTTCGGTGAATTCCATGTGTGAAGAGCTGGACATTAAGCTCAACACCATTGAAGACTGGAACTGTTGTGCCGCTTCTATCGGTTATGCCGGGGGTGGTGAACTACCGCGTGTGTCTTTATCCGCACGTAACATTGCCCTGTCAGAAAAGCAGCATCCTAAGCAGGATATTGTTGCCACCTGTGCGGCCTGTTGGTTGGCCACGCGTGAAGCCTCTGAGCGCATTGCGCAGAGCACTAAAATCAAAGAAGGCACGGGCTTAGCCCTTAAAGAAGCCGGTCTGGAAATGAAGAACGATAAGAACATCCGTCACATGGTGGAAGTACTGGTCGAAGATATCGGTATGCAGGCCATTTCGGATAAGGTGAAGAAGCCGCTCGAAGGCATTAAGATTGCCGGCTATGTCGGTTGTCAGACCAATCGCCCCTTTGGTATTGATGGTGAGTCATTTGAAAATCCAGCTTATCTGGATAATAATATGGTCGAAGCCTGTGGCGCTGAGCCCATCCGCACTTATGAGAAGAAAGTCTCTTGTTGTGGTGGTGCTTTAGCCTTCTCTGAGCCAGAGAAAAGCTTTAATCTGATTAAGCCGATTCTGGAATCGGCTATGGACAATGGCGCTGACATGATTGTCACGCCCTGCCCTGTGTGTCAGATGAATACTGAAGTGTATCAGGATAAAATCAATGAGAAGTTCGGCACTAAGTTTAATATTCCTGTGGTGTATTATTCAACGTTGATGTCGGTTGCCTTTGGACGTTCGGCTAAGGATGCGGCTTTGAATGGTCAGATTATTCAGGCGGAAAAATTGAATAAGATTGCTAATAGCTAAAAAGAAATAATGCTAGCCATTAAAAAAGTGTTTTTAGCTTTAACCTAAAATAATCAGTTGAACCTACTGCGACCGCCTTATGCACTGAATCTTAAGGATTTTTCAGAACATTTTGACTTCACCCGTAGGGTGACTACGAATAAAGCCAAAATAACCTGTAAAACCCTTAATCTTCAGCACCTAAGTCGCTCTCGCTACGATTCAACTGATTATTTTAGGTTTAAATTCAATACTAAAACGGGCACAGATAAAATTTGATTTACACTTCAGATGTAGGATGTGATGAGGAACGAACCGCATCAATGGCTTTAAATTTACGTCTTTGATGCGGTTCGTTCCTCACCGCATCCTACAAATGTAAAAATAAATTGGCTTATTTGATCTATTCCTCTAAAACGTATACCCATTAATGATCTTTTGATATGTACCATCCTTCTTAATAGCAGCCAGGCCTTTATTGAACTTACTGATCAAAGCCTTACTACCGGAATTTTCTTTAGGCGCAGCGATGTATAGCTTACGAGAACTCAAAGGATTTGGTAAAAACTGAAAATCAGCACGATTATTACCCATAAAATGTTTTAACTCATAAAGCGCTAAACGCTTGTCTGCTACAGCAACATCCAATTTACCCTGCTGCACCGCAATTAAATTCTGTGTCAGACGATTAGCCTGAAACTTTAGAATGCGTGGATTTTTCATGAATTTCTCATCATACTCATAGTCTTTTAACACGCCGACTAAAAGCCCTTGCAAATCAGCTAGCGAATCAAATTTCATGTGACTATTGGCATGTGCGACTAAGACAATATTATTGGTCAGATAAGCATTACTATAAAGTAACTTCTTTTGTCGAGCATCCGTCTTCCACACCAGCAAAAATCGGTGAACCCACTTAAACCTCATCAATTAGCCAAGTTCATGCTTTTTAAAAATTTATGGCACTTTCTTTGAGTGGCTCACGTTTGCACCACTAAATGGCAGGCATGGGTCGAGCTACACACTCAAGTGCATTCCTTCAAACGGTTGGGTTTAAGATTTTTTCGTTTTCGTTACCTCGTAGTCATCTGGATTTAAATACAAATCCATCATTTCCTCCCATGAATCCATGACAAGAAACTGAATAGTCCCTCTGAACATTTCCCACAAATACCGCTTAGAACCTGCTTTAGTTCGACAGGCCTGATAAGCCCCATCGGTCAGCTCAAATATTTGATGAAAGTAAAAGGCCAGCAAGGTAAGTAGGTACATGTTATAGCTGAGATGTTGTTTACCATGACCATAATTATGTTCTATAGAATAGCCCTGATTTTTCAGCGTGTTAAAACACTCATTCTCAATCTTCCATCTACAACGCCCAGCCTGAACCAGTTGGATAATATTGTGCTCACTGACTTGAAAGTCAGTCACCCAGCTATTACGATAGGTGATCTTTCCTTCTGAATTGATGAGATGATACTCAAGGAAGTTAACGGTGACGGCATCAGCTTCACCATGTAATGGAACTGCATTTTTCCAACGATACTGATGGGTACGACCTTTCTCATCGATGGTTTCAAATGAGGACAATTCAGTAAAGTCATTGAGCCATTCGAAAAGATATTTATGATCACCTGGTTTGGTCACCAGAAGATAATGCATTTTATTATCTTTAATGGTTTCAATCATCGGTTGGTGTGACATCAGTCCATCACCACAGATAACAAAGCCTTGGCGAGGGTGGTCTTTTTCAATTGAGCAATGAAGCGTTTGCTGGCATTGATCTCACAGTCTTGTTTCTCTGTACCATCTTTATTTTGGATGGCTTCAGGCATGACTGGTAACACTTGTTTTTTATCTGGGTGCATGATGGCACCTTGTAATACGGCATGACTGTAAGTGATTTCACCGCTTTTATGTTCTTTATGCAGGCATTGTTCACAATGAATGTCTTTTGAACTGTGATACTGGGTGCCATCAATTACGCACAGTAATATATTGGGAAAAATAGCATAATCTTCTAAATGTTTGTGCCGTCTCAGACGTTCAAACAAATCTTTAAAAATGGGGGCGAACCCTTCACTGGGCACAGCATCAAGTATCTTTCGCAGTTGACTGTTTTGAGGTATATTCTCAACACCAAAGAGGGTTCGTAAATTATTTTTATGAAGCTCTTCTTCCATTCGCAACTGAAACTGTGCAAGGGAAGGCTCTTGAAAATACATACAGGCAAATGCACTCATCAATGCCTCTGTTTGGCTGTAGTCACATTTGTTTTGTTGGCGATTGTCTTTGATTGCCAGAAAATGAGAAGTAACAGCCATTCGTAATGCGGTAAAGCCCAAGTGCTTTTTGGTTTTAGTTAAGGAGGCCAATGGTTTAATCAGCCTTTTTTGTCAATTGTGGTCGTGGCTTGAGCATATCAGTTTCTCAATTTATTGTGAGTATACTGATCTGATCGATAGATCGTGAAAAAGTTCAAAAATAATTCAATTTTTTTCACTTTTTTAGTTTGGGTGGAAGAACAGTGCGAAAAGTATTATTTTGAGTCTTTGTTAGATGCTGCTGTGCTTACATTGTTCACGACGCCGATAATTGCTGCTTCCACACAGCCCCCACCACATCATAAACGCCTAACTTTGAACCCGCTAAGGCTTTTTCCCATTTTTCAATTCTTATGGTCGGGGTATAGCCAGCACGTTTAAAAGCCGTTTTAACAATTTTCATTGCCAGACCATCATCCGGTAGCGACGAGTCAACATAGGGCGGCCAAATATTCACCACCAGAGAAACATCTTGAGCTTGCACCTGAAGTGCTAACAAGCAAAACATCAGCAAGAAAATCAATTTAATTTTTTTCATATCCATCCTAAATTACTTCAAAGCCTTCCAACGATCACCGACTTTACAAAATGTAAAAACAGCTTGACCTGATTTGTCTTTAGCCTTATTAAATAGTTTGGTTTTTCGGCAATGCATTTCATCAATTGTTGACGAATCTAAAGGCGTAATAGAGCCTGAATTACCAGTCTCAGTATTAGCCCATTCACTGGTCACACCATCTTTATTTTCATCAAGGGCTTTTCTACCTACTGTTTGCAACATTTCAAAATCTTCGGGTTCAAATGAAGCAACTGGACTATACTTAAGGTACTGCATATTTACCGCAGAAGCATTGCTGAACAGTAAAAACAAACTGCATAGCACCAGAAATAGAGTGCTGGTGGCTATAGTTTTTTTTTATCGCATTTTCATTCCATGTTTAACGTAATAATAAGTATTAGTATAACAATATTTTTTATAGAAAGCAGATAGCCCCTATTATAAATTCAAATTCATAAATTAAAGATCATATATTGACCGCTAGCCGCTTTTATTTCTTCGTAAGTTGGCAATCTAGCATCAAAGGGCTCTGATTGAGCGCCTCGACAAATAACAGCTCTTACCTGTGTCTGTCCAGTATTTTCCGCTGGCTTCTTCGCAGCCAGTCTAAAATGATAATAGAGTTTAATATCAACGGGTGAGTCTGATGAGCTAGAAAAAGCCAGTTCCGTTGGCCAGGATGAGGACAAAGAGGCCACCATGACAGGCTTGGTATTTACTCTATTGACAATGGGGCTTTGCTCCTGACGGATGGCAATGACATCATAAATACCAGGTGAAATCTGTTGGATTTTTTCTGCTACTGTATTGATCTCAATTTCACAATTAACATCGTATAAATTTAATTGTCCGTAGCGGATAAGCTCTCCATTTTGAAAAAAAGCCCGCGCTGAATTAGGCGCAACATCAATAACTTGCGTTATTTCAATCGTGGCTTGATGGGAGATTTCCGTATACATATTGTCAGATTTAATCAAGGCTGACTGACAGGCAGAAAGAAGGAGTAATAACATTGACAGCAATAAAAGGCTAATTATTTTCATCATAACATTTTGTACTGAACAGTTTTAAATAGAGAGTTTAAATAAAAAATTAAGAAACCACTTTTTTTAACAAGCTTTTAACATTCCACTTTTGAGTTCTTTCAGCACCGATGTTTGTCACCCTCTCCAAACCCTTAGTCACTTCTTCGACATCGATGCCAAAAGTGCCTAAAGGATAAGTATTGATGATTTTAGGGGTGATTTCACTACTTTCATTAATCTCATATAAATCGAGTAATTTAAAAATACTCACCGGATCGCGTTTATCATCACGCAAAATAAGCACTTTAGGTAATAATTGATTTTTGTTGTTTTGTTCAACGATAATCGCAACTTCTTGTGAGTTCAGCTCAACAATCGAACCCACAGGATAAATACCAATGGAACAGATAAATTCTTGCACCAATTCAGACATAAACTTTTTGTCACGCAAGTGATATAGGTGCTCTACAGCACGTGTGGGATCCAAAGAGTCATCATGATTTCTACGATTGGTTATCTCTTCATAGTAACTGACCATCCCGGCAATTTGCGCTAGTAAAGGAATCTCATCACCCATTAATTGCATTGGATAACCCGAACCATCAAAACGCTCACAATGTGCCCGAATAATAGTGATAATCGCCTGAGGCGTGCGTCCCATAATTTTAAGGGCATCTAGAGTATGATCGACATGTTGCTGGTATTCCAACTGTTCGTCTTTAGACAAATCATCTTCATTTTCTAGTAATTCTATGGGTAACTTAGCTTTACCAATATTACATAATAATAATGCCGAGGATAAGTTGTTTAACTTTGCTTTCTCAAGCCCAAGGTAACGGGCAAAGGCAATCGCCCAAATTGACGTACGCAAAGAACGGGCATGGGTATGAGTATCTTTTTCGTGTAAGCGAGTCAGCCATAAAAAAGCATCTGGGTTTCGTACCACACTATCAACAATCGCTGTTGCCGAACGTTTCACAATTGTTAAATTAATTTCATTTCCCGCACTGACATCAGAAAAAATCTGTGAGGCCGTTTTAGTAATTTCTTTATAGAGATGATTAGCGGTTCGAAATTCTGAAGCAAAAGATGAGGTCTTATTATAGCTTGTTTCAGCTTTTGGTAAGCCTTTTGATATCGGTTTTGGAACAGGACGGCCAAAGCGTATATCCTTCACGTCTGTATTAGCAATTATTTTTATTTTTGTCAGTAAAGAGGGTTCAATAAGGTTAATATTAAGGCGTTCTTTTGTCAGTTCTATATCAATATAAACAAATGCACAAAGCCTTTGCAGTCTGACAATATCATTAGCATTTTCAACATAAAAACCTTCCAGAAGAAAATCTGTTTCAATCCATGGGCGATCCAGCTCAGACACATACATACCGATCATGATGTTTTGTGCCAATATTTTCTTACTTTGAACTGCCATATTTCCCCATAAAACATCCCACTGATTACATCATTAATTTTTATCGCAATTATAGCACACGCCATTGCAACAAAAGTTTATAGCACAAAAAATATTTATTTAAAAAACTTATTTTACGTCAACTACTTTTCCTGTATTATTAAGTATTAAATAAAAAATATTTATGTACTATTATTACCACACTTATTATTACCACTAAAGGAATTAGATATGAAATTTAGCATATTAGCCAGTACAATTTTTGCCTTATGTTTTTCTGTAATGATGTGTCATTTTGAGCGGAGCCGATGGCCGTCAACGGTAATGGGCGGCATTTATGTCGCCTTTTACCCCTCTTCAATCGACAATGGTGCGTCAATTCAGTTTTCAAACTATGAAAGAAGCTCTCTGATACAGCATTGTCCCAGCAATTTCCTTTGCGGCTCATAGACTGAATTATGTTATGATCCGACAATATTTTTCTATGACTATCAGAGGCATATTGGCTACCTCGGTCAGTATGCCAAAGCAATCCATCCATTGGTTTACGCTTCCATATGGCCATCAGTAAAGCATCATTGACTAGCTTGGCTTTCATTCGCTCATCCATCGACCAGCCAACAATTTGCCTAGAGAATAAGTCAATGACAACCGCTAAATATAACCAGCCTTCCTTGGTGGCAATATAGGTAATATCACCCACATAGTAGCGATCAGGTTGAGAGACAGTAAACTCTCTTTCCAGTAAATTTGGAGATATACGCTTATTATGCTTGGAATTAGTCGTCGCTTTAAAGCGTCTCTTCGTTTTACAAAACAAACCGGCTTTTTTCATTAATCGACCAATTCTCCGGCGGCTTATATGAACGCCTTTTTCAGCCAGTTTTCTTTTTAAGACGACGGGTTCCATAAGTCTTGCGACTGTCTTCAAACAGTTTTTTAGCTGCTCAGTAAGCGCTTCATTTTCTTTCTCTCTATCCGTTTTAGGAGAGCTAACCCAATCATAATAGCAACTACGGGAAACATCCATAAAACGGCACAGAATCGTTACCGGGTAATCTTTAGCCTGATCAGTTATCCATGCGTACTTCACAAAGTTTCCCTTGCAAAGTACGCTGTGGCCTTTTTTAATAAATCACGCTCCTGAATCACTTTTGCCAATTCTTTTTTCAGACGTTTTACTTCTGATGTGTCAACACTTTTCCGGACAGTTTTCTAAATATTTTTTTGGCTGTTTCAAGTGATTTTTGTCATTTTGTATTTCCTATCATTTTAGTTTCTCATGTTAACTTTAAACAGATGAAGAGAAAGGGCTTTGCCCTCTGGAACGATAGAGCCGTTCCATTCACCCAAGGTATTTTCACAACGGTAATGATCCTGTTACAATATCTTCACGGCACAGGCTGAGGAGCCGATGGCCGTCAACGGTAATGGGCGGCATTTATGTCGCCTTTTACCCCTCTTCAATCAATCGATTTAAGCTATTTCCTGCTGTATTTCATAATCGACTGGTGACAAATAATCATTAGCCGAATGAAGTCGCTCCCGATTATAAAATACCTCAATATATTCAAATATTGCCTGCTTTGCTTCTACTCTGGTTTTGAATCGACAATGGTGCGTCAATTCAGTTTTCAAACTATGAAAGAAGCTCTCTGATACAGCATTGTCCCAGCAATTTCCTTTGCGGCTCATAGACTGAATTATGTTATGATCCGACAATATTTTTCTATGACTATCAGAGGCATATTGGCTACCTCGGTCAGTATGCCAAAGCAATCCATCCATTGGTTTACGCTTCCATATGGCCATCAGTAAAGCATCATTGACTAGCTTGGCTTTCATTCGCTCATCCATCGACCAGCCAACAATTTGCCTAGAGAATAAGTCAATGACAACCGCTAAATATAACCAGCCTTCCTTGGTGGCAATATAGGTAATATCACCCACATAGTAGCGATCAGGTTGAGAGACAGTAAACTCTCTTTCCAGTAAATTTGGAGATATACGCTTATTATGCTTGGAATTAGTCGTCGCTTTAAAGCGTCTCTTCGTTTTACAAAACAAACCGGCTTTTTTCATTAATCGACCAATTCTCCGGCGGCTTATATGAACGCCTTTTTCAGCCAGTTTTCTTTTTAAGACGACGGGTTCCATAAGTCTTGCGACTGTCTTCAAACAGTTTTTTAGCTGCTCAGTAAGCGCTTCATTTTCTTTCTCTCTATCCGTTTTAGGAGAGCTAACCCAATCATAATAGCAACTACGGGAAACATCCATAAAACGGCACAGAATCGTTACCGGGTAATCTTTAGCCTGATCAGTTATCCATGCGTACTTCACAAAGTTTCCCTTGCAAAAAGTACGCTGTGGCCTTTTAATAAATCACGCTCCTGAATCACTTTTGCCAATTCTTTTTTCAGACGTTTTACTTCATCATAAATGTGTTCATCACTTCTATTGGCTACCGTCTTCACCGGTTTGGAATATTTACTGATCCAGGTATGTAGAGTATTTACATTAACACCTAGCTCCCTGGCAGTCTGAGAAACAGGTTGATCCGTCTCATTAGCTAATTTGACAGCTGATTCTTTAAATTCTGATGTATAGCTTTTATTCGGTTTTTTTGTTTGATCATTCATTTTAGGTCACACTTTTTATCTTTTAGTTATTTTAAGTTGTGTGTCCGGTTAAGTATAGCCGCATTAGTTTTACTTCATCATAAATGTGTTCATCACTTCTATTGGCTACCGTCTTCACCGGTTTGGAATATTTACTGATCCAGGTATGTAGAGTATTTACATTAACACCTAGCTCCCTGGCAGTCTGAGAAACGGGTTGATCCGTCTCATTAGCTAATTTGACAGCTGATTCTTTAAATTCTGATGTATAGCTTTTTTTGTTTGATCATTCATTTTAGGTCACACTTTTTATCTTTTAGTTATTTTAAGTTGTGTGTCCGGTTAAGTATAGCCACATTATAATTTAACTACCAAGGTTTTTTTGTTTAATATGGATTTTTTCAACTAGCATGCATTCCTCAAACAAACGTCCAATTGACTCACAAAGTGTACAAAACAACAGCATAAGTTTCTTGCAACGTTTCTTTAAGAAAGAAAGTGCTAGTAGTATTCTCTTAATAAGCGCAGCAATACTTGCGATCATTGTTGCTAACTCCCCACTCTCTAGCTTCTACGGTGAATTGCTCGATATCCCCGTTGAAATAAGAATTGGTGCTTTACATATCGCCAAGCCTTTAATCTTATGGATTAATGACGGTCTAATGGCAATTTTCTTTTTTTTTAATTGGCTTGGAACTGAAAAGAGAACTTTTAGAAGGTGAATTGTCCGATCCAAAAAACTGGTATTACCAACAGCCGCGCCGTTGGCGGTATGCTCTTCCCAGCTTTAATATACGCTGCATTTAACTGGCATGATCCGTTGCATTGAAGGGTTGGGCAATCCCCTGCTGCCACCGATATCGCATTCGCTTTAGGTATTTTAGCCGTATTTGGTAAACGGGTTCCCATTGCCCTGAAGGTTTTCCTCGTCTCTCTCGCCATCATGGACGATATGGGAGCAATCATAATCATCGCGCTGTTCTACACCAGTGACTTATCCATAATCAGTTTGTCTGTAGCTTTACTTTCCCTGATCTTCTTAACCGGTTTTAATATCTATAAATTTAAAACTCTCACCCCTTATATGCTGATGGGAATTATTTTATGGGTTGCAGTTTTAAAATCAGGGGTACATGCAACACTCGCGGGTGTTTTGCTTGCGTTCTTTATTCCTCTAAAAACCGACTCAGTAATGTGGCTAATCAAACAAAAAAAAAACCGAATAAAAGCTATACATCAGAATTTAAAGAATCAGCTGTCAAATTAGCTAATGAGACGGATCAACCCGTTTCTCAGACTGCCAGGGAGCTAGGTGTTAATGTAAATACTCTACATACCTGGATCAGTAAATATTCCAAACCGGTGAAGACGGTAGCCAATAGAAGTGATGAACACATTTATGATGAAGTAAAACGTCTGAAAAAAGAATTGGCAAAAGTGATTCAGGAGCGTGATTTATTAAAAAGGCCACAGCGTACTTTGCAAGGGAAACTTTGTGAAGTACGCATGGATAACTGATCAGGCTAAAGATTACCCGGTAACGATTCTGTGCCGTTTTATGGATGTTTCCCGTAGTTGCTATTATGATTGGGTTAGCTCTCCTAAAACGGATAGAGAGAAAAAAAAATGAAGCGCTTACTGAGCAGCTAAAAAACTGTTTGAAGACAGTCGCAAGACTTATGGAACCCGTCGTCTTAAAAGAAACTGGCTGAAAAAGGCGTTCATATAAGCCGCCGGAGAATTGGTCGATTAATGAAAAAAGCCGGTTTGTTTTGTAAAACGAAGAGACGCTTTAAAGCGACGACTAATTCCAAGCATAATAAGCGTATATCTCCAAATTTACTGGAAAGAGAGTTTACTGTCTCTCAACCTGATCGCTACTATGTGGGTGATATTACCTATATTGCCACCAAGGAAGGCTGGTTATATTTAGCGGTTGTCATTGACTTATTCTCTAGGCAAATTGTTGGCTGGTCGATGGATGAGCGAATGAAAGCCAAGCTAGTCAATGATGCTTTACTGATGGCCATATGGAAGCGTAAACCAATGGATGGATTGCTTTGGCATACTGACCGAGGTAGCCAATATGCCTCTGATAGTCATAGAAAAATATTGTCGGATCATAACATAATTCAGTCTATGAGCCGCAAAGGAAATTGCTGGGACAATGCTGTATCAGAGAGCTTCTTTCATAGTTTGAAAAGGGGTAAAAGGCGACATAAATGCCGCCCATTACCGTTGACGGCCATCGGCTCCTCAGCCTGTGCCGTGAAGATATTGTAACAGGATCATTACCGTTGTGAAAATACCTTGGGTGAATGGAACGGCTCTATCGTTCCAGAGGGCAAAGCCCTTTCTCTTCATCTGTTTAAAGTTAACATGAGAAACTAAAATGATAGGAAATACAAAATGACAAAAATCACTTGAAACAGCCAAAAAAATATTTAGAAAACTGTCCGGAAAAGTGTTGACACATCACAGACAATGAACGTTCACTATCAAAAACACTGGAACATGATCTTCATGGCACAGTTTCATTTTTGATCATCCCCATTTTTGCCTTTGCCAATGCCGGCATTCCACTCACAGGCTTGAGTTTTAACTCCCTTTTAGAGCCCATTCCATTAGGTATTATTCTAGGTTTATTTTTCGGCAAGCAGATTGGCGTCATGCTCTTTAGTTTTATAGCAGTCAAACTAGGCATTGCATCATTACCTGACAACGTTAATTGGAAACAACTTTATGGCGTGGCTTTTTTATGTGGGGTGGGTTTTACAATGAGCCTATTCATTGGCTCACTCGCCTTTGAACAAGGCGGCACAGAAGCTAATTTAATGAATGACCGTTTAGGTATTTTGGTCGGTTCAACAATATCAGCCATCGCAGGCTACTTGTATTTAAATAAAGTATTGCCTAAGAATGAGGCTAAATAAATGCTAGAAAGAAAGGGAGGTTGTTAGTGAATCGCTTAGCATGAAGAGCTAAGTTAAATCTTATCTGCAAATTTAAACACTGCATAATCCCAACAATCATTATCAATCGTCAAAACAATACAGGATGGACCACCCTTATTGCGAGTAAAACCCGCAGCGCCAGGGTTAATGATATGCTGTCCCGGCCTATCTTCATCAATCACCTGAATATGCGTATGACCATAAATAATCAAACGCGAGTCAGGATGCGCACTTCTCATATCCTGATGACTCGGCATATGCATATCATGCTCATGACCATGCTCAACAGTAATCGTACCCCCAGGCACCACCAACTCCATCACATGTGGTAAGTTTTTCACCAGATTCCAGTCTTTAAAATCCCATAGATATGGCTTATCATTATTGCCCGCAACAGCAATAACATGCTCAGCCTTAGGTTTTAAAGTCCGTAAAACACTACTATCACCAATATCACCAGCATGAATAGCAATATCACAATCTTCAATGACTTGAACGATCTGCTCATCCAACTCTTCATGAGTATCAGAGAGAATACCTATCTTCATCCTTGAAGAATTTGAAAAGTCAGTTTTCTGATTAAGAAGCATAGGGTTTAGATCGACTTATTTACTTTTATCGTTCTTTTTTTCCGCATCCTGCGCTTTTAGCATATCATCACGCATCACTTCATCACCCATTACCTCAGGATCATAGCGTGGATCATTCAGATTTGCATATTCCATTTCAGCATTATGACGTGCCTTCCAGAATTCCTTACGTTCTTCAGAACGCTCAGTCACCGCAACTTCTTTAGTCTCAATGGTTTTTTCACCAAATAACACCTGACGTAAAAAGCGATAACCAAAGGTCAACAAAGCAACATCATCAGCCATTATCTCATCAACAAATGCACTCTCTAACTCATAAACCGCCTGAAAATTAGGGCTGCTAACAAAACGCTTAAAACGGTCCAAATCATAAGTTGCCATGAAAAGAATTTGTAAACTTTCAGATGAAGGCGTACCCACAGATGGACCCGCCGACTTCTTTTTAAGCATCAAGCGAATCCAATCCAGGTTATTCTTATCGAATTCTTCAACACCCTGAGTTTCTCTATATTCACCTAAAGTAATTTCTTTCGTCTCAGGCAAGAAATTATGCGCTTCGTGACCTTTACAATGTTCTTCTTCGATACGGAAATAATTCTGCTCATCCGTTTTCGCTTCAGTATGCTTTACACCCATCAAACCAAAGGGATAATAACGACAAGCTGAAGGACGATCATCATAAACCATACACCCCTTCTCGTTCATCAATAAACAATGCTTGTCTTCATTCGTCTTTAACTTAACACCAACAATGCCATCACTGTCCATTTCCCATGGTACTGTATATTCTTTAAGAAACTCTTCAGAAGTTAAGCCTAGATGTTGCTTCAAACGAATCACATCATAAGGGGCAAGCATCACATCAGCCTGTTTACAACAAGCATTAAAGCAAGACACGCCAGGGTGACAAGCAAATTTAATCTTATGCTCTTCAGTTAAAATCTCCGGAACAAATGCGCTTTCATAAGGAAGATGTGAGACGTCTGGTTTACCCATAATAATTACCTGATTTGTTTACTGTTGTAGAATAATTGTTTATTAAGACCGTTTTATTAAGTCTGCTAGCAAAATAACAAATTATTCGCCGACTCTAAATTTGGATGACGAATTTTACTATATTCTAATCATTTTGTCAGTATGTTCTTATAAGAGAGCGATAAAAGTTGGGAAATATGAAGCATATTTCAGAATTCAGAGCCCATAAAGAAAGAAAAGACAACAAAAAAAGCCCGCTCAACTTGCATTGAACGGGCTCTTCTTGGTGCTTATTAAGCCTTACTGTACCTGAGCTTTCACTCAGTTGCAGTCATTACTTCATAAGGACAGACTTGTCGACAACATCAACGTGTTCTACTTTAAAGCAGTTCCACTTTTGTGTCTTCTTGTCATAGGTTGAGTTCACAAAACATTTCCAGTTTTCTTCGTCAACAATGTTGAAGTCCATACGATAGTAGAAGCCAGGGTAACGTGATTCTTCACGGAACTGGATGTGCTTCATGTGTGCTTCAGCAGTCAATATGCGGTGATAGTTTTCCCACGCACGTAATAACTCGTGTAAATCTTTAGCACGCATTTTCTTCGCGTCTTCTTTTAGCATACCCAGCTTGTGCTCTGCGACTTCTAGCATCTTCGCATTGGTCTGGTACATGGTCGCAACACCGGCTACGTACTCATCCATCATCTTCTGTAAACGGAACTGAAGCATTTTTGGTGTGATGTAGTTAGGGTTGATATCGATTGCTGTAGAGTAATCTTTGTGCTCTAAGAAGGTACGTACTGGCTGATAGATATCTGAGGTCAACTCTTCTACTGAAGTGTCTAATTCAGGTGTCCAATCTTTGTTGTCTACACAGTACTGAACCATGGCTTTAGCGGCTAAACGACCTTCAGCGTGAGAGCCTGAAGAGAATTTGTGACCGGATGCGCCAACACCATCAGCAGCGGTGAATAAACCTTTGATGGTGGTCATTGAGCGGTAGCCCCATGACCATGCTTCAGGTGCGCCTAAATCGGTAGGACCTGAAACCCAGATGCCACAACAACCTGAGTGTGAACCCAGTAGGTATGGTTCGGTAGGCATTAATTCGGAGTTGGTTTTTCTGGTTCGATATTCTCACCAGCCCATACGCCTGCTTGACCAATACACATGTCTAGGAAATCTTCCCAAGCTTCTGCTTCCAGGTGCTTGATTTCTTTGGGTGTCATGGTTTCTGCTAAATTGCCTAGTGCTGTAACGGTGTCCATATAGATGGGACCACGGCCTTCACGCATTTCTTTCATCATTAGGTGATTACGTAGGCAAGAAGCAGGTACTTTGGCGAGTCCATAAGGAGGATAGTCGTTCAGTAGCTCGGCATTTTTGTCCATGTAAACTTCACCGAAAGCATTAGTTGCTTTGGCTTTGAATAGTAGGAACCATGCGCCAACAGGTCCGTAGCCGTCTTTGAAACGGGCTGGGACGAAGCGGTTTTCCATCATGGTTAATTCAGCCAGCTTCTGCTGCCATTGAGTAAGTTGAACCTGAGTTCCAGACGGGATACCAAGCACGACCTGTACCTTCTCCAACAGAACGGGGACGGAAGATGTTCACTGCGCCACCACACACTAATAAGCAAGCTTTGAAGGTGTAAACGTAGATTTTGTTTTCACGAGTAGAGAAACCAACAGCACCGGCAATACGACTGGGGTCGTTTTTGTCGTTGACGAGTTTTACGATGAAGACGCGTTCTTGGATTTTTTCTGTGCCTAAGGCTTTTTTAGCCGCTTCTGCAACAATCCACTTGTAGCTTTCACCGTTAATCATGATTTGCCATTTACCAGAACGTACGGGCATGCCGCCGTCTGCTAATGATTTGCCTTCGTCTCCAGGCTGTTTCCAAATTGGTAGACCCCATTCTTCGAATAGGTGAACTGAATCATCGACGTGACGACCTAGGTCATACGCTAAATCATCACGGGTAATGCCCATTAAGTCGTTTGAAACCATGCGAGCATAGTCCGCGGGATCTTGTTCGGTACCAATATAGGTGTTAATCGCTGATAAACCTTGAGCAACGGCGCCGGAGCGATCCATGGCAGCTTTATCGACAAGCTTGACTGAGATGTCTTGGCCTGATGCTTCTATCCATGGTCCTAGTTCGTATGCTGCGCCACATGCGCCCATACCACCACCGATAAGTAGAATGTCAACCGTTTCTTCGATGACTTCTGGATTTTCAAATGTTCCTGACATTCGGATAACCTCTGTTTGTATTGTTCTATAGTTTGAGCTATGTACGTTGTCTGGCTCAGCTTTTTGTTCGCTGGCTGACAAGGGACTGGCTCTCTGTTTTTGCGAGTGCTTCTTGCTTCGTATTACCGAGGTAATTACTTAAGAAGAATCAATTCGTCTGGGTTACCTTCATAAGGATATTTGCCTTCATTAACGAAGAATCCTTTATCTGAACCAATGTTCGCGTAATCTGCTTTAGGCTTGCCTTCATACGGCTGAATTGAACCTTCTGGCGTGGTACGTATCGGGAATTTGAAACGCTTCATGGTGCCGTTTCTGAATTTGATGGTCCACATGATTGAATCAGTTCCGCGTAGTGGCTGTACTGAACCGCCCATAGGGACGATATCGGCATAAGCACGACATTCGATGGCGTTCTGTGGACAGATCTTAATGCAGGAATAACATTCCCAGCACTGCTCTGGCTCTTGGTTAAATGATTTCATGGCGTGGCCAGTTTCTGAACCGTCTTTGTCCAGTTTCATTAAGTCGTGTGGGCAGATATACATACATGCTGTTCTGTCCTGACCTTTACAGCCATCACACTTTTCTGTGCGTACGAATGTTGGCATTTTGTTTTCCTTATAAATATTACTAAATATTAGTAAACTTGAATTGAGACTGCCTATTGGCAAACTCGGCAATTATACATAAGGAAAATGGGAAAAACTACACTATTTTAAGGATACCTTGCATTATAAGTATTTAATAATATTGCACTATTGAATTCACGTCTTGCAATTGCTTAAAAATATACCATAAATAGCATGTAATCAGTTTTGCAGGGAGAACATATCCGGCATAGAAAAACTGGGAATCATTGAATCAGGTGAACCAAAGGGTTTGGTTTTATTGGCATCATGCGCATAACTTTTATAGAAGCTATCAAAAGGATTAGATAAACCTGGGAAACCACCTAAAGGATTATCTAAGCCATTACTAAAACTATTAATTGGATTATACGCACCTAAAAAAGGATTTGTGCGTTGATGCTTCTTATTTCGATTAAAAAGTCCATAATTTTGCCCTAAGCCTGTTATAGCGCGATTATTATATTGATAACTGGGGCTGAGGTGACTATAGCCTGGCACCATGTCGCTAGGGGTTACTATCCCGGGAATAGTACCTGGGAGTGTACCTGGCACACCATAAACAGGGACTGGTACATATCTAAGCTGCTCACTCTGAGAATTATGTTCAACATAGCCGTTTTGACCATTTAAGCGCTGTCCCTGCCAGGATTGATTTCCCCGACTATAGCGCTTCGACTCCATATCACTGGGATACAGTAGATTGGAATAGGAATCAAATGCCTGTCGTGGCATCATCGAATTCATCATAGGTGGTGCAAAGCTATTGTTAGGCATATTCATAGGATAGAATGGCGATGCGCTTGAGTTTTGACTCGGTGGGTATGCATATTGCTCAGGATATTTGTATCGAGATGAATTCATGGCTGATGTTTTTTGTGGATAATCATCATATTTATAGCGCTCTGAATTATAGCGTTCAGACTTATAACGAGCAGAGCTAAAGCGTTCTGAGTCACCATTCCAGTTAGTTGCCTGATCCGCACGACGAAAGTCAGGTGCTCGCTGCTGAATTCGCGCCTCTCTATTGGGGTAATAATGTGAACCCGACGGCACAGGCTTATAGCCAATATCCCCGATATAACTTGGCCTTTTTCCCGTCATATTAGACATTTGAGGATAGCGAACCTGTCTTTGATTCATATAACGAAAATTACGTGCTTCTTCATGCGCATATTGCTCTGCCTGATCAACAATATCACTGGGGAAAAGGAAGTTATTTGCGGCAAAAGCAGGCCACGACAGTACACCTAGGATACCAGAAAAGCCTAACAACATGGATTGTCTGGTATATTTACAATATTTTTTTACGGCCACTTTTAGCAAAGGCTTCATCCTACTTTTTTCTCTTGTTGTAGTAATTTATATTTATACAACCATCGCCAAATATATCCATCGGCTAGTTCATATCCTGTGTGGGTATAATTATAGATATTAATATTGCTAATTGACCAACACATTAGCCCCATACTTTCTTTGTCACCACAAAGTAATAGTTGATCACCTGCAAAGATTTGAAAGTCTTTTTCCGGTAATAAAAAATTATCGTATTTCGTGAGTGCATGCCTATTGTAATGCTTATGATGATGCGCATCACTATTGTTTTTCTTCCGATGTACTAATAAGACCACACAATTAAGGAATTTATCCCTATTCCTTGGATGCGTTAGAATATTTCCCGTAGTAATTTTGTCTTTTTTTAGAAAAGGCATCACCGCGGGTGTCTGTTGTTCGGATATTTCAATCATCCAGGTCGTTGCCGCATCATCAATAAAACTGCTCAATCGACTAATTAAAATATTAGCCCATTGATCTTTTTGCCTTCTGGCTAAGGATAAAAAGGTTGATAATAATGGTGTTTTAATAATCGACAGAATTTCTCCAGCAACAATACTGGCAGGTTGCATAATAAAATCCAGTTCTGCTTTTTCAAACACCGCTTCATTTCGACTAAAATTTTGCCTGGCAATAGCAAATAAACGGCCACTCTGACGTTTTAGCTTTAGCAACTGACTATTTTCAGAATGGAGCTTGTGTTCATTTAAGTCATTTAAACCATAACGTTCGTAATAATCTTCATTTCGTTTTGCCCCCACTTGATAACGCTTCACTTCATCCTGTGCGGTCAAAACAATCGATAAATTATTGGCATCGTTATCAGTACCAGCCACAATTGCGACAGCATCGGTAATTTTAGCTTCTCTTAAGGTGATAGCATCCGTTCCCCTACCGCTAATCGTCCCCTCTGGTGAAAGGGTGATATCCGGGTCAGCTTCAACAATAACCGTTTTAATACCAATGTAATTTAAGTGTCGTGAGACTGCTTTACCAAAACGACCATAACCACAAATCACCCACGTGCCTTTAGGGGGCTTGATCGGTTCATTTCTCACTTTGTGATAAGGATTAGTCAACCACTCGTAAACTAAATAGGCACTCGGTGAGCGCACGGATAAAGCCAAACGACGCGCATAAATATCAAAAGGGTTAATGATGTGCGAAGTACCAAATGAGGCCATATTTGACTCAGCTTCGGCAGTTTCTGCCCGACAGACTACCATTAAATGATCATCAAGCATACGTTCCTTATTAAGCAGACGTGCCGTAATTGCTATTTTAAGATTGACTTCATCCTTATTGGTTAAGGCTATCACTCCCTGGCAACATTCATGGGTCAGTCCCGCAGTTTCAAGCACCTGAGGAAAAGAGGCATTGGCAGCCAAAGCAGGTATATCGATATTCGGCTCATCAATTTCCAAACTTTCAATACGCTCTGGATCAAGATCAATAACCACTGATAAAAAATGATTAGCCGATAATTCATGTGCTAATAGCTTACCCGTATCACCATAGCCACAAATGAGATAAAAAGGTTCTTTTATTTTCTTTATTTTACGTCGAAACTCGTTTTCTTTAAGGACTTTTTTAAATGCCGGATTTTGTAAGGTACTGATTAAAGCACCGATGCTATATAACCAAATAGTGACGGTAATATAAATACCCAAAACCGTCCACATACGCTGAGCATTGGTGAATTCATAAGGAATTTCACCAAAACCAATGGTTGAGCCCATAAAACTGACAAAATAGAAGGCATGAAAGAAACTCATGTGCCAGACATTCCCCTGATCATCTTGCCCGGGGATCAACACAAAGCCCAAAATAACAATCGCATAGCTGATGATCAACAGCATGATGGGTAAACGAATACGTTTTAGCAATAAAAAAAGCAGACTATTCATCGCATATCTATCATTTCGTTTTGAAAAATCATCTGACTAATGCCTTAACGTCTTACGATCACGGTTTCTATCACCAATAGCACAACTGAGGTTAAGTTAGCAATTAAAGCACCGCCAGAAACAGAGACAATAGTTGCCATAATTTCAGGTGTCACACCAGTATCGGTCACATGATCAGCAATCCCCCAGATAAGCGCCGCTGCAAACAAATGAATATCTGCCACCAAACTAGTTGCCAAAAGCACCGCACCAATATGTGAACGATCACCCAACTTAATCACCGTCGCAATTAGACTAATAACAATTGCTGCGAATAATTCATAAACATGATGATGCGCGGGGTTATCAATATCGCCAATAAAGAAACCAAAGTTAATCGTCAGTGCAAAAACCACAAAAAAAGCAAAAGAAACTTTTTCAAAATTCATAGTGTCAATTCCATAAAAACATCTAAACCCTTACCTTAAACTATTACCTTAAAGATAGCAGATAATGATATGATTTATATAAGAATGCAAGAAGGAGTGAAGAACAATACTTTACCCCTTCATATAAGAAAAAAATTGTAGCCTAAAGAAAACGCCCGAAGGCGAAAGAGAAAGGGGCTATTTATGGGTTCGATCAACCTACTTTACACTTCAAATGTAGGATGTGGTGAGGAACGAACCGTATCAAAGGCTTTAAACAAACGTTTTTGATGCGGTTCGTTGCACTCACCACATCCTACAAGTGTAAAGATAAATGGACTTATTTGATCTGTCCCTAATTTATTGTGCAGGTGAATTAGTCTTTGTTTCGACCTGCTCAACGATTTCAGCACCAGGTGTTTCAGCATCAAGTTTGTTTTTCAGAGTTTCTGCTTCAGCCAGACGTTGTGCCTCTTTGCGTCCCAAGGGATCGGCAAAATTATCATTGAGTGATTTAACAAAATTATCGGCTGAATTACGCACTCGCTCGATGGCCTTGTGCCCTCTTCTACCCCAACCTGCGGGTTTAAAGGCAAAAACACTACGCAGAGGGTGTGTATTTTTTAAGAACGCTGTTGCGATATTGCCCGGGCCATTCGCTGTAGGTAATTTTTTCACAATCCTTCGAGCAGTGAAACGGCGCACCCAAAAATGAATACCGCCAAAAACCACCACAAATACACCGGCAATAATACCTTGCAGTACCGGACTATTTTTCACTGACTCCAACCAAGAGGGTTGAAATGAACCATCAGGCCAATAACCCGCATAAATTGATAGTGTGACTAATAGGATAATTAACAAACCATAAAGAATGCCATCCGTGATCAGTACTGAACGATACCAGGACTCCATGGCTTCTTTTATTTTTGGCACTGCATGTTGTTCTATCTGGTTGGCGGTATTTTCTAAAGCACCGATAATGCGATAGACGCGTTCTACACTCACCTCTTGCATACGGTGTTCAATTTCACCCATGTCGATATCGAGTTTTTCTTTATAGCGTCTTCTCAGGTGTTCATCGGGGATTTCGGGAGCTACTTTTTCATTATAAACACAATAAAAGCGCCCTGTAGACAGTCCTGCTTGCACCACAGCACGTTGCCATGCGGCAACGACTTGTTCGGCATTGTCTTCCTTCGCAGTAGAATCCATTTGATTTAGTATAAACAGAAACTTACCCGCATCATTACGACGTATAGTACCTTCAACCAAATGCTCAAGAGTATCTTTCATCGCACCGGGTTCAGGATGTCTGGCATCAAAAAAGACCAAGACAAGGTCAGCTAAATCAATGATATGATCGGTGATTTTAAGTGTGGCATTGCGTTGCTCATCAGCATCAAAGCCTGGAGAATCAATTAATATCTTACCTTTTAGGACATCACTCTTGCAGGTTTTTAATTGCAGGTAGGTATCAATACGACTCCCTTCACCGGCAGACACTTTTTCGATTTCTTCACTAATTTGATAAAAAGGCAAGCGTGGATCAGCATCCAGAGCTAAACCGGGTAAGACTCGAATTTGTTCTTCCTGGCTATAGCAAATCACTGTGAATTTATCATCAACGGCCTGGTTGCCCGTCAATTGTAAATTAACATCGAGATAACTATTGAGAAATGAGGATTTACCAGCAGAAAAAGTACCCAGAACGGAAATAAGTGGCCACCATGAAATCGTGGTGGCAAATGACTCTTCTGGCGTCAATAAACCTAGACGATAGGCAACAATGTCTAATTCTTTAAAAGAATCGACCGCATCGATCAGTATTGGATTTTCAGTAGCCAGGTTATCTTGTAAACTTTGTAATCTTGATTTTAATAATGTACTCGGGCCTTCAAACATTGCTACTTCTGCTCCTTGCTATTGTGCTGATGCTCAGCACGATAAGAAATAATTTTGTATCAAATATTCTGGATATGACCCTTAATATTACCGTACTGGCGGTGGAAAAGCTAATGGTCCAGGTGAGCCACGGTTGGTTCGTCTACCACCCCATGGGGTCATGCTATCGAACATACTTTCTGCAGGATTTGAAACACTTTTATTCATGCTCCACATATCACGTTGCATTGCCACCAGACCTACACTCATGGTTTGAATATTGGTACTAATACCATCAATACGATCAGCAACATCTTGCGCTGTTTTGGTCATTTTTGTCGTATTACCCGCCATTTCTGGCATAGTTTGCGCCACAGTCTCAGACATCAAACGGGTACTACGCTGCATTTGGTCCACACTACTGGAAATAATTTCCATATTAGTATTCACCGACATAGCCATTTGATTAACCGAACGGGTAATCTGACGCACATCATTGGATAAAGAATGCACATCATGGGTCAAATTAAAAATCAAATAATAACCATAAGCAGCCAATACGATAAATGCAAACAAGGCAGTGTAAACAATTAATTGTAAACGTTGACCTTTAACATCAGAATCTTTTCTACGTTCGTCCAATGTTTCTGAATCAAAACCAGTTGCATCTGCCTCAGCAGTTAATTTATGGTATAACCTTTTGATAGGCATTTCTCTCTCTCCTAAGCATTAACCACCCCTTTGTATTTATTTTTAACGGTTAATGGCTTTATTCATTTTTTATTTACCCCCATTTGTAAAAAAATTTAACAATAGGGGTACTTATATCTTTAGTATATTAGAATCTTCGAATAAAGCAATTAAAATTGCTCATTATTATTATGTTGCTATAACGTTGTCCTTACATTCTTTATACCTATAACACTTAGGCTAAAGTGTTATAGGTAGATAACATCTGACCTCCTTACAGCCAGATATTGTATAAATTATTGCAAAGACCTATTTATTGTTTCCTCTTAATAATATTACGTTGTTCTTGAGCGATAGCTTTATCCAGTTTGTCGGTACTAAAAACCACCCGCCAAGCTTCATTAAAACGATTGTGATTGACCAAACGTGTCACAAATTGTGTATTGGTCGTTAAATAGTGCTGTTTTTTATTCTGTACCTTATACACATTGGCTAATTCACCAACAATGTCCGGCAACTCTGGTAGTTGCTCTATCAACAAGTTATATCTGTCTTCTGCCAGCTTATATTTTTTTTCTTCAAAAGCCTGACGTGCCTGTTCTAGCAAACGTCCCTGTTCAGCAGTTTCAATAACTGGCTCAATCGGCTTAAGCAGCTTCTTTTTCTTTGCTGCCTGAGACTTGTTATTTATTTTAGCATTCATGCCTTCTAAGGGCACCATCATGACCATCTGTGATTGTAATTGTCTTTGCCTATCACGTATCTGGCGTTTAATATTTTTAGTCTTAACAGCATCAGTGACGTTATTATCTTTAAGCGCTTGCGTCTCAGGCAGCAAAGAATCTCGAATAACCACTTCTAAGGCTTTATCTTCTTGCTGATTTATAGTTTTATCTGGGCGCACAATTGTTTTGTTTGTTTTAGTCGCCTTGACCACATTGACTGGGCTATCCTTGAATGGCTCTACATTAAGGTTGTTGTGCTTAGTAGAAAGATCCGCATCAATATCGCTATCTGTCGGATATTTAATCTCATCACCCGAAGCATATTCTAAGGCTAAGCTTTTAGCAGCCTTGTCCATTGCTTGTTGCTCTTCAGTACGCAGTTTTTCTCGATATTCCTGCATCCGTTTGGAAAAATCATTTGGCGGCTGTGAATCATCATTCGCTGACGGTGTTTCTGCAACAGCTTCTATTGGCTCTTGCGGTGAGTTATCAGCAGTTGACTGATCGGTCGTCACATCTGAATCTAAAGACTTTGTCGTTTCAGATACGGGGGTTTTAGAAGCACTAGACTCAAGAGGTTCAGTTGTATCATCGCTATTCCAATAGAGGTAGACCGCTAGAGATAACATTAAAATTAATGTCAGATGACTGAGTATCCAGCGAAAAAACTTCATTTCCGGTCCAATTGATGTTGACACAATATACCCTATTCGATTTAGTTAAACCTTAACAAAACTTATCCTGGATACACAATACTGGCAAATTTATTAACTTCTGCGGCCGCTTTTCCTTTAGGTTCAAGCTCAAAAACGGCAAGCCCCTCACTAAAGGAACGTCGGTAAGTCGTTCTTTGATATAAGCGAGTACCAATAAGATCAATATAAGGTAACATTTTTAATGCATCTTCTGCCTCACCCGTTTCACGCACTCCTTTGTGCGTGTCAGCGCGATTCACAAAGCCTAGCATTTGCGGCATATTCTTTTTGCCACGAATATCTAAAACCATTTTAATAAAGCGTTGTGTTGACCAAATATCAGCCTGACTCGGTGGCACAGGTACAATAATCCGATCCGTCAGGGCAATGGCACGCTTCATCGATTCAGTATCCGCAGTACCAATATCGATGAGTATTTGTTCATGGTCTGTTTTTTCTAATTCATCAATGGAGTTACTAATAGAAATTATCGGCTCATATTCATCCTCTTCACGAATATCACCGACATCACTCAATGTTGCCTGAGGATCCAAATCAAAAATTTTCACTTTGTGGTCATTTAAAGCTAACCAGACTGCCAGATTAAATGTGACTGTACTTTTTCCCGTGCCGCCCTTTAGATTACCTACCACTGTGATCATTTAAAATTCCTATCCTATAAAAATTTGTTGTCCTAGCTAATAATAAATCTCTATTCTTCGCCTAAATCACCCTTTAGCTGTATTCCACGACGACCTTTCTTTTTAACCGTCTTTTTAACTGTACTTTTCACCGTCGTAGAAGATTTTTTCTTTACTGTCACTGCTTTTTTAGTGCTCATTGCCTTCTTTTTTGCTACCGCTTTTTTAATGACAGGTTTCTTTTTAACGACGGCTTTTTCCACCGGTTTTTCTTCTGTTGCTACGATTTTAGTCGCACTTTCTTCCGTCTTTTTTATTTCTAAAGGCTTAGCTTCTTCAACCTTAGCTTCCTGTTTTACTTCAGGTTTAACTTCTTCTTTTTTAGCAGCAGGTATTGGAGCTACCGGTTTAGGTGCTGGCTTTGGCGTTGTGACAGGCGCAGTCTTTGTAACAGGTTTTTTTCGCTTGAAAACAAGCGTATAAAGTCCCTGTAAACTCCACCATACAACCTGTACCACGGTGACAATAATGGAGTATGTGGTAAATAGAATCTTACCCATAGTGCTTGCAAAAGAACTACCACCCGATGGTTTAGAGTTTACTTTATTTTTATGATCCAAGCACATCTGATAATCAGGATGCTCTTCATTCATATTTCCACAAAAAGCCGCACGACCACTATAACAACCCAAAGGAATAACAATTAATGTCAGCAATGTGGAGACAAAGACACCAAACATCAATGAAATAGCCATGCCCTGGAAAATAGGATCAAAGAGAATAGCCATTGAACCTACAACTAAGGCCAATGCCGTAATCACAATAGGGCGTGTCCGGGTGATACAGGCCATGATAATGGCTTCTCTAATTTCGACTCCACGGGTAATTTCTTGCCGCGAATAGTCCACCAGCAGTATCGAGTTTCGGACAATGATCCCCGCTAAGGCAATGAAACCAATCATTGAGGTTGCTGTAAACTCCGCCCCCATAATGGCATGCCCGGGAATAATTCCCACTAGGGTCAAAGGAATTGGCGAGATAACCACGGCGGGTAAGGTAAAATTACCAAATTCCCAAACCACCAGCATATAAATTAAGATAATCGCCACGCCAAAGGCAAGCCCCATATCGCGGAAAGTTTCATACGTGACCGTCCACTCTCCCGTCCATTCAAAGCCCGATTCGCTGTGCATTGTAGAGGATTCGGGGGGGGCCATCCATGTACCGACTATGTGTTCCTTTCGTGGCCCTAGGTTTTCTTCCAGCGCCAACATATCCCAAACATCAAACATGCCATAAATTGGCGCAGCAAATTCACCGACCACTTCACCAATGACGTATTCAACTGGACGTAAATCTTTATGATAAATAATAGCTTCTTTATACCCTTTTGAAAACACACCTAACTCAGCCAAGGGCACACTACCACCTTGCTGCGTGGGTACAGGTAATTGACTCAAATAATTAAAATTAGCCCGCACATCTAGGGGAACTTGCAAAATAATCATCGTCGCTTCAAGAATTGAACCATCCTTAATATCACCTAAGACAAAACCACCCATGGCCATTTCTAAGGTTTTATTAATCGCATCCACACTGACACCAGTACGGATGGCTTTTTCACGATTCACTCTAAAATTCCAAATCTCATACGGTTTTTGAATATAATTATCCACATCAGTAATAGAACTTGACTGTTCAAATAACTGAGTCAATTTCATTGCCACAGCATGGCGCTCATGTGCCGTCGGCCCATAAACTTCTGCCACCATTGATTGTAATACTGGTGGTCCTGGTGGCATTTCTACAATTTGAATTTTTGGTGCATTAATCTGGGTATAAACACCCTCTTTGACTTTCTTGGCAATCAGCGCAGTCAATGTTTCTCGCACTTCCTGAGCAATTTGATGACTGGTTCTATCACGCAGTTTCTTGTGTAATAGCTGTACATTTAAGTCTGCCTGCCAAGGCTGTTGACGCAAATAGTAGTGACGTACCAGCCCATTAAAGTCAAAGGGTGAGGCTGTACCAACATAAGACTGGATAGCGGTTACTTCTGAAATTTGTCTGACTTCTTCCGCAAATTGACGAGTCAAGTTAGCCGTCACAGGCAAGGAAGTACCGGCGGGAAAATTAATGACTACATTGAAAACCGATTTATTATCCAAAGGCATCATTTTGACTTTGACAGATTTGAAATAAAACAAACTACAAGCAATAAAGAAAATAACAAACAAGCCAATTAAAAAGCCATTGCCAGCTACTTTGCTATCAATAAGGGGATTAAGAATACCACGATAAAAACCGTCCAACTGTTTAACGGTCTTATGTTCTGATTCTTCCATTTTTTGCAGCGAGTCCATACTCGGTTTAAAACGAATCGCCAAAAACGGAGTGAACACAAATGCTGCAAATAACGAATACATCATGGCTACCGAGCCTAATGCTGGAATGGGTTCCATATAGGGTCCCATCATACCGCGTACCATTCCCATAGGTAGTAAAGCTGCAATTACGGTAAAGGTGGCAAGAATGGTCGGATTACCAACTTCTCTTACGGCATCAATCGAGGTGTCATCTGATATTTCACCATCCATTGCCCAACGCCGATACATATTCTCGACCACCACAATGGCATCATCTACAAGTATCCCTATCGAAAAAATCAGCGCAAACAAACTCACCCGGTCAATGGTATAACCCATCACCAGAGCAAAGAAAGTTGTCACGAGAATAACATTAGGAATAACAATAAAGCATACCAGAGCAGCACGCCAATTTAAAAACCAAAAAATCAGTATTGATACCGCAACGGTAACCAGAACCAACTTAAACATCAGGCCATTAACTTTATCCTGAGCCGATTGACCATAGTTTCTGGTCACGCTTAATTCAACATTACTCGGAATTAAGCGACCTTTCATGGCCTCAACCCGGGAAAGAATTTCTTTTACGACACTGACACCATTAGTACCGCCTTTTTTGGCAATGGCGAGTGTCACTGCTGGCTCACCATTGGCCATTTTTGTTTCTGAGGTTGCGGCACCGGTATAAAAATTGACAAATTTATGTGCTTCGCCGGGGCCATGCATGACTTCTGCAACATCTCTAACGTAAACAGGATTGCCATCGTGCATAGCTACAACTAGACGCTCCACGTCCTCTGCATTACGCAAAAACGAACCAGTATAGAGTTTAAAGCTATTGTCCCCTGATTCTATAGAACCAACAGTCTTTTCACTATTGGCCGTCATAATTGTTCCGGCAATTTGTTCTAGAGTAATATCATAACCCGCTAAGCGCTCAGGCTTCACTTCAATACGTAATTGTTCCTGACGGCCACTAACAACAAAACTTTTGCTGGTTTCAGGGATCTCTTTTAATTCCTGCATGACATCGAGGGCAATTAAGCGCAAAGCCGCATCATCGAGACTATCAGACCAGAGTGTTAATGCCACCAAAGGTACATCATCCACTCCCTTAGGCTTAACCAGAGGCTGGGAAACACCCGGTGGAATTTTATCCATATTCGATTGCAACCGGTCATACAATTTGACCAGTGAGGGCCCCATTTCTTCACCCACTTCAAATTGCACGGTGACTATAGCATGATCACGCTGAGAAGCTGAATAGACGTGTTTGACGCCTGGAATCTCACTCATAATACGTTCTAAAGGCACAGCAACTAAGGATGCAACCTGTTCTGTCGATGCCCCAGGATAATTGACAAAGATATCAACCATTGGCACAGAGATTTGTGGATCTTCCTGCCGGGGCGTCATCATAAAGCCCGCCAAACCGATAGCAAATGTTGCGATCAAAAGTAGTAGGGTCAATGGCGAATGCATAAAGGTTCGAGTCAGATTACCAGCGAGACCCAAGCCATGTTTGTTTTTTGTGTTATCCATAATAATTAAACTTACTCGTACTTATTATTTGTTATTACTTTGCCGAATGACATGCCATTGATGGCATGAAATAAAAGGGTTTATTTTATTTCCAAACCCGGCTTCCAGTTTTGAGGTGGGTGATCAACAATACGATCACCCGATTTTAAACCTGATAGAACAGTAAAGGACTTACCACCATTGATTTTTTTACCCAGACGAATGACGTGTAATTCAGCGATATTTTTATCATTCATGACCAACACACTAGGCAAACTACCCATGTGCTTAAGAATACTCGTTTTAGGAATAGTAATAGAGGTGTTAGGCTGGGAATTTTTAACCGGAATAGCGACTTCAGCATACATACCCGGTACACCATGAGTACCGATAGGTAAATCAAATTTCACGGTAACTGTGTGTTTGCTCTTATCTGCCAACGGATATATTTGCGCAACTTTGGCTGGAATCATCATGCCACTCACATCAAGGTAAGCTCTAACGGTATCGCCGACTTTAATAAACGGCACTAAACGGACAGGGACTTCGGTGCGAATTCGGATGTAATCGGTATTAGCATAAGAAATAAGCGGCATACCCGGCTGTACCGTGTCACCGACTTCAACCAGCTTTTTAATGATCATACCTTTAAACGGTGCAATGGAGCGTGTGTCACGAATACTGGCGTTAATTTCATTAATCGCTTCTCTGGCACTTCTGACTCTGGACTGAGCCTGATTGACTGCAGCACCTTGATTGTATAAATCAGCTTGACGCTGAACATCGCTATCACCATAGCCCATGGTGTCGCCAATTTGCTTGGTAAACATTTGATCGAACATACCCGGCATTCCCATGCCCGGCATCTGGGTGGCATTTTCAGACTGCGGAGACCAAAGTTCACGATTGTATTGAACTTGAGAGTTTTGTAAAGAGGCAACTGACTGATCATATTGAGCAATGGCAGATTTACGTTTGGCTAATAAGCTTTCATCACTGATACTGACCAGTAATGCCCCTGTGTCAAAGGCATCACCTTCATTACCTGCTAAAAATTCTACGCGCCCGGGCATTTGAGCGGAGAGTGTCACTTCCTTATATGGGATAACACTTCCCCCTAAAAAAACCTGTTCTAAATCTCGTTGCGCACCTACTTCAATAATTTCGCTAGAAAAAGTATTCCCAGCCGCTAGCAAGCCAAGACTTAAAACTAAAATGCCGCTTAAACGCCTAAACATCATTTAATACCTTTTTAATTAGTAATTTGTATTCGTAATTTTGCTCACAAACCGCTGTTGTGAATAGTCATAGCCATGTTGAAACAAAGTGTTGTAAATGTCTTGTAAACAAATGTGTTGTAAATCAAACATGGAATAAAAAAGCTGTATATCGTTATTTATGTAATAAAAACAGGTGTATAAAAGTATTATTAACAAGTTAATAGATAATGGATTAATATTAGCTCACAAATAAATTTTCGCATCGTAATCACGGAAGTATCAGGGGTATATTCTATACGTATCGAGCTAATGTCGCGACTTTTTTTTCATTTAGGGCAATCTAGCTCTGAAATTAGGCTAAACCACGCAATAGAACTACTAAACTTATTATTTTTTTAGGGTTATTACAAGATACTTTTTATTATTTTGTTATTATTTTCTTTAACTAGAGCCCGCTGCTACATCCATATAAGTTAAATTTTTATTATTTATACTAGGAAATGACTTTTTATCACAAAAATGAATAATATAGCCTGATTAAAATCAACACTATACAACATTTATTAAAAATAATCATTACCTAATATAAGAATGTTCTAACTTTTATAAGCGAAAAATTAATAATAATCTAGCTGTTTTTATGGGCATATAATAATCACTTCTTTCCTTGGACTCTATTAGGACTTACCCTAGGGGGAGTCATAAACCTAAAAAAATCATTATTATGTTTATTTACTGGATTTTTTAATAACGTAATGATAATTTTTCGTTATACCTCTACCTAACTACGGATGAGCTACTCGAACATTCTAATCAATAACAAGCTTTCCCCTATTTTCATCAGGCGGCTTAGGGTAAAATGAGCCACTTATAAAATTTTGTTAACATCACCTTTATCGTAAAGAAGATTAATCCATGCGTACTTCACAATATCTACTACCTACTCTTAAAGAATCACCTGCTGATGCCACCATCATCAGCCATCAACTGATGCTACGTTCCGGTATGATCCGTAAACTGGCATCAGGTCTCTATTCCTGGTTACCACTTGGACTCAGAGTTTTACGTAAGGCAGAAGCAATTGTACGTGAAGAAATGAATAATTCTGGCGGTCAGGAACTCTTAATGCCTGCCGTACAACCTGCTGAACTATGGCAGGAATCCGGTCGTTGGCAAAAATACGGCCCCGAACTATTACGTGTCACTGACCGTCATAATCGTCAATTCTGTATTGGCCCAACCCATGAGGAAGTGATCACCGATCTGGTACGCTATGAATTAAAAAGCTATAAACAATTACCCGCTATCTTCTATCAAGTACAAACCAAGTTTCGTGATGAGATTCGTCCCCGCTTCGGCATCATGCGCTCTCGTGAATTTATTATGAAAGATGCCTATTCTTTTCATGCGTCACAAGACTGCCTGCAAAAAACCTATGAAACGATGTACGACTGTTACACCCGTATCTTTAGTCGAATGGGGCTGGAGTTTCGTGCTGTACATGCTGACACAGGTTCAATTGGCGGCAATGCCTCCCATGAGTTTCATGTCCTCGCTGATTCCGGCGAAGATGCTATCGCGTTTAGTAGTGAGAGTAACTTTGCAGCCAATGTCGAACTCGCTGAAGCCATTTGTGACACCGAACGCGCTGCCCCCCATAATGAAAAAAACACCATTGATACACCCAATCAACATAGTATTGAAGAAGTCAGCCAGTTTTTAAATGTACCACCAGCCCAAGTGCTTAAAACCTTATTAGTCAAAGCCAGTGAAGAAGTGGAAGCTGATGTCATTGCCCTAGTACTACGCGGTGATCACGAACTCAATGAAATCAAAGCAGAAAAATTAATGGCTATTGCCAATCCTTTAACCTTCGCTAACGATGATGAAATAAAAGCCGCCGTCAATTGTCAGGCGGGTTCTATCGGCCCTATCGGTCTGAACATTCCAGTCTTTGTTGATCGCAGTGCTGCCGCTTGCAGTGATTTTGTCTGTGGTGCTAATATTGATGGCCAGCATTGCACGGGTGTCAACTGGGAACGCGATGTTGAGCTTGGCACTATAGTCGATATTCGTAATGTCCTGGATGGTGATCCCAGCCCTGACGGCAAAGGCATTTTAAGCATTAAGCGCGGTATTGAAGTCGGTCATATTTTCCAATTAGGCAAAACCTATTCCAAAGCCATGGATGCCAGTGTCTTGGATATGAATGGTAAGGCCGAAATCATGAGCATGGGCTGTTATGGTATTGGTGTATCCCGTGTGGTTGCTTCTGCCATTGAACAGAATCACGATGATAATGGCATTATCTGGCCAGCGGCTCTAGCACCGTTTAAAGTCGGTATTGTACCCATGAACATGCATAAGAGTGAACGTGTCCGTGAAACGGCTGACAAATTATATGCTGACCTCCAAGCCGCTGGCATCGAAGTCTTATTTGATGATCGCAAAGAGCGTCCTGGGGTCATGTTTGCCAATATGGAATTAATTGGTATCCCCTACCGAATCGTTATTGGTGAGCGCAGTCTTGACAAGGGTGTCTTCGAATTTAAAGGCCGTACCGATAGTGAAGCCAGTGAAATTGCTGTTGAAGATATCATCAAGCATGTACAGGCGCTTTAAACACCCCAACACACCAATGGCGTATGCATATTATTTATTGTGCATACTGCTATTGGCCTTATTCCTCAGTGCTTTGAACACAGCACAGGCCTTAGACTATCGCACTCAGATCGATGAGAAACTAAAAAACTTACTGATCGAAGCCGTTGCAGACACCTCCAGTTTTACCGATCGTTTTGATGCAGAAGTCTGGCTATTGGATATGTCTACTCGCATGGCCAAACAAGTGCCGAATCCCGAAGAACGTCTGGAAATATTAAGATATGTGCATCAGGAAGCGAGCCGAGTTGACTTGCAACCTGAACTGGTTCTATCGGTCATTCAAGTGGAAAGTAACTTTGATCAATATGCCCTTTCCTGGGTAGGCGCTAGAGGCTTAATGCAAATCATGCCCTTCTGGCTTCGAGAAATTGGCCACCCCAATGATAATTTATTTGATATTCAAACCAACCTTAGGTTTGGTTGTACTATTTTGAGTTATTATTTAAAAATTGAAAAAGGGGATTTGTTTCGTGCTTTGGGACGCTATAATGGCAGTTTGGGAAAGGCTCGGTATCCGAATAAGGTGCTTAAGGCGATGAGCTCTAAATGGTATGAGCAGTAGGATGCTGCTGAGGAACGAAGCGCATCACAAAGAGTACAAACTGAACAATACTATTAATTATCAACTAAACCGAAGCGCGTTTATTCTTTGGCTTTTTCCTATGAATAAAATTCGTTTTAGCCCCACGCGAAAATGAGTTTTTACGTTTTTCCTCAGCCGGTACGAGCTGCGTATCACCATCACCTATCAGGTCATGTCGTCCCATCTCTCGTAAAGTTTCCCGGATTTGAGGCCAGTTTTTAGGATCATGGTAACGCAATAAGGACTTATGCAAACGCCTTACTTTTTCACCCTTTGCTGTCAGTACTTTTTCTGATTTATAACTGAGTTTTTTCAGCGGATTACGTTCACTATGGTACATCGTCGTGGCTGTAGCCATTGGTGATGGATAAAAATTTTGCACCTGATCCAAGCGAAAATCATTTTCTTTAAGCCATAATGCCAGATTGATCATTTCGTCTATTGTCGTGCCAGGGTGTGCAGCAATAAAATACGGGATCAAATATTGTTCCTTGCCCGCTTCCTTAGAAAACTGCTCAAACATTTGTTTGAATTCATAATAAGAGTCTATTTTCGGCTTCATCATTTTGCTTAGCGTACCTTCTTCGGTATGCTCAGGGGCAATTTTTAAATAGCCACCCACATGATGCGTAACTAACTCTTTGACGTATTCAGGTGAGCGTACGGCTAAATCATAACGTAAGCCAGAAGCAACAAACACTTTTTTAATACCGGGTAATTGTCGAGCCCGTTGGTATAAATGCGTCAAAGGCCCGTGATCTGTATTCATGTGGGAACAGATCTTGGGGAAAACACAGGATAAACGCCGACAAGCAGCCTCAACCTTTCTATCATCACAGGCCAGTCGCCACATATTAGCGGTCGGACCACCCAGATCAGAAATATAGCCCTTAAACTCCGGCACATTATCCCGTATTTCTTCAATCTCACGAATAATTGAATCTTCTGAGCGATTCTGAATAATCCGGCCTTCATGCTCAGTAATAGAACAAAAAGTACAGCCACCAAAGCAACCACGCATAATATTAATTGAAAAGCGGATCATCTCATAAGCAGGCATTTTTTTGCCTTCATAATCCGAATGCGGGGTACGTTTATAAGGTAATTCAAAGAGTTGATCCAATTCTTCTGTGGTCAAAGGAAAAGGCGGTGGATTTAACCACACATCACGATCACCATGACGCTGTACTAAGGCTCGGGCATTACCTGGATTGGTTTCAAGGTGTAGCACCCGGGAGGCATGAGCATAAAGCACTTGATCGGCAATTACTTTTTCATAGGACGGCAAACGGATCACCGAGCGTTCACGGTTTAACGTTTTCGCAATACTTTTTATAGGAACAGCAATTTCACCCGCCTCATTAACTTGCTGAGCCATATCATTAGAGTCTTTAGATGCCTTGGCATCCGAGCAACTATTTTGATCGATCATTTTATATGGACTCACCACCGCATCTACCTTGCCCGGGCGATCAACACGACTGGAATCAATTTCCATCCAGTTTTTTTGCTGGTGTTTCACCATATAAGCTGTGCCACGAATATTATCCAGCTTGGCGATGTCTTCACTGCGAGATAAACGATGGGCTATTTCTGTAATTTGTCGCTCACCATTACCAAAAACTAATAAATCAGCCTTTGAATCCACCAATATCGAGCGTTTCACTTTATCCGACCAATAATCATAATGCGCAATGCGTCTGAGACTGGCTTCTATTCCGCCAATGACAACCGGCACATCAGACCAGGCTTCTTTACAACGTTGAGTATAAACAGAAACAGCATGGTCAGGACGTTTACCCCCCTCATCATCCGGTGTATAGGCATCGTCATGGCGTAATTTACGATCTGCCGTATAACGATTGATCATGGAATCCATATTGCCTGCAGTGACACCATAAAATAAATTCGGCTTGCCCAGTATCTTATAGGGTTCACAACTTTGCCAATCCGGTTGATCAATGATGCCAACCCGAAAGCCTTGTGATTCCAGTAAACGACCAATTAAAGCCATACCAAAACTCGGATGGTCAACATAGGCATCACCCGTCACTAAAACAACATCACAGGAATCCCAGCCCAAAGCCTCCATTTCTTCACGTGTGTGGGGTAAAAAATCAGAAATGCCATAGCATTCTGCCCAATATTTGTCATAGGCGAAAATATTATGCAAATTAGAACTTTTATGCGAACGGGATTTTTTTGCAGTAGACATGTGAAAAGACTCAATGCATCCAGTCGATGCGTTTAGCTGGGAGATTAGCCATTATAACCTATTATTTCCTTTAAAAGCCACAAAACCAAGCGTTTTACTATGGTATTAATTACAACACCCCATATATTGATAATTATAATAACAATATATCTGTACTTTAAATTTTATTCGGCTATTATTTGCTTAAGTTAAGCGTATTTATCATACAAAAAGCAATATTTTTAAAGTAATAACTTTAAATGCCGATAAATACTATGTAGTCCGAATACTACAGGCTATAATACTGAAAAATTAAAGATTAACCGTATAAAGTTAATGTAACTTAGTGGAATTTATATGTTTACTTCATCTAAAAATAAAAAATTATTATTACAAACTCAGGAAGAACTCTCTGAGCTAAAAAACAAACATCAACAATTAGAAGACGAGTTAAATACGGTCAAGCAAGAAAATGCAGCCCTGCAACAACAACATACAAATGGACAACAACAGCAGGTTTTATCACAGGGAATTTATGAAAACTTTCAACGTTTTGGAAGTTCTTTAAGTGCCTTTCAAAGCTCGCTCAATACCATGGCTGTCACTCTAAAAGAAGAAAAAAGTGTCGCCATAAAAGCAGCTGAGGTATCCGTTACCACCCGTGACAACATTAACGATATAGCCAGTAGCTTACACAAAATGTCTGGCGACACACAAAAGAACTCTGAAGCTGTCAATGGACTGAATAAACATGCTGATAACATTGGTGGTTTTGTAAAAGTCATTCGCGATATCTCTGAACAAACCAACTTATTAGCCCTCAATGCTGCCATTGAAGCAGCTCGTGCGGGTGAGCAAGGACGTGGTTTCGCCGTCGTTGCTGATGAAGTACGCTCCCTAGCAGAAAGAGCCAGCATTGCGACTGATGAAATTGCTTCCTTGGTTAATGTCATTCAATCAGATACTGAAATTGCGCAAAAACAAATGGAAAGCGTGACCAACGATTCTGAAAATTTTGGCCAGATAGGTGATCAAGCTGCCAATAATATGCATAGCTTATTAGATTTATCATTACAAATGGAAGGCACTATTTCCGCCTCAGCCTTAAGAAGCTTTGTCGAACTAGCAAAACTGGATCACCTAGTTTATAAGTTTGAAATTTATAAAGTCTTTATGGGTAGAAGCGAAAAAACAGCCAGTGATTTTTCCGATCACACCTTATGCCGATTAGGTAAATGGTATTATGAAGGTGATGGCAAGCAATGTTTTTCTAAACTGCCCGGTTATTCAGACATTGAACAGCCCCATCTTGTTGTCCATAAAGCCGGTATTGAGGCAATTAATAATTTTATGGACAATGATATTGTTGCAGGCTTAAATTCACTGGAAGAAATGGAAAATGCCAGCCTCAAAGTATTAAGTTTTCTAGAAAAAATGGCTCAAAGCGGGGAAACCGATAAATCCTTGCTTTGTGCCCATGAGTCTTAGTGATTATCTAAAAAGATAAATTATTGAACTAAAACAACAAGAATTTATTTGCCGGCCATGTTATATTTTTGACCTTATAGGGATCACTAAGGTCAAAACAAAGCTGATGGATAGTTCAAAAAACATTATAGTATTAAACAAGCAAAACATTGCTCATCAATTTTTATTAAATGTCCTTAGCATATTCTGCTTTATTTCACTTATCAGTTTAACTACAACCGTATTCGCTAACCCCCCCTCAAAAAAGCCTAAACTGATTTTACAAATCACCGTTGATCAACTACGTGGCGATTTACCTGATAAATACATGAAAAATATGGGACAGGGTGGATTTCGCTATCTAAAAAACAATGGCCTTTGGTATAACAATGCTCACTATGGCCATAGCAATACAGAAACCGTTGTAGGTCATACCTCTTTAGCGACTGGGGCTGATCCTGCAGAGCATGGCATGGTTTCAAACGTCTGGTTTGATCGACAAACAGGCAAGTTGGCTTATAACATTGAAGACTCACGCTATCATATCCTGTCAAAAAATGCCGATATTGATAAAAGCACTGAAGTAGATGCCTCGCAAGCCTTGGCTTCCACTGACGGACGTTCACCCGCCAATATCATGGTGACAACATTCAGTGACGAACTGTCATTAAGCAGCAATGGTAAGGCTAAGATATTTGCTGTTTCTGTTAAAGATCGAGGGGCAGTTACGCTGGCGGGTCATCATGGTAAAGCCTTCTGGTTTTCCAAAAGTGCCGGTGAATTTATTACTAGCTCCTATTATTACCTACAATATCCAGAATGGGTCATTAGCTGGAATCAGCAACAAAAACCGCATGCCTATAGCGGCAAAAGCTGGGAGCTAGTCAACAAACAATCTCCTCAACTTTATGTTAATAAGGATAACCAAGCCGGGGAAGTCGATCTCGCTGGCTTTGGGCGCACGTTTCCTCATGCTTATGGCAAGTCAGATCATAAAAACTTTAATAATTATCTAACCTTTAGCCCGGCTGGTGATGAATTAACCCTGGACTTTGCCAAAACTATTATTGCAGAGGAACAATTAGGCCAGGATGACATTACCGATTTTCTTGCTATTAGTTTTTCTTCCACTGATTATATAGGCCATATTTTCGGCCCATCCAGCCGCGAGGCAGAAGATAATATGTTACATTTGGATCGCACTTTGAAAGATTTATTTGCCTACGTAGACAAGCATATCGGTTTAGAAAATACACTCATTGTGCTATCCGCTGATCATGGTGGACCTGAAACACCAGCACACTGGAATAGTTATGGTATCGAATCAAACTATGTATCCCCTAACACATGGGATAAAGCACCTGCCATTGCCGCCCTAAAAAAACGTTTTGGCATTGGCCAAAAGTTGATTAAATCATTTTTCCCTCCCTATCTATATCTTGATCACGCAGTCATCAAGCAAAAAGGGCTTAATTTAAGTGAAGTCGAAACCGCCATTGCCAATGAATTAATGGGCATTAAAGGTGTTGCCTTAGCTATTTCCAGCAACGCCTTAAGCACTAACGAATTACCTGACACGTTTCTACATCGTGCAGCCTTGCGCAATTATCACAAAAAACGTTCCGGTGATATTTTAATCATTTTTCAGCCTCAATACTTTATTAATGATTTCGATAATGAACACGTGGCAGCTAATCATGGCGGTCCATGGAACTATGACACCTTTGTTCCGGTTATTTTTGCCGGTGGGAAAATAACCGCACAGCGAATCAATAGAAAAATACAGCCCATTGATATCGCACCCACCTTAGCCAAGATAATGAAAACCAATTCACCTTCTGGCGCTAGTGGCATCCCCTTAAAAGAAGTCATACTTCTGCAACATATCTTTTCCCTGTTGCAATAAAAAATCTAAGAATGTACGTGAGACTAACGATAATTTTTTATCCTTAAGATGTACCGCATACCAACGATAATAGAGAGGAAAACCAACGACATCAATAATTGCAATATGCTTTCCTGCCAATTCTAAACGCAAATTATGTCTTGATAAAACAGAAATGCCCAAGCCTGCCATGACGGCCTGTTTGATGGCTTCACTACTGCCTAATTCCATATAAGGATTGACTTTAAGCCGCTGTTCTTCAAACAGGCGTTCAATCGCTAAGCGCGTACCCGAACCTGATTCACGGACTAAAAACCGTTCTTTACTCAAGTCTTCTAAGCTCACGGATGAACGCTGTGCTAAAGGATGATTAGGATCAGCCACTATTACTAATTCATTGTCAACAAAGGGATGCGCTTCAACACTGATCTCTTCTGGTACTTGCCCCATAATTAAAATGTCATCTTCATTGGCCTTTAAGCGTTCTAAAACCCGTGAGCGATTAGTCACTTTCAATATAGGCTGCACTTCTGGATGCAAATTAATGAAAGCACCGAGTAAATGCGGCATAAAATACTTAGCCGTAGTAATCACCGCTAGGCGCAATGGCCCTTTAACCACACCATCTAAATCTGCTGTTGACTCACCCAATGCCACCATACTACTGAGTATATTCTTCGATGTGGCATAGACTTCATCGCCTACAGTCGTGGTATGCAGGCTATTACCCACCTTCTCAAGCACGTAACTTCTCAATAAGTCTGTGCATTTAAACAGCACAAACTTTACCTTTCAGCAACTCAGGCAGATATGGGATCAAATTTCTCTTGCTGATCCGGTCATTAATAAAATCCCAGAATGAAATTCCTTGTTTCAAACAAGTTTTCTTTAAACTGACAAAGGTATCTCTGCAAAGTTGCCCATCCTTTGAGCGTGTACTACCACTAATTTTACGCTTAATAACATATTCTCGAATATCATTTTCACTCAAATTATTATGAAGAGGAATATCAGGCCGTTCCAATACCAGCAGTAATTCTGTTTTATTTCTTGCCAATCGTTTCAGTGCCTGATTCAACGTTTCAAAGCTTGTTTTAGTCCGGCACAATTCATCAAAATGTTCAGCAATCGCTGACTTCAACGGATCATCTGGCTCAAGTTTATATTGTTTGAGATCATAAAATAGTTCCCAAATCTGAGTATGTACCCAGTTCAGTTCTTTATCATGTCGCTCATTGAGTGGTAGTATCCGCTGAAACACTCTGTCTGCATGTATCCAACATAATGCGTGCAACAAAATATCAAATTGTCCTGCATCATCACTCACAATCACCAAATCACTTGGAAAGCCACTGTTAATTAATGCCCCCAGTAAAGCGCCTTCTGTGGCAATGCGAACATGCCGTTGTGTTATGATACTATTGTTCTGCAGATAGTATTTCCAGGCTTCTTCATTATCAAAGCAAGTCTGATGACTTTGTTCAATAACGCTCAATGGCTTGTGAGGTAATTTTTCTGCTCTCATATAATCAAGTGCTGCATCGTTGAGCGTATAATCAACAGCAGCACCTCGTAACAATTGTAGAAAATTAATCCGGCTCTTATATCGAGTACTTGAAAACCAGGCAAAGGTTTCATTGCCAACGTGAGTACAATAACCATTCTTTCCATCATGACGACTACCCGTATCATCAACATGGATATAAGTACTATTGTTGATACCGGCAGTTAGCAATGTATTTTTTCAGTATGAAAATGGTCTTTGTCATGGATTAAAATCTCATTGATCTGACCCGTTGAAATATCAAAACCTAATTCTGTTAATTGTTGTATTATCAATGGCTGAGTCACTCTCTGGTGATAATATTGATAAACGATATAACTCTGTAATGTATGGCCAAAATGTCCTATATGTGTATCAAAGCTCAATTTTCCTATACAGGTATCACCATCGGGTGTTTTATAGCGAGCCAATCGATAACGAGTATTGAAAGGCTTAATCAGCAGCTCCTGAACAAAATAATCCTGATACCCTAAAAAACGTGAATGTTCTGGCAGGTTATCTGGTTTGATAACGGTGGTTTTATGAATAGCCAATTTCTTCTTTCGTTTACGACTTTTACTAGTCCCATTTCCTGAGTTGTTTTTCTTGCTTCCTGAATGACCTGTCGGATTATCATTGTCATCATCCTTTGGCAATTTACTGGCTCTTATTTTAGGCTTTGGAGGTAGCTTTTTAAGCTTAGCAACTTCTGTTTTAAGGGCATCGATTTCAACCTGTTGGTTTTGAATGATTTCCTGTTGTTGCTCCATGAAAGCAAGGGAGTAATCGGACTACCGGTGTCTTTTCTTCTTCAGGTATCTCTGGAATTGGAGGTAATTTTTTCACTATAATCAATACAGGTTGTTTTCAATAAAACAATTGTATCATGGCTTTTTAAGGCTCTTTAGTTTGCCCTGTGTTGATCAAACTCCCTCTCAGTTAAGATAACATTCAAAAATATTCTATTTCGATCTGAGACAGATCGACAGGATCATTTATAGGGATAAATTACATGGGGCAGTGAAAATGCAATTTTTGTCCTCTAAAATGCTGTCAAGACTTTTTTGTTTTTATTTCAAGTTTTGCACAGACTTATTGAGAAGTTACTCAAGCAATGGATAACCTACTGTTTCACTGAGCTTTTTACCTGCATTGATACCGTAGGCTGGGTGAGGTGTAATTCTTCTGCTGCCCGGGTATAGCCACCGAGTCGAACCACGGCTTCAAAAATTTGCATCTGACGCAAACTGATATGACGAATCAGGTTTTTGGCTACTGAGTAGACCATAGATAATCCTCTATGTTTAAGATAGAAACTATTGATTATGTTTTATACATCGATTTAAGCATAATGTCTACACGCGATGAATATCGCTATTAAAACATTTAATGAATTACTGGAGAACGCAATGGCTAAGACCTATGATGCGGGTGTAAAAGACTACCGCGAAACATATTGGATGCCGGATTATACCCCGAAAGAAACAGACATTCTGGCTTGTTTTAAAGTCACACCACAAGATGGTGTACCTCGTGAAGAAGTAGCAGCAGCAGTTGCCGCAGAATCTTCAACCGGTACCTGGACCACAGTATGGACCGATTTGCTAACTGACCTTGATTACTACAAAGGTCGTGCATACGCAATCGAAGATGTACCTGGCGATGATACTTGCTTCTACGCATTCATTGCTTACCCAATTGACCTTTTGAAGAAGGTTCAGTGGTTAATGTCATGACTTCTCTGGTGGGTAACGTATTCGGACTTAAAGCATTACGTGCTTTACGTTTAGAAGATATTCGTTTCCCTATTGCCTATGTAATGACTTGTAATGGTCCACCACAGGGTATTCAATTAGAGCGTGATATTCTAAACAAATATGGTCGTCCTATGTTGGGTTGTACCATTAAGCCTAAGCTTGGCTTATCTGCCAAAAACTACGGCCGTGCTTGTTATGAAGGTTTACGTGGTGGTCTGGATTTCACCAAAGATGACGAAAACGTTAACTCACAGCCATTCATGCGTTGGAGAGCTCGTTTTGACTTCGTTATGGAAGCCATTCATAAAGCAGAAGCAGAAACTGGCGAGCGTAAGGGTCACTACCTGAACGTAACCGCTGCAACTTCTGATGAAATGATGAAACGTGCTGAATATGCGAAAGAAATCGGTGCACCTATCATTATGCACGATTACATCACTAATGTGTACTCTACATACCTGGATCAGTAAATATTCCAAACCGGTGAAGACGGTAGCCAATAGAAGTGATGAACACATTTATGATGAAGTAAAACGTCTGAAAAAAGAATTGGCAAAAGTGATTCAGGAGCGTGATTTATTAAAAAGGCCACAGCGTACTTTGCAAGGGAAACTTTGTGAAGTACGCATGGATAACTGATCAGGCTAAAGATTACCCGGTAACGATTCTGTGCCGTTTTATGGATGTTTCCCGTAGTTGCTATTATGATTGGGTTAGCTCTCCTAAAACGGATAGAGAGAAAGAAAATGAAGCGCTTACTGAGCAGCTAAAAAACTGTTTGAAGACAGTCGCAAGACTTATGGAACCCGTCGTCTTAAAAGAAAACTGGCTGAAAAAGGCGTTCATATAAGCCGCCGGAGAATTGGTCGATTAATGAAAAAAGCCGGTTTGTTTTGTAAAACGAAGAGACGCTTTAAAGCGACGACTAATTCCAAGCATAATAAGCACCGTTGACGGCCATCGGCTCCTCAGCCTGTGCCGTGAAGATATTGTAACAGGATCATTACCGTTGTTGACACATCAAAATGACAAAAACTAAAATGATAGGAAATCACTTGAAACAGCCAAAAAATATTTAGAAAAAATCACTGTGGAAAAGTGTTGACACATCACACATGAATTTACCAGAATTTGATGCAGATAATAAGAAACATAAAGAGTTATCAGCATTAAGTGAAGTAGCACATAATGAAGATAACAAAATCAAAAGACAAGCATTGTTAAAAACTATTTCTAAACTTGGAAATTCATTACTTTGAGCAAATATGGGTGTTTTTATACAAAAATATCAACACCTTTGTTTATCGGCTTGCTTTGGTGGCACGGTACGAAGTAGCCAATTGCTGGGGGTATTTAAAGCCATGAAATTAATGCTTTCCGGTCGTGCATTATCAATTTATCATGCAAAAAAAATGGGTTTAATTGATGATGTCATTTCCAATAAGATTCCTCAGCAACATTTTAATCAACTGTTAAAAAGTGGCTTGAAGATGCTAACTTTACTAAACAGCATAAACGCCCCTATTACCATCAACTATTCAATAGCAATCTCATTAGACCGCTTATCGCTTTTATACTCAAAAGAGAGGTCAGTAAGCGCGTCAATCAGTCACACTATCCCTCACCCTTTGCACTGATTAAATTATGGCAATTATATGCCCATGATAGTGCTTTGATGATGGAAAAAGAAGCTGAATCTGTTGCTCATCTTATTACCAGTGAAACCGCACAAAATTTGATACGTATTTTCAACTTACAAAATCAATTAAAATCATTGACTCATACTCACGACAAACTTAAAGCCAAAGCACTCAAACATATACATGTCATTGGTGGTGGCGTGATGGGTGGTGATATTGCCATTGAAAGTGTTTATAAAGGCTTTTATGTGACCGTACACGATCAAAACAATGAGGTATTGGCACAACTCATACACCGTGCCAATCAATTTTTCAGTAAAAAACTCAAGCAGAAGCATCTGATACAAGCGGCGATGGATCGCTTAATACCTGACCTTAAAAATCATGGTTTAAAAAAGCAGATTTAGTCATTGAAGCGATCATAGAAGATGTATCAGCCAAACAAAGTGTGTTTAAATATTGTGAACAAATGGCAAAAGACGATTGTATTTTTGCCACTAATACATCAAGTATTCCCTTAGATGATATCTCTATTGCGCTTAAACAACCCTCACGCTTAATTGGCATTCATTTTTTAATCCCGTCTCACGTATGCCATTAATCGAAGTTGTCAGTTCCGCCATCAGTTCAGACGATGCGAAAAACACCGCCTTATTATTTGCCGGTAAAATGGCTAAGTTACCACTGCCCGTAACAAGTACCCCCGGTTTTCTGGTTAATCGAGTACTCACCCCTTACTTACTCGAAGCAATGGAGTTATTTGCTGAAGGTGTTCCCGCCAGCTTTATCGATAATGCCGCCAAAGAATTTGGTATGCCTATGGGGCCTATCGAATTGGCTGACAAAGTGGGTTTAGATATTTGTTTATCCGTTGCTAACAATCTATCTGAGTCACAAAATATTGTCGTACCTGAGACATTAGTCAAATGGGTTGAACAAGGACGCTTAGGGATAAAAACGCAACAAGGTTTTTATACTTACAAAAATGGCCATGCCATCAAACATCAGCAACGCTATCATGGCCTATCTTCTAAGCAAGTCAGTGATCGGCTTATGTTTCGCCTCTTCAATGAAGCGGTTGCCTGTCTGGAAGAAAAAGTCGTTGCCAATGAAGACTATCTGGATGCAGGTATTATCTTTGGTACAGGCTTTGCCCCCTTCCTGGGTGGACCAATGCATTATATAAAACATCAGGGCATTAAAGAAATGGATCATGTGCTTATTGATCTAAGTAAAGATTTTGGCTCACGTTTTAAACCTGGTAATGTGGCTATGATTGGGTTAGCTCTCCTAAAACGGATAGAGAGAAAGAAAATGAAGCGCTTACTGAGCAGCTAAAAAACTGTTTGAAGACAGTCGCAAGACTTATGGAACCCGTCGTCTTAAAAAAAAACTGGCTGAAAAAGGCGTTCATATAAGCCGCCGGAGAATTGGTCGATTAATGAAAAAAGCCGGTTTGTTTTGTAAAACGAAGAGACGCTTTAAAGCGACGACTAATTCCAAGCATAATAAGCGTATATCTCCAAATTTACTGGAAAGAGAGTTTACTGTCTCTCAACCTGATCGCTACTATGTGGGTGATATTACCTATATTGCCACCAAGGAAGGCTGGTTATATTTAGCGGTTGTCATTGACTTATTCTCTAGGCAAATTGTTGGCTGGTCGATGGATGAGCGAATGAAAGCCAAGCTAGTCAATGATGCTTTACTGATGGCCATATGGAAGCGTAAACCAATGGATGGATTGCTTTGGCATACTGACCGAGGTAGCCAATATGCCTCTGATAGTCATAGAAAAATATTGTCGGATCATAACATAATTCAGTCTATGAGCCGCAAAGGAAATTGCTGGGACAATGCTGTATCAGAGAGCTTCTTTCATAGTTTGAAAACTGAATTGACGCACCATTGTCGATTCAAAACCAGAGTAGAAGCAAAGCAGGCAACATTTGAATATATTGAGGTATTTTATAATCGGGAGCGACTTCATTCGGCTAATGATTATTTGTCACCAGTCGATTATGAAATACAGCAGGAAATAGCTTAAATCGATTGATTGAAGAGGGGTAAAAGGCGACATAAATGCCGCCCATTACCGTTGACGGCCATCGGCTCCTCAGCCTGTGCCGTGAAGATATTGTAACAGGATCATTACCGTTGTGAAAATACCTTGGGTGAATGGAACGGCTCTATCGTTCCAGAGGGCAAAGCCCTTTCTCTTCATCTGTTTAAAGTTAACATGAGAAACTAAAATGATAGGAAATACAAAATGACAAAAATCACTTGAAACAGCCAAAAAATATTTAGAAAACTGTCCGGAAAAGTGTTGACACATCAACTCACCCCTTACTTACTCGAAGCAATGGAGTTATTTGCTGAAGGTGTTCCCGCCAGCTTTATCGATAATGCCGCCAAAGAATTTGGTATGCCTATGGGGCCTATCGAATTGGCTGACAAAGTGGGTTTAGATATTTGTTTATCCGTTGCTAACAATCTATCTGAGTCACAAAATATTGTCGTACCTGAGACATTAGTCAAATGGGTTGAACAAGGACGCTTAGGGATAAAAACGCAACAAGGTTTTTATACTTACAAAAATGGCCATGCCATCAAACATCAGCAACGCTATCATGGCCTATCTTCTAAGCAAGTCAGTGATCGGCTTATGTTTCGCCTCTTCAATGAAGCGGTTGCCTGTCTGGAAGAAAAAGTCGTTGCCAATGAAGACTATCTGGATGCAGGTATTATCTTTGGTACAGGCTTTGCCCCCCCCTGGGTGGACCAATGCATTATATAAAACATCAGGGCATTAAAGAAATGGATCATGTGCTTATTGATCTAAGTAAAGATTTTGGCTCACGTTTTAAACCTGGCATTGGTTGGAATACATTAACATCATAGGAACAATTAAATAGTACTTAACGAGGTACTTATCATGAAAACAAAAACAATGACAAATAAAAAGACTCATGCTATTGACCCAAAAGTGGCAGAAACGCTATCAGGCTTATTTTTTAGGCGTGTTGCAGCGACACCACATAAAATAGCTTATCATTATTATTCTCAAGACCTAGATGACTGGCAAAGCTTGAGCTGGCTTGAATCCTATTTTGAAGTACTAAAATGGCAGGCTATCTTTAAACAAAATGGCCTGCAAGCAGATGATAGTATTGCCATCATGGCTAAAAATAGTCCCAATTGGGTTTTCTCTGAACAAGCAGCGCTTAGCTTGGGTATTATTGTTGTCCCTCTCTATCCCAATGATCGGGCAGAAAATATCGCTTATATCATCAATGATGCTCAAATAAGGGCATTAATTATTGATGGTCATAAACAAATTTTAACCTTGGAATCAATTCATCAAGAAATTAACAAACTGAATATGCTGGTCACTATTGAACATCATTCAGCGCAAGATAAATCTGAGCAAAAGACAAATATAAATTGCCCAACTATCAATTTTTTTGAGGAAAGCAAAGCCTATTCCAATACTGAGGATTTAAAACACTGGCAAGCCACACCGCTTATGAATAATCATATCAGTGATCCTGACAGTTTAGCCACCATTGTTTATACTTCTGGTACTACAGGCAAGCCTAAGGGGGTTATGCTTACCCATCGAAATATTCTGTTTGACACTTGGGCAGCCATCACTGCTGTACCCTGTCGTAGTGATGATCTTTTCTTATCTTTTCTACCCTTGTCGCACATGTTTGAACGTACCGCAGGTTACTATATTCCTATGATGTCTGGGGCTGAAGTCGCCTATGCACGCTCAGTAGATGCACTACCCGTTGATTTACAAACCATTAAACCCAAGGTGCTAGTCACTGTGCCACGTATTTTTGAGCGTATTCATGCCAAAATCACTCAGCAGTTGGCCACCGAACCCGCTATTTTAAACTATTTATTTATGCTCACCATCGACATAGGCTGGCAGCGATTTCTCTTTCAACAACATCGCCGAGCTTGGTTTCCAGGTCTATTACTTTGGCCGCTATTGAATAAAATTGTGGCACAAAAAGTCATGGCAAAATTGGGTGGTCATTTACGTCTTGCCATCAGTGGTGGTGCGGCATTATCTAATGAAATTGCCCAATTTTTTATTGGTCTGGGTCTTAACATCACTCAGGGCTATGGCATGACTGAAGCTGGACCGGTCATTAGCACCAATTTACTGGATGATAATGATCCTTTCAGCGTTGGCCAAATCTTACCCGGCATCAAGACAAAATTTACTGATAAAGGGAACTCTTAATTAAGGCCAGCAATGTCATGCCCGGCTACTGGAACAATGATCAGGCAACTCAAAAAATCATTAGCTCTGATGGCTGGCTTCATACGGGTGACAAAGCTGAAATTAGAAACAATCATCTTTATATTACCGGTCGAGTCAAAGAAATTCTGGTTTTAAGCAATGGTGAAAAAGTGCCCCCTGCTGAATTAGAAATGGCCATTTGCAGCGATCCCATTTTTGAACAAGCCATCGTGATTGGTGAGGCCAAGCCCTATCTCAGTGCCATTGTGGTATTAAATGAAACACTACCTTTAAGTGGTGGTATTGAGATCGTAGGGTGGGCACGCTTTTTGTGCCCACGCTGAAAGTATGCATAATAAGCACTTGAATCCGCGTGGGCAGATAAAGCCATGCCCACCCTACGGGGTTTGTATATAACAAATCCTATTTACGGGTGGGCACTAACCAGAACTCAGATTAAGTAATAATACGGAGTTTATTCATAGCAATTTTTTGCTATGCTTAAAACTAGCAACTCAAACAGGAGTGAACTATGTGTAGCACCCCCCGCTCATCAACAAAAGTACGCAGCCACCGAAAGCTCAACACAAGTCAAGGCGGATTCACGTCCTATTCTCATATGATGCGTCAAGCATCCCAGCAATTTGAACAAAGACAAGCAGAACGAGCACGACGTCATCAAAAACTGCTAGAAGCAGAAAAATAACTTAGTCCATGGCTGAGCTGTATTGCCCATATTGCTTAATAAGCACTCGGGCTGAATCACCATAACGTTTCTTGATTACCCACAAAGCTCCGCCATATTTCGATAATTATACTATAATTATACTATAATTAAAGTATAGATTATGTGTGGAGTAGAATGATGTCAAAAATAAAATTCAGTTTCAAGAAGGTTATAGTTTATTTGAGCTTTTTAATGATTATGGCACTGACAAACAGTGCCGACAAGCCTTATTTAAATGGAAATTTCCTGATGGATTTGTTTGCCCAGAGTGTGGCAATAAGACTTTGCACTCTAGAACATCGCCATCTTTATCAGTGCCACCATTGTCATCATCAGACATCAGCAACCTGTGGGACAATATTTGATAGTACCAAACTGCCTTTATCTAAGTGGTTTTTAGCGATTCATCTTATGACTCAATTGAAGACAGCGGTTTCAGCATTAGAATTAAAGAGACAGCTTAAGGTAAGCTACAATACAGCCTGGAGTATGAAACAAAAGATCATGCAGGTTATGAAAGAACGTGATGACAGTAAACCTTTATCAGGCATCATTCAAATTGATGATGCCTACTGGGGTGGTGAGCACAGAGGCGGCTCCAGAGGTCGTGGTTCAGAAAATAAAACACCGTTCGTTGCAGCCGTTTCTACTAATGAAGATGGACACCCGATTGCAATGAATTTAAATGTGCTTAAAGGGTTTAAATCCAGTGAAATAAAACGATGGGCACAAACTCATTTAACACCTGGAAGTACTGTTTACTCAGATGGGTTAAATTGTTTTCCTGCGGTTAAAGAAGCTGACTGTAAGCATGTTCCAATCGTCACGGGTGGTGGTGCGGCAAGTGTTGATAAAATTGAGTTTATCTGGGTTAACACTATGATAGGTAATATTAAAAACTCTATGAAGGGAAGCTATCATTCCATTAACTCAAAACATTTACCTCGGTATCTTGCTGAATTTTGTTATCGGTTTAATAGACGCTTTAACTTAAAAGACATGATGCCAAGGTTTTTATGCGTGGCGATGAAAACGCCACCTATGAATGGAAAGCTCCTAAAAATGGCGGAGCTTTATGGGTAATCAAGTAACGTTTTATCCATTGTTTCAGCACTGCTGCTTGCATTTTAGAGCCACATTTCAAATGCTGTTCCAATCGTTCTAGCCCTGCATCATCAATACGATTATCACGTGAAACACCGGGTTCAGGTTTTTACTGTGCATATTTATACCTTATTGAGCGCAGGTCATTTTAATTCTTTCCGCTGGCACACGGAGTTGCTCATCAAATACACTGATGTGTCAACACTTTTCCGGACAGTTTTCTAAATATTTTTTTGGCTGTTTCAAGTGATTTTTGTCATTTTGTATTTCCTATCATTTTAGTTTCTCATGTTAACTTTAAACAGATGAAGAGAAAGGGCTTTGCCCTCTGGAACGATAGAGCCGTTCCATTCACCCAAGGTATTTTCACAACGGTAATGATCCTGTTACAATATCTTCACGGCACAGGCTGAGGAGCCGATGGCCGTCAACGGTAATGGGCGGCATTTATGTCGCCTTTTACCCCTCTTCAATCAATCGATTTAAGCTATTTCCTGCTGTATTTCATAATCGACTGGTGACAAATAATCATTAGCCGAATGAAGTCGCTCCCGATTATAAAATACCTCAATATATTCAAATATTGCCTGCTTTGCTTCTACTCTGGTTTTGAATCGACAATGGTGCGTCAATTCAGTTTTCAAACTATGAAAGAAGCTCTCTGATACAGCATTGTCCCAGCAATTTCCTTTGCGGCTCATAGACTGAATTATGTTATGATCCGACAATATTTTTCTATGACTATCAGAGGCATATTGGCTACCTCGGTCAGTATGCCAAAGCAATCCATCCATTGGTTTACGCTTCCATATGGCCATCAGTAAAGCATCATTGACTAGCTTGGCTTTCATTCGCTCATCCATCGACCAGCCAACAATTTGCCTAGAGAATAAGTCAATGACAACCGCTAAATATAACCAGCCTTCCTTGGTGGCAATATAGGTAATATCACCCACATAGTAGCGATCAGGTTGAGAGACAGTAAACTCTCTTTCCAGTAAATTTGGAGATATACGCTTATTATGCTTGGAATTAGTCGTCGCTTTAAAGCGTCTCTTCGTTTTACAAAACAAACCGGCTTTTTTCATTAATCGACCAATTCTCCGGCGGCTTATATGAACGCCTTTTTCAGCCAGTTTTCTTTTTAAGACGACGGGTTCCATAAGTCTTGCGACTGTCTTCATCATCACTTCTACACCGTCTTCACTTTAAAGGCTACTTCATAAGCTTGCTTATCAATTGCTTTTTGCATACACAATAACCAGGCCTCACTTTCCTCAACACCGATAGGAAAATGTCTATGGACCTGTGGAATATTGATACTGCCATAATGTTCGTTATATAAATTAGGCCCACCTAGCCAGCCTGAGAGAAAATAGGTCAGTTTTTTTCTGGATTCAGCCAAATCCTGCGGATGCATATTACGAATTTTTTGTGACTCAGAAAAACTGTCCATATTGTGATAAAAATCATCCACTAAATTCGTAATACCGGCTAATTCCCCTGCTGCTTGATAAGAATTATCACCTATACCGTATTCATAATCTTTAGCACTCATCAAATCGTCTCGTTTGTTAACTAACATATTATAGCGTAATATTAATCACAGCATGATACACCCAGGGCCTTTAATAACACTCTTGCCCGATGACAACGGCACTACGCTGATCTGCGTGCTAATACGCTCTTTCAAAGCGGCCACATGAGAAATTATACCGATTAACTTACCATCCTGTTGCAGGCTCGATAAAGTTTCCAAAGCGGTATCTAAAGCATCTTCATCCAGTGTGCCAAAGCCTTCATCAAGAAACAAGGAGTCAACTCTCACTTTGTGGCTGGCCATTTTAGATAAGCCCAGGGCAAGACTTAAACTAACAATGAAACTTTCACCACCGGAAAGATTTCTGCTTGAACGGATTTCACCTGCCTGATAATTATCAATTACATTGAGTTCCAGTGCTTGTTCTTCATCACGAATTAATAAATAGCGATCAGTCATTTTCTCTAATTGACGATTAGCATGTGATACCATGAGTTCAAAGGTCAGCCCTTGAGCAAAATTACGGAATTTTTTTCCATCTGCCGAGCCAATCAGTCCATGCAGTTTATCCCAGCGATGACATTCTTGTTGTTGCTGGTTTATTTTTTCCTGCTGATCTTTTATCGCTGCTTTAGCCTGTTGATTATTATTTAACTGGTTATCTATGGTTGTTATGTCCGTATTGAGTTGTTTTAATTCAAGCGTAAGATCATCATATTCAATTTGTAAACTTTCAAGTGACTGCTCAGTAATTTTTTTCGCCTGCTCATCATGCAAGCGTGTTTGACGATCCTTCTGTCTCGCCTGAAGATTGATGTGTTTTTCATCCAACGTTTTAGCCTTATTGGCTAAGTCATCGCGCGCTTGTGTGGATAATCGTCTGTCTAAAAAGTGTGTTTCATTACTAAAATCAGCCTGTATTAATGCCTGTTTAAAATTATTCTCAAGTTGACTGAGCTCTGTTTCTCGTACTTCAATTTGTTTTAATAAAGTGCTAAGACGTGTTTGAGCCGTGCTTAATAGTTGTTTGTCTTGTTCCAGCTTACTGCGTTGTTCATTTTCTTGCTGTTCTGCTTTGTGCAATTGCTTTTCAAGCTGTTCTTGTTCCACATCAGGCTGTTTATTGGCAAATAATTCCTGACGTTGTAAAACCTGTTGCTGACAATCATCGCCTAAGGCCTTTAACTCAGCTTGTTTATCCGCTTGCACCTGAGATTGAGCTTCATAGTGCGTTTTGAGTTGTTTTAATTGATCATGCAATGTATCACATTGCTGCTGAGCATTATCTTTCTTTTGCTGTTGTTTATTCCATCGTTCTAATCGCTGGCTTAAATCATTTAATAGCTCACTGATACTTACTTCTTCTAAGGATGTGATAGAAAATGGTTTTACTTGTTGCAAACTGCTTTGACTGAGTTCATTAAATTGCAAAGTAAGACTGGCTAATTCTTTTTGTGCATTTTCAACAGCATTGCTCGCATTGTCCTTATCATTACGGGCAGCTATTTTTTTCTTATCCAACTGATTAAGCTGTTCAATCAATTGTTTTTCTATTACTTCATAATGCTTAATAGCAGTTTCAAGTTTTTCAGCATCCTTTAATCGTTGCGTGATCGATGCTATTGCCTGTTCTATTGCATCAGGCTGTGGAATATTACCATCCGCAAAAGGATGCTCCAAAGAACCACATAAAGGACACATCGTACCATCTTCAAGTTTATGACGTTCTGACTCCAAATCAGCAATCTTATTTAAGAGAATTTGTTCACGAAACAGTGCTTCTTTTTGTTGATGATACTCACGTAACAAACGACCTTCTAATAGTGCTTCCAGATCGTTTTTTTTCGTTGCGAGTTGTTGCTGCACATTGTCATATTCCTGAGTGGCACTCAGCAATAAATCCTGCTGCTGTTGTAGGACTTTTTCTGCTTGTATCGCATCTTGTTGTTTAGCGTTCAAGATGGTTTGCTGACTTTTCTTGCTCTTTTGTACTGCCATTAATTGTTTTAATTGTACTTCTATCGCTGAAAATTGTGTCACTAATATTTCATCACTAGCATGTGCATTTAAATAGTCATCAATTAAACCCAATGCTTGATTTTGTTTCTTTAATTTTTCTTCAATAGCCTCTAAGGTGGCTTTTTCTAAGTTAATTTTCTTAGCCGAAATCTGGTAGTCGTCCTCTTTTTGAGCAATATTATTGTTCTTATCCCGTATTTGTTGATCCATTGTTCGCACTTGTTGCAACAATGGCAGAAGTTCTTTGTATTGTTTTTTTAGCGTCACTATTGTCTGGCTGGAAGCGTCATAAACAACCTCTTGATTTTTGACGCCTAGTTGAAATTCAGGTAGTTTTAATTGTGCCTGTTGATAGCTTTCTTTATCCAATACCTGTTGTTTACGGCTTGCCGATAATGTGGCATATTCACCATCAAATTTGGCGGCTTTTCCCGCCCATTGCAAACGAAGTCTTGCTGCTTTGAAAGCCTCTAAGTCAATAGCGAGTTGTTTGTTCTCCTGCTCTAATTCATTGAGTTCATTTTTTAAAGCACTAATGCCATTTATCCAGACAATGGCCTTATTTGATGTTGAGACTTTTTCCTGAACGTATTGTGCTCTTTTTTTACTCTCAGCATTGGCCATACTGAGTTCAGCCTCTTGCTCATCATCCAGCACGATAATACCCGCCGTTTTTGCCTGTAAGAGCGCTAATTGTTCGCGTTGTTCTTTTTGTCGTTCATGGACTTTACGGGAAATATGAGTATAAATTTCTGTGCCCGTAATCTGTTCCAGTATTTTTGATTTTTGTTCCACATCAGCTTTTAAAAAGGTGTCAAAGCCCCCCTGCGCCAACAAAATTGAACGGGTAAAACGATCAAAGTCCATGCCCGTTTTGTTTTCTATGGTTTCAGCAACGAGTTTCTTTTTTGCTTCTAATAGCTCACCACTTACTGCATCTGAAATTTCATGTTTAGCATCTGCTAACTTTCCCTGCGCTTTTTTTCTGGCCCGATGCTGACTCCAGTGACAGACATAAGTCCCTGCCTGTGATTCAAAGGTGACTTCTGCATAACATTCACCGGTCTGGCGTGACATGATTTCATTATTATTTTTGGTGATTTTACCCAATCGTGGCGTAGCACCATACAGTGCCAGACAGATGGCATCTAATACCGTCGATTTACCTGCTCCCGTAGGACCCGTGAGAGCAAAGATACCATTGCTTGTATAATCAGGTACAGTAAAGTCAATTTGCCATTCGCCATAGAGCGAGTTGAGGTTTTTGAATCGTAGTTTAAGTATTTTCATTCTGCATTCACATCGTCTTCATTTAAAGACTTTATGATTTCCAAGTAGGCTTGAGTAATTATATCCCGTTCTTCTTCAGGGACATCAAAGCGTTCCAGACAACGCTGAAACACATCGTTAACATCAAGGTCATCCAGAGTTTCATCAGGATAAATGGCATTGATCACGCTATCAGTCATACGCTTATTTTTTATTCGTCGTATTTCTATGTCTGTATCCAGTAGTAATTCATCCAATGTTTCACGAAAATTGCTGATTACTTCCTTGCCTGTGTATTCTATCTCTAACCAGGCTGAACTATCTGCTTGTTTTAATTGCGCTAGTCGCGCATAAATTTTATCTTGTGAACCGGCAATTTTTTCCAATGCTTGAAAACAAGGAATGGACATTTCATTGATCTGGATATTGTCTTTATTAAGCGTATCTTCAAAATCTACAATAATAACTTTTTTCTCTTGTCTGGCTTCACCAAAGCCCATCGGAATAGGTGAGCCTGAATAGCGAATGTGATTTTTTTTACCAACACATTGCGGTACATGCAAATGACCAAGGGCAACGTAATCAATGCTCTTAGGAAAAATTGATTCATCAACATGGGCAAGCGAGCCAACATAGAGTTCTCTGACACCATCACCATCAAGAGTTTTACCACCAGCGGTAAAAAGGTGTCCCATGGCAATAATAGGAATAGGCTTTGTTTTAGATAAGTCATCTCGTTGAGTTTGTGCGATTTGACAGACTTGGGCATAATGATCTTTTAAGCCATGAATGAGTTTATTGTTTTTATCCTCTATGCTCTCCCCTGCTTCGACATTGCGAATATCTTTATCTCTTAGATACGGAACAGCACAAATAATCACTTCGGGATGATCATCTTTATTACAAAGGGTGATCACTTCATCTTCTGGCTGTTCAGTCATCGCGCCCACCACATGCACATTCAAAACACGGAGTAAGTCTTTAGGGGCATTTAAAAAAGTCGGTGAGTCATGATTACCACCAATAATCACCACATGACGACAACATGAGTTGGCGATTTTACAGAGAAATTGATAATACAGTTCTTGCGCTTTATTGCTGGGTGTACTGGTGTCAAAAATATCACCGGCCACCAACAATACATCAATTTTTTCAGTGATAATGGTTTGACTGAGCCAATTAAGAAATTCACCAAACTCATCATAACGCTTACGACCATAGAGAGAACGTCCCAGATGCCAGTCTGAGGTATGTAGTAGCTTCATGTTTCTCCTATTGCTTAATATGGGTTGTGGTGCTTAATTTATCTAAGGATGTCATGCAGGAGTCTATAAATGTATCCATAAAATAGGCGACTTCTGGATATTCTTTCAGGGTATGGATTTTTATTTCGAGATTGTCTTTCACATGTTCAAATTCATAATTATGCTGTTTTAACTCATTCAGTGTTTTTATATAGGCACAAATGACATCAGCCGCTTTGACTAGTCGGGCATATTCAGGGTCAATTTGTTCAGATAACAATAAGCCTTTAAAGTCTTCTCTTAACGCTTCGGGTAGCGTTTGCAGACACAGATTTTCTGCCGTTGATTCTAACTTTTTAAATTCCATTGTCAGTTCAGGATTATGATATTTTATCGGTGTCACTGTATCGCCGGTATAGATCTCAATTTGATCGTGATACAAGGCAATGGTGGCTGCCCTTTCTGCACTGAGCACTTGAGTCGGATTATTTTTATTGTAGATCAAAGTCAATAGGTGAGCCACCACAGCCACCTGATGCGAATGCTCGGCAATATTTTCCGGCTGATGACAAAACATCAATGACCAGCGTTTGATTAGGGGCATTCTGAAAACCCAGGCTAAGAAGGTACTTTTCATTATCTTATCTGACATATATTATTTATTTCTGATTCGCTACACCATGCAAAACCTGTGCTGATGGCACATGTTCTGCGGCTGATTCACAATGTCCCATTTGATCATCAAAAAAGATGTCGGCACCAAAGGCCTTAAGAAACTCTCCCTTGGATTTACCACCGAGAAAAATAGCCTCATCAATACGGATATCCCAGGCACGTAAGGTGCGTATCACTCGTTCATGGGCGGGTGCACCACGAGCTGTAACCAAGGCAGTTCGAATGGGCGATTCAGCACTGGTATCGTTACTTTGTAATTGATGTAATAATTTAAGAAATTCTTTAAACGGGCCTCCGGGCAAGGGATCATTTGCTGCCACACGCTCTGATTCATCAAAAGCTGCTAGGCCTTTTTGCTTATAAATACGCTCTGCATCATCAGAGAAAATCACCGCATCCCCATCAAAGGCAATGCGTAATTGTCCCTTATCATTACTGCGACTCGCTGAGGGCAAGATGGCCGCCGCTGCAAAGCCCATGTCTAAAGCTTCACGCACATCATTGGCTTCAGCCGATAAAAACAAATCTGCACCAAAGGGCTCAATATAGCGATAGGGAGACTCACCACTGGAAAAAGCCGCACGGCAAATATCTAAATCATGTTTGACGATGGAGTTAAAAATTCTCAAGCCAGTATCTGCACTGTTTTTTGACAGCAAGATGACTTCGACTTTTTTATCTTGATCAGCCTGACTACCGGCTAAATGACTATCACTAGAAGCAACCCCATTTAAAGCCAATAGTTTTTTTACTAATGAAAAGGCAACACCCGGCTCAAGCAGATCATTTTCATGTTCAATCTGATACCGACAATAGGCCTCAACCCCTTGCTCAGTGAACACCTTATGCCCTTCTTCCAGATCAAACAAAGCTCTTGAAGAGATGGCGATGGTCAGCTTGTTATGATTTTTCAATTTAAATCTCCTTATTATCGAAAGTAATCACTGATCCGATAATAGCAGTTTCTAGCAACTTTTATTAGGCTATTTGTATTAAGCTTTTCTATTAAGCTATAGCCCTTTCGTTTTCTGGGTAGCCATGATTTGTTACGAATTAAAAAATACTCGTCTCAGCTTTTCTTCTAATGCGCCCATTTCACTCGGTACCTGACGTGAATTCATGATCAAACTGCGTTGCAAAGGATCGCTCACAACCCAACCTGATTCACCTAGCGTCATACTCAAACCCAACTTTTTAGTGATTCCTGATAAAATAACATGCTGTTGTATAAAACTACTTTCGACGCTGTTTAAAATTGACATAATAAAGTTCCTATTGCTGTTAGCAGAAAAATACCGTTTTAAGCAACTGAATCAGGCTCATATAAGTCTAACAAACAAAATATTTAAGTCATCATCAATTTGATGACTTAAATGTACATAATCATTTTGATTATGTCAAGAAATCATTAAAATTAATTTGAATAAATACAAGTTAATAGTGATTTATAAAGTCACCAGTCGTGTGATACTATTAAAAATATAAATAAAATTGTTGATGTTGGAGATTTATATGGAAGCGTATGGCTTAATTATGACTGTACTCATTGGTGCGGTGGCAGGCTGGTTGGCAGGACTGATTTTAAAAGGTAAGGGCATGGGCTTTCTTATGAATGCCGTGGTGGGTATTGTCGGCGCCTTTGTTGGTAGCTATTTATTCACCCTGATTGGCCTTTCAATGGCTGGCGGTCTAATCGGTGCAATTATTACTTCAACAGCCGGTGCGGTTGTACTGCTTGCTATTGTTGGTTTCTTAAAGAAATCACAATGAACCACCTCTAAGACCAGAGCCTTGCTTAACCATTTTTTAAACTCGGCAGTCCATAACTCTCCATAGGTTTTATATCTATTTCATAAGACAGTGCATTCAGAATAAAATCTAAGGTTTTTATGGAAACAGAGACAACTTCACCACGCTCAAGTTTGCCTAGAGTCACACGACTGATACCGGCTTTTTTTGACAATTCTAATTGCGTGAGTTGCTGGTCTTTCCTAAGCATTTGTATCTGTTTGCCAATTTCGTATAATTTCAACCGGAAGCTCCTTATGTTTGACTTGTTTAAGTGAATAGCTCCAACTATCAACCATTCTTCCCCCCACGCTCGCAAAATTCTCATCTTTTTTTATATACAGCTTAAGTTCTTCTACACTACTTTTAAGTGCCTCTATACATTGTTCATAGCATTGGCTGGCATCCTTTTTTGACAAAAAACAATGATTAATGCCAAATTTTATTAGATCCTTTTGGGCAAACTGATGTGTCAACACTTTTCCGGACAGTTTTCTAAATATTTTTTTGGCTGTTTCAAGTGATTTTTGTCATTTTGTATTTCCTATCATTTTAGTTTCTCATGTTAACTTTAAACAGATGAAGAGAAAGGGCTTTGCCCTCTGGAACGATAGAGCCGTTCCATTCACCCAAGGTATTTTCACAACGGTAATGATCCTGTTACAATATCTTCACGGCACAGGCTGAGGAGCCGATGGCCGTCAACGGTAATGGGCGGCATTTATGTCGCCTTTACCCCTCTTCAATCAATCGATTTAAGCTATTTCCTGCTGTATTTCATAATCGACTGGTGACAAATAATCATTAGCCGAATGAAGTCGCTCCCGATTATAAAATACCTCAATATATTCAAATATTGCCTGCTTTGCTTCTACTCTGGTTTTGAATCGACAATGGTGCGTCAATTCAGTTTTCAAACTATGAAAGAAGCTCTCTGATACAGCATTGTCCCAGCAATTTCCTTTGCGGCTCATAGACTGAATTATGTTATGATCCGACAATATTTTTCTATGACTATCAGAGGCATATTGGCTACCTCGGTCAGTATGCCAAAGCAATCCATCCATTGGTTTACGCTTCCATATGGCCATCAGTAAAGCATCATTGACTAGCTTGGCTTTCATTCGCTCATCCATCGACCAGCCAACAATTTGCCTAGAGAATAAGTCAATGACAACCGCTAAATATAACCAGCCTTCCTTGGTGGCAATATAGGTAATATCACCCACATAGTAGCGATCAGGTTGAGAGACAGTAAACTCTCTTTCCAGTAAATTTGGAGATATACGCTTATTATGCTTGGAATTAGTCGTCGCTTTAAAGCGTCTCTTCGTTTTACAAAACAAACCGGCTTTTTCATTAATCGACCAATTCTCCGGCGGCTTATATGAACGCCTTTTTCAGCCAGTTTTCTTTTAAGACGACGGGTTCCATAAGTCTTGCGACTGTCTTCAAACAGTTTTTTAGCTGCTCAGTAAGCGCTTCATTTTCTTTCTCTCTATCCGTTTTAGGAGAGCTAACCCAATCATAATAGCAACTACGGAAACATCCATAAAACGGCACAGAATCGTTACCGGGTAATCTTTAGCCTGATCAGTTATCCATGCGTACTTCACAAAGTTTCCCTTGCAAAGTACAGTGGACCCCATTGTCAAGACAGCTTTCTCAAATATTAAGATATAATTCTGTTGGTTATTTATAGTATTAGTCTTATCCACATATCCACAGGTCTGCCAGTAGTCCAGAGACGCTTGCGATATATCTCAGGGCTACTGGCTTGGCCTTGGATATGTGGACAAGGCGGTTGCCAGTAAAGTTGATTATCCTCTCATCATGCTGCCCGTTTTAAGTCTGGAACAACTTCTTTCATCACGCCATAGATCTCTGCAGGCGTTTTTCCACCGTGTGTACTGTGTGGTCGTTCATGGTTGTAAAACTCAAAATATTCCTTTAATGAGCTCTTTAGCTCATCAATACTTTGGTAATCCTTGAGGTAAATTTCCTCATATTTTACACTTCGCCAGAGTCGTTCAATCATAATGTTATCCATTGCTCTGCCTTTGCCGTCCATGCTGATTTTTATATCATTGGCCTTTAGAACACCTGTAAATGCTCTGCTAGTATATTGAGCACCTTGATCCGTATTGAAGATTTCTGGCTTTCCATATCGTCGCAGTGCTGTTTCCAGACTACTGATACAAAAGCTTTCTTCCATGCTGGTTGACACTTCCCAGGACAGCACAAAACGGCTACTCCAGTCCATAACAGCACTTAGGTAGACAAATCCATGTGGCATCCGTAAATACGTGATATCTGTGCACCAAACCTGGTTATTCCTATTAATATCAATTCCTTTGAGCAAATATGGATAGAGGTTATTTACTTTGCAAGGCTTGCTGGTATTGGGTTTTGGTGCCACTGAAACCAATCCCATGATCCGCATAAGCCGTTGAACTTTTTACGATTAATTTTATAACATTTCAATCTTAATGCATTACGAATTTGACGACTGCCATAGAATGGATGTTTTATGTACAACTCATCAATCAAATTCATTAATGTTAAATCTTTATTTTGCAGAGGCTTTTTAGGTTGATAGTAATAGCTTGAACGGTTCAGGCCGATAAGCTCACATTGTTTTTGATGCTCAACTGAGGGTGCTCTTTTTCTATGCAACACCGCTTTTCTGCTCTACTCAGTTGAACATCTTCAACTTTTTGACAGCCAGTCAGCCTCTACTTTTAGTTGACCTATTTGGCTGTACAGGTGTTCTTTTTCCTTTCATGTTCAGCATCTTTATTCTCTAATTTTTTGAAAAGTATCGGCTGCACCATCAAGCATCTGCTTTTTCCAGCTATTGACCTGGGTGGTGTGCACTTCAAATTCTGACGCAATTTCTGCGACTGTTTTTGACCTTTCAAAGCCTCAATGGCTACTTTTGCTTTAAATTTGTTGTTGAATGTTTTTCTTTTGTGCTCATTTTTTGTTCCCCGTTAGGTTAGCTCTTATATCTTAACCTATTGTCCAGTTTTCGGGGTCCACTATAAAGTACGCTGTGGCCTTTTTTAATAAATCACGCTCCTGAATCACTTTTGCCAATTCTTTTTTCAGACGTTTTACTTCATCATAAATGTGTTCATCACTTCTATTGGCTACCGTCTTCACCGGTTTGGAATATTTACTGATCCAGGTATGTAGAGTATTTACATTAACACCTAGCTCCCTGGCAGTCTGAGAAACGGGTTGATCCGTCTCATTAGCTAATTTGACAGCTGATTCTTTAAATTCTGATGTATAGCTTTTATTCGGTTTTTTTGTTTGATCATTCATTTTAGGTCACACTTTTTATCTTTTAGTTATTTTAAGTTGTGTGTCCGGTTAAGTATAGCCACATTAAACCATATTTTTTTACCAAACAAGGTTAAAGCCGGACGATCGTTGTAAATATAGACACTAGTATTAACAATATCATAGGCTGGAGAGAGACGAATATGGGCAATATCTTGATCATATATAATGGCAAAGTTTTTTAGATGAGCATCACCATTTTTAAGCAAATAATTCATCACTATAATTTTATACAGACTCACCATGCAGGCTTGTTTATCCGTACTAACAGCATAAACAAGCTTGGCTACTGACTCATAACTACCACTGTATTTTTCATCTTTGTTTTTTCCTTGCAAAACCAGAACTTCTTCAAAGCCCATATATTCTTTGAGCTGTTTATTATAATTAAAACGCTCTACTAGCAAAAAATTATTATTATTTGACAATTTGATATGAGGTATTTTTACACCCGTTTTTTGCACGGCCTTTAAACAAAAATATTCATTCAGAGCTAATTGTGGATATTCGTTACCCCAAGTTTTTATAATGTATTCTTTTGTTACAAGGCTGGCTTTATCTTCTAGTAATGCAAGTGTCTTTGGTTGCACACCAGAAATTGCATTTTTATTCAGAAAGCAATTTAGAATCTTGGTAAAAGTATCTTTATTATCATGACGAAGCACTTCATCCAGATCAAAATGAGTGGCTTGACTGTCATTTTTTTTACAACGATAGTGAATACGTCCTTGAATATTAGGACTGAGATAAGAAAAGATTAAAAAATCATCAATATATCCATGTTCTTTGCTAAGAAAATTTTTAAAAATCTCAAATAAATAGCCTTCGGGCATATTCATGTCAAAAATTGGATGTAATTTGTTTTGCCAGAGGTAAGTTGATTTTTTAAAAGGCATAATCAAAGAAACAGGTGATATGTCTTTAGTATAGTTAAAGCCATATTGATGACCTTTCTTTTCATAGAAGAGTTCGCCAATTGCTTGCTGATTGATTAATACCGTTATTGTTTCCACGAAAACAGCCTTAAATGATAATAATAATTTACATTATTTCAAATTAACACAAAAATGTAAACTAAAATTATCATTTGTACTGCTTTACTATTCTACCTATTTAAAAACAATCGTGTTATGGTCCGAACTTTGTCATGATCAGCTTCCTACCTCCTCTAGGGGGTTTATATGAATAAGCATGAACTTGAAATTCTCTGCCGTTTTTAATATCACTCATTAATTTATTCAATTTTGTATAACTTTCCCGATCACCCCAGGTAAGCACTTTATACGCAGAAAGCTTGCCGTTTTTTTGGCTGATGGATACTTTTGAATGCGCTTTTTTGAATGTCATGGATATCACGCCCGGTTCGTCACTTGAAATCCCCCGATCAAGCCATGCACATTCCCCTTTACCCACACCGGATGATGCACCTCTCGCACTTCTCTTAAATTTATAAAACACCATCGTACCGTTCTGGGTATTATAGATAGTTGTTTGGTTATCCCCTCCACCTCTACAAACCAGTGGATAACTCTGAGGGGCAGCTTGCAGCAAAGTACTAAACAACAAAAGCGTAAACAACATACTAATTGTCAATGATTTATTTTCTAACTGTTTCATGAACCTTCTCCCTAAAAATAACCGTTTTAATCGTCATCTAAATATTAAGAATAGCAAGAAATTATTTTAATAGATACATTTCTCACGCCCTAACTCCATCATTTCGACCTTTCATAAACAGTTTACAGAGCACTAAATGAATGAAAGCTGAATATTTAAAATTATTAAAAAACAAGAAACGGATAGTTTTTTTATTGCCACCTATCCTGTCGTTTAATTTCACCTTTAAATGTCGATGAAAACGCTTTCATCTTTGCCTTGAGTAGTCTTTTTCGTCCATCAGCGGTTCGCGTATAAACAAGCTCTGAAAGACTAACATTTTTACACCATGATTTATAAAAAATCATGGCAGTTTCTTTTTTTACTGCAAATTTTATCGGCACCGAATGATAATCATCTCTTTGTGTCCTTAAAAAATTGCCTTCACGTAAGACTAAATACCGGGGATTTTCAATCGGTGCTAGAATTTCTGCCAGACAATCGGCAAACAACGAGGATTCATAGAATGTGCAGCCTGATAAAGAAAGATAAAAATGTCCTTCATAATCTTTGATGACATTTACCTTCATATGTCGAATCAACGTTTCTATAAAACCCGCTTGGCAAAGTGCTTCTGCCAATGCCTTGCCGATTTGTTTTAAAGCACCATCAATGGGTAAATAAAGCAGTGCAATTTTTTATAGCGACCTTGCATCTGCCGGTTATTGGCCGTGATTGGTGCGGTTTCACTCAGAATATTGTTTTTCACTTCAATGGCGGTTGCATTCATTCGCTCAAAACCACTTTCAATGCTTAGCGCTTTTTCAGACAGACCAACAAAGGTATCAAAGCGCTTTCTTAAGTTATAAAAGTCACTCCAACCCGCATATGATTTGGCATTGATGGCGGTTAAGCGCCATATCGAACTTATTTTGTTATTATCCTGGGGATTAATTCGAATAGCACGACCACGCATCTGGTTTGTTAACATAAAATAATAAAAAATACTTACCTTCACTCACCTTCTTATGTTAAAAATTATGCCACAAACCCGATCTTGGCACCATTATGGGAGAGTTTATTTGTCGATGATCAGTCTATTTTTGAAGTGGGCGGTAAAGATAAGGCTTATAAACAAATATTGCTACAGATAAAAAATTATCTTTAGCTTCTTGTTTAATGCGGAAAGTCTTGTAGAAAGGCTTGATATCCTTTGAGCGGATAATGATCTGATGGTAGCTTTCTGATTATTAATGATGTGCAGTCCTTAATTAAGACTTACAAACTCACAACAATGTGCTGATAGTGTGCTTGCCTGATTATTAGAATCTACTAAACGATTCAATAATCCCTAAGATACTGTTTTTAAACTGTAAAATGGTGGGTGATATAAGATTCGAACTTATGACCCCCGCCTTGTAAGGGCGATGCTCTAACCAGCTGAGCTAATCACCCACAACTGTTAAGTGGTGCGTATTCTACCTGAGTTTTAGAAAAATGCAATTAAAAAAATGAAGTTTTTTGCAATTTCTATCTAACCAACAATATCTAATACTCGACGTCTAAATTTAATGCCCAATTCATGTGCTTTTGCTTCACAGGCTTCAACATCAACACCTTCCAGACCATCAATCGCAGTAGCGGTAGTATCAGGTATGAAATCAGGTGCTAAGCGTAAGAAATCAAGCATACTATCGAAAGAGCCTTTCAATGCGGGGACGCAGTGTCGATCATAAACTTCTTCATTTTGTGCATTCATCGACACTGAAAGTGCATCAACGCATTTTGCCATATCGGGCAGAATATTGCGTTTATTCACCAGATTACCCAGACCATCGGTATTAACACGCACCCTAGCCCCAGCTTGTTTACAATAGGTGGCGACTTCCAACAAGGCTTTGAGTCTCAGGGTGGGTTCACCAAAGCCACAAAATACAATTTCTTCATATTGACTGGGATCACCGATTTTTTCGATATACTCATCGACCTGATGACGATGCGATAGGAGTAGATTGTATTCATGGACATCCATACTGCCCTGAATTTTAGGGCAAAATTCACAGGCCAGCGTACAACGATCAGTTAGATTGATGTATAGATTTTCACCGATGGTATACACCAATGTTTCTTCTGAAGGTGCTTTCTCTGCTTGAGGTGTCAAAATGGTTGGTTTACTCAATGCTTTACCTGCTCTTTTACAAAAATGTTGTCTTTATAACTCACTAATATGGGATTGCACGTCACATGATTCAAGTTAATATTGATTCATTCAGCAATACTTTTTAAATCCGCAGTTAATCGATGCACTGCATGACAACGGGCACAGACTTTCACTGCAAACTCCCCCAGTTTTCTACCGGCTTTTTTATCTTGATGTTGTAATTGTGCCGCTAACTCCGCCAAAAGATCGCGTGATGCTGACATAATACGTTCAATAGGCTGTTTATCTTGCTTATGACACGAACTGCAATGACTTGCCAGTGCTTGCAATTGTTTGTCCAGAGGGGCAATAGCCTGATGGGCATCGGTATAATAACCATCTTTAATGGCAATATTGATGCGATTCACGGAATCCGATAGGTGCTCCATCATTTCATCATAATCCAAAGCCACTTCATCATGACCTTGCGGGATAGTTTGAGTACTAAAATCAGGCGTACGATAAAGCAATGTACTGACGGTTTGAAAGTCATCATGACAATGCATACAGCTTTTACTGATTTTTTTGAGTTGTGCTGGAATAGCAGCATAATCTTGTTGCTTGACAAGTGTTTGCAATTGAGTCAATTTATCAACATATAAATACTCTTCCCATTGCGGTACCATTTCTGCGATGCTGCGATAATCTTTGGCAAATTTCTGCGACCATTTTTCTAACTCTGGCTGTTGCCCTTTTGCAGCATAGTCTTTCATCGCCAAAACTTCACGGCGTAAGCGAAACATAGTGTGTAGCCAAACCTGACGTTTATTAGCCGGTTTATACCATTGTGTTAAAGCTTCTGGAGGCTTTTTCAAGACAATGGTCTGTGCTTTTATTTCTGCCGCGAAAGAGGTTGGAAGTAAAATAAGTAGAGTTAAGAGAACAAGACTTGAGAAAAATTTAAACATACAGCACCCATTTATTGACTAACATAGCAAACACTCACGCTCTTGCGGCAAACTTACCCGTTGCGGTGATCACTCGTATCACTTCCCCTTCTGCCAGATATTCCGGCACTTGCACCACTAAACCAGTTTCTAATTCAGCGGGTTTAGTTCTGGCTGAGGCCGATGCGCCCTTAATTGCCGGAGCGGTTTCAATAATTTTCAGTGAAACCGATGCGGGCAATTCAATACCAATGAGATTATCTTCATAGAGCATCCCCAATATGCCTTCCTGACCATCGGGTAAATAATCAGCCGCATTATCTATTTCTTCTATCGACAGGGTGTATTGGTTGTAGTCTTCATTATCCATAAAGGTATAGAATTGCTCATCTTTATATAAAAATTGCAGCATACGACGCATACAATCTGCTTCTTTAAGAAAATCTGTACCACCAAGCGTCTGTTCCAGTTTCTGTTTTTTCTGGATATTCATAAAGGTAATCTTATACAAGGTATTCGCACCACGGGAAGAAGGGCTGCGCACATCAATATTGCGTACCTGATAGAGTTGCTCATCAATTTCGACAATGGCGCCTTTTTTGAGATCGGATGCTTTTGGCATTGCTTGGATTTCCCTGTTTTAATAAAATTTGCCACTATTCTAGCAAATTGCAGAAAAATAAATACACATGTAAAAAATGCTGTCAAATTAGGCAAAATAAGTGTATATTTCCCAGTTAAATTTTTCAAAATTGGTGACTACAGACGCTTAAAAGTAAGCTTTTGATAATTATCAATATTTTCTAAACATTCTTTGGAGTCATAATGAAACTTATTCTATTAGGTGCACCCGGTGCAGGTAAAGGTACTGTCGCTAAATTATTAACTAAGATGGACGGTTCCGTTCAAATCTCAACAGGCGATATTTTACGCGCTGCTGTTGCTGCCGGTTCTGACCTAGGCAAGCAAGCAAAAGCCGCTATGGATGCCGGTGATTTGGTTTCTGATGATTTAATCATGGGCATCATGGGCGAGCGCCTGAAAGAAGACGATTGTAAAAACGGCTACTTACTAGATGGTTTCCCACGTACTATTCCTCAAGCTGAAGCGTTAAAAGTATTATTAGCTGACATGGGCGAAGAATTAGATGCTGTTGTTAACATCGACGTACCACGTGACGTGATCCTTGATCGCTTAACTACGCGTCGTACTTGTTCTGATTGTGGCGAGATTTACAATGTAAAATCTAACCCACCTAAAGAAGAAGGCAAGTGTGACAAGTGTGGTGGCCCTGTTGTTCAACGTGATGATGAAACTGTCGAAGTGATCAGCAACCGTTTAGAAGTATACAATGAAATGACTGCACCTTTAGCCGGTTTCTATGATAAAGAAGGCATGTTATTGACTGTTGAAGCCACTTCGAGTGATGCTGTTATTGATGCAATTAAAGCTAAATTAGCTTCTTAATAGCGCTCAATGCAACATTATAAAAGCTGCTCGGCATATCGCCCAGCAGCTTTTTTTTGCCTTTTTTCTCTAATATTTAGTTTTTTTATGAATTTTTAGCTTCAAAGTCACAATTCGGGTTAAACCCCATTGCAATTAACTTCAAGAATAAAATATAATTACCACAAATTAATGATCGGGCAAACGGAACCGCCTGACTTAGTCTTATGAACATTCTCGTATAACCTTCAAGAAACTTCATGAGCATCTTTTAAACAAGGACGTGTTATGCCGTACACCAGCGCAAATACCAGTCGTTTTACTTTCAGCATTGCCAATCAGGCCAGTCTTCATAATAAACTCCGTGTCTATCAATTCGATCTCAGCGAAAGCATCAGTGATCATTTTTATCTTCATGTTGATTTTGTCTGTGATGATCAAAACCTGGATCATAGCGCACTCATCAAAAAGACAGCCCTACTTACCATTCAGGGTGAAGATGAAGTCCAATATCTCAACGGTATTATTGCTGAAACTCAATGTATAGAAAATGGCACTCGCTTTGCTCGGTATCGAGCCAAAGTAGTCCCTATGGCCTGGTTTTTAGAATACCGCAAAGGCTGTCGAATTTTTCAAAATCTCAGCGTACAGGATATCATCAAACAAATATTCGATGAAGCAGGTCTGGTATCCGGCACTCACTACCAATGGTCAACCGATCGACAACTCCCTAGCCGTGAATTCTGCACCCAATATAACGAAACCGAGTGGCAATTTGTCAGCCGTTTGATGGCTGAAGAAGGCCTGCATTTTCATTATCAGCACAGCGCTGATAAACACCTCATGGTGATTGGTGACAGTAAAACCGCCTTTAGTTTTGTTGAGCAAATCCCTGAAGTCAGCTACAAACATAATTCTGGCTTATTTGCAGCAGGCTCTTTGGAAAAAAATGAGCATATCAATCAATTTGTCTTTTCGCAAAATACCCATAGCGGCAAAAGTACCCTACGGGACTACAACTTCACTACACCGACTCGAACGCTAGAAAAATTCAGCCAAAATGAACTGAACCCTTCATTAGAAGATTATCACTACCCCGGTAATTACAAAACCGAAAGCGAAGCAGAATTTTATGCCAGCTTACAGCAACAACGCCACTCAACCTTTATAAAAACCGGCACTGGCAAAAGCAATGTACAACGCCTCAGAGCAGGTCGATTATTTACTCAAACCGATCACTATTATCAGGCCAATAATATTGATCAATTAATCACCCATGTTTTTCATGAAGGCAAACAACCCCAATCACTGGACGAAGACACGCCAAACAATGCCAATGAAGGCAGTTCCTACCACAATGAACTGTTTACGATCCCTGCTAATAGTTTATATCGACCTCCCCTTCAGCAACGGGCTTCACTCATTCATGGCGAACAATATGCCTTTGTGACGGGGCCAGAAGGCGAAGAGATTTATGTCAATCAATACGGTCAGGTCAAAGTGCAGTTTCTTTGGGATCGCGAAGGCCAATATGATGAAAAAACCACCTGCTGGCTACGCACTAACAACGAATTGTCCGGCAATGCCTGGGGACAAATCATGACACCTCGCATCGGTCAGCAATTGCTGATTGAATTTGAGCACGGCAATCCCGACAGACCGTTAATCAGTGGTCGCACCTACAATGGTGACAGCCTACCACCTTATTCCTTGCCTGCAAATAAAACCCGTAGTACCTTAAAAACCCATTCAACACCCGGTGGCGAAGGCTATAATGAAATTCGTTATGAGGACAAAAAAGCCCAGGAACAAATTTATTTTCACAGTGAAAAAGACCTGGATATCCGTTGTAAAAATGACCGCCGTGAACACATCGAAAACACCCGTTCACTCATCGTTGACAATGAACAACACGAACACATCAAAGTTGATAATCATCAAAAAATCAGCAATAATCATCAACACAAAGTCGGCAACAATTTATCCCAGACTATCGGCCAAAAACTGCACATCAAAGCCGGTAGCAAAATCTTACAAAGTGCGGGCAGTGAAGTTCACATCAAAGCCGCCAGCAGCATCAAACTGGATGCCGGCAGTGAAATCACCTTTAAAGCCGGCGGCAGTTTTGTCAAAATCGATCCCTCTGGCGTGACGATTAGTGGCCCCAAAGTCAACCTCAATAGTGGTGGCGGCCCTGGCTCAGCTTCCAGTGCCGCCCCAATCAATCCTTTTCAGGCTGTAGAAGCCGACAAAGACAAACCGGGACAAAGCTTCAAACCCATTGCCCCTGAAGCCCCTTATCAATTGTCCCAGTTTTTGTTTGCCACCGGTGCAGGCAATGAACGAACATTAGACTTAGATAAATTTGGTGGTTGTAAACCCTGTGCCGAAGCCGCACAAAAAGAGGAGCAACCGAAAGCAGCATCACAGGATAAGCCGTCCTAATGAGTGAAGCTATCCTACATCATCCGCTTGAAACCATTCACCAAATCTTGCTCAATGGTGAAAGCAATGTCTATGCACTCATAGACATCAATTCCAGACAATCACTGCGAGGTGAACTATTCAACCTCAGTGACGACCCAATTTTTTACAACCTGTTTCATGCAACCGCTATGCAGGAACTACGTGACCAATCGCCCTGCTTAATACAAATTCAATTAAACCAATATGATTTTCTGACTCACTTATTAAATGAAGCCCCTGAACATTTTATGCTCATCTTTTCAAATCATCATTTTGAGACGCTCAGTCAGCACTGGCAAAGCCTACTTACAGTCTACGCATTAGATGGTGAAGTCGCTATTTTTAAATTCTACACGGCACAAATTCTAGGCCCTTATTTAAAAGCCTGCCAGCCTTATGAACAGGCACAACTACTGGCATTTTGTGATGCCGTTTATCTCTATGATGAACTCGATAAATGGTCATGTGTTTATCAATTAAATCCTGAATTGGCATTACCATTATCTGATTTAAAAAAGATAGATCCACCATTAAAAACTGCTTGGTGGCATTTAAAAGAAGCACATTTTATCTACTTACAGTCTCTCACAGAACAAGCATTGATAAGCAATTTGGGCGATCATCTTTTAGAGTGGCATCTCGATGCCTTATTACCTTATCAAAACAAAACCCTGAGCAAGTTAATTCAGCATGGCATTAAACGCGCTCGGCATTATGGCCTGAAGACAAGGGAAGAACTCAGCTTTTTTTTAGGACTCATGTTTGAACTCGCTGCCGATTTTGATGAGCACCCAAAAATTCAACAATGGCTTATTAATAGAACGCCTGACACATCGGTTCTGGCGTTGGTTGACCAAATGCATGATACCGTGTGGGATAGTATGCATAATGATCCGGAATCACCTGCCTGGAAAGAAATGCCTAACGACAGTGCATCTTTAAACATTTCACCTTTAAACATTGCTAATGACAATCACCTATCAGGAAGTTTCTCATAAATGGCCAAACGAACAAATGCTCAAAAAGCAAAAATAGTGAAAGAAAATTGTCAAAGACAGCCAACAACACCTTCTGAGGGCATTGTTGATTGCAAACAGCAAGGCTGTATCAGTGAAGCGGGTGAATGGGCCTATTCCAATGAATCTAATGCCAAGCTTAATTGTCGTCAGGATTGTAAATCACTCAAAAAAACTTGTGAATTGACCGAAAAACAAAAAAAGAAATTTGCCACTGAGGATAAAAAGCAACAAAAAAAGCTTGAAAAGCGCAATGCCGCATTTGCACGTCGTAAAAAGAAAGGACTTCCGCTACCAAAAAAGAAGGATGGGAGTGAGCAAACAAAAAAAAACAAGCAAAACAAAAATTATAATTGGAAAAATCAGCACTGCCAAGATATTATGATTATGCCCAATGCTGAGGGCATTAGAGACAACTATAATCAATTAAGAGATGAACTAATGTGTTACTGGAAAGAGAGTTTACTGTCTCTCAACCTGATCGCTACTATGTGGGTGATATTACCTATATTGCCACCAAGGAAGGCTGGTTATATTTAGCGGTTGTCATTGACTTATTCTCTAGGCAAATTGTTGGCTGGTCGATGGATGAGCGAATGAAAGCCAAGCTAGTCAATGATGCTTTACTGATGGCCATATGGAAGCGTAAACCAATGGATGGATTGCTTTGGCATACTGACCGAGGTAGCCAATATGCCTCTGATAGTCATAGAAAAATATTGTCGGATCATAACATAATTCAGTCTATGAGCCGCAAAGGAAATTGCTGGGACAATGCTGTATCAGAGAGCTTCTTTCATAGTTTGAAAACTGAATTGACGCACCATTGTCGATTCAAAACCAGAGTAGAAGCAAAGCAGGCAATATTTGAATATATTGAGGTATTTTATAATCGGGAGCGACTTCATTCGGCTAATGATTATTTGTCACCAGTCGATTATGAAATTGACACATCATTATTACTACCATCACTACCTCGATATTCAAGTGATAAAGTAGCGCCCGTAGGTGCGCTCAGTTCACCAACAATATTTGCCTTGGCTTCAAAAATCAGCGTGTTGATACCCTTGCCTAATACTAAGTTTTCCAGACCATTACTGTCTTTACGATCAAAATTAATATCAAACGAGCCCGATTTCACACTGAAAACACCACTGGCTCTGATGGTGATTGTCAAATCCTTTGTGACTGCGCTTAAATCCAGGGTTTTTATCCCCTGTTCAAGTAATTGTGATGCATTACTCGTCAGATCACTATTGGCAACAATCGCCACTCCCGGCTTAGACGTAACATCCAAGAGGATAGATTGATAATTTGTCACTTGCAGACTACGTTCAATAGCACCCGTAGCAACTTCTAAATCCCAATCACCACCCAGCGCCTGAGCACCAGTTTCATCATTGGAAGCTGCCACATCAGCCTGAGTCAGTCGTGCCAGTTCTTGAACGAATTGCTCACCCTTTTCACCTTCAGCAACATTACAACCATAGAGTAAAATATCACCATTCTTTGCCAGGGCATTACCCCAATTCTGAACTTTACGTGACTCTTGCTGCAAGGTATTGGTGGTTAAACGTCCTGCGCCTAATAATAAAGCACCTGACGCTCCATGAGAAAAAATATGCACTGCAGATAAATCATTGTATTGGGATAAAATATCACTGACTTGATCGATACCATCTTTTTCTGCATCAACGATATAAGCAATACGTTGTCCTGAGTTTTGGCTGACCATTACAGCAGAGCTTAGATCAGTTTGGGTTAAATCAATAATGACCCAGGCTTCTCTATCAGCATCTTGTGCTAAGTTTTGGGGGCTTTTTTCTATTGTATTTGAAGTGTTATAACTGGAACTATCATTGAGTAGTTGTTCAATATTCTCTACACGGGAATCAATAATGACAATCTCATTGGCCTGGACTCTTTGTCCAAAACCGACAAAGTTTTCTTGCTTGCTTTCAGTGCTGGCCTGTAATTCCAGTGGCGGTAGTGTTTGTGCTTGCTGTGCAATGATAGTTGCTTCAGCATCAGGTTTGATCACCGGCACATCTAATAAATCATTGTTATCCAGAACCTGAATCTGACCATCTTCTTCTTTAAGCTGAAAATGCGTTGTGATGTGTCAACACTTTAAATATTTTTTTGGCTGTTTCAAGTGATTTTTGTCATTTTGTATTTCCTATCATTTTAGTTTCTCATGTTAACTTTAAACAGATGAAGAGAAAGGGCTTTGCCCTCTGGAACGATAGAGCCGTTCCATTCACCCAAGGTATTTTCACAACGGTAATGATCCTGTTACAATATCTTCACGGCACAGGCTGAGGAGCCGATGGCCGTCAACGGTAATGGGCGGCATTTATGTCGCCTTTTACCCCTCTTCAATCAATCGATTTAAGCTATTTCCTGCTGTATTTCATAATCGACTGGTGACAAATAATCATTAGCCGAATGAAGTCGCTCCCGATTATAAAATACCTCAATATATTCAAATGTTGCCTGCTTTGCTTCTACTCTGGTTTTGAATCGACAATGGTGCGTCAATTCAGTTTTCAAACTATGAAAGAAGCTCTCTGATACAGCATTGTCCCAGCAATTTCCTTTGCGGCTCATAGACTGAATTATGTTATGATCCGACAATATTTTTCTATGACTATCAGAGGCATATTGGCTACCTCGGTCAGTATGCCAAAGCAATCCATCCATTGGTTTACGCTTCCATATGGCCATCAGTAAAGCATCATTGACTAGCTTGGCTTTCATTCGCTCATCCATCGACCAGCCAACAATTTGCCTAGAGAATAAGTCAATGACAACCGCTAAATATAACCAGCCTTCCTTGGTGGCAATATAGGTAATATCACCCACATAGTAGCGATCAGGTTGAGAGACAGTAAACTCTCTTTCCAGTAAATTTGGAGATATACGCTTATTATGCTTGGAATTAGTCGTCGCTTTAAAGCGTCTCTTCGTTTTACAAAACAAACCGGCTTTTTTCATTAATCGACCAATTCTCCGGCGGCTTATATGAACGCCTTTTTCAGCCAGTTTTCTTTTAAGACGACGGGTTCCATAAGTCTTGCGACTGTCTTCAAACAGTTTTTTAGCTGCTCAGTAAGCGCTTCATTTTCTTTTCTCTATCCGTTTTAGGAGAGCTAACCCAATCATAATAGCAACTACGGGAAACATCCATAAAACGGCACAGAATCGTTACCGGGTAATCTTTAGCCTGATCAGTTATCCATGCGTACTTCACAAAGTTTCCCTTGCAAAGTACGCTGTGGCCTTTTTAATAAATCACGCTCCTGAATCACTTTTGCCAATTCTTTTTCAGACGTTTTACTTCATCATAAATGTGTTCATCACTTCTATTGGCTACCGTCTTCACCGGTTTGGAATATTTACTGATCCAGGTATGTAGAGTATTTACATTAACACCTAGCTCCCTGGCAGTCTGAGAAACGGGTTGATCCGTCTCATTAGCTAATTTGACAGCTGATTCTTTAAATTCTGATGTATAGCTTTTATTCGGTTTTTTTGTTTGATCATTCATTTTAGGTCACACTTTTTATCTTTTAGTTGTTTTAAGTTGTGTGTCCGGTTAAGTATAGCCACATTATTGCGGCTAAGAGTGTTTCATCAGCCACCAATTCTTCAACAATGTCTTCACTTTGAAGTTGTTCTAAAACATCGGGAGGCAGCAGTCCATCTGCGGATAAAAGCATCCTGGGTTCAAGGGTTTCAAGCTGAAACTCTTTTTGGCTATCAAATGCGGTAGGCTTAGAATTATTCTTTTGCTTTTTGCTTTGCTTGCTCATGGAGACCTCTATGCCAGATAACTGGCGACTGCTGGATTGTACTTACTAATAAATGAATCAACTGGCGCTAGTGCGTGATAGTCGTTACATTGTTAATAGTTGGTTCAATTTTTTTAGATCGGTGATACTTAAAGATCCTGATTGTTTGGCTAAACGTAAAGTATTCAGCAAATAATCGGTTCTGGCTCGGGAAAAATTTCTTAAGTAAAAATATAGATCGCGATTCGCATCCAGCAAGATAATACCGGTATAGAGTCCGGTTCTAAAGCCCTCCTTTTTGGCTTGTACAGATTGTCGTTGTGCTTGTACACCTTTTTCTAGATAGCCTATACGGCGAATAGCACTATTCACACCATCAAAGGCTATCTTTAATTCTCGTTCAATATTTCGAAACACTTCATCCTGACGTTCTTTTTCAGCAAAAAAGTCTTCTGCAGCCTGACGTACTCGTGAGTTAACGCCGCCACCTTGATAAATAGGAATTGAAATTTGTAACATGATTTCAGTTGTATTAGTATCACTGGCGCCATCATAAATACTTCCCCCTAGCTCCTGATCCGTATACTGAGCTAATAAATCAACCGAAGGATAATGCCCGGCTTTTTGAATTTCCATATCATATTTAGAAATTTCAACCTGTAAGCGCTGTACTTGAGCGTTTAAATTACCATCATAAGCACCTTGCAACCAATCATCTACTTTTTCTGGCTGTGGACTGGTCAGACTAATATTATCTTTGAGTGGTGCTAATGGATCACGACGCTCGCCAATAATTTCGATGAGTGACTGGCGAGTCTGTCTGACATTATGACGCGCTTCTTCCATTCGAGCCTCGACATCGGCTAAACGCGCCTGAGCATCCAGGGTATCAGTTTTACGTCCCAGTCCAGAATTATGCTTGCCCTTTGCCAAGGCCATATTTTGTTCAACCGCATCCCGTTCTGATTTTGTGTATTTCAGCGTCATTTCAGCATTGAGTGCTTCAAAATAACGCTCACCCAGCTGTAAAATCCTATCTTGTGTGGTATTCGCTAATTGGATTTCAGCTTGCAAGCCTTCTTTTTTTGCCTGCCCATAACGTTCCCACTCTTCCTTGTGATATACCGACTGAGTCATATTCACGGTATAAGTAGTAGTGTCATACTTATCTTTTGTCTTAGGGGTAGGATTATCACTTCTTTTAACTTCAAAATCCGTTCTTTTTTCTTCTAAATCCAGTGAAATATCAGGCAATAAATCGGCAAAGGCCTGCTCTTTGGTCTCTTGTATCGAATTATGTTCAAATTGTGCTCGAGCCAGCACGGGATCATTTTCTAAGGCTAAGTTCCAGGATTCCAGCAAGTTTAACGCATAAACGTTGCTACTCAGTACAAAAATCGAGCATAATACCAGGGAAGGAAAATTCTTTCTAGCGATACAGTTGGTGGTAAGCATTTACAACCTCAATTTATTTATTATTATTAGTTTGAAGTATTTAATAATGAGGAAAATATTTTATAAAACAGTATATTATAATAATTTAACGCACTGATTAAATGTAAAATAATTCCTTACCATTTTAGACAAGTAAGCACACATCCGCCAGACTTAAGTGCATTAATATAATAAATAATGCACTGAAAGTAGGATTGATCTTACAATTATTTTACTCTTATTTAGAGAGTTTACACTGTTGACAATTCTTAGACCTAAGCCATAATATTTACATTCATAAAATTTAACCGAATGAGTCCCTCAAATGTATAAACATTGCAGCAATTTCAAGCTCATGATCAAAAGTAAACCTGTTGATGAATTAACCACTGTACCACCACTTGGAATGGATGAAGAATCCGTAAGGAACTGTTTTCGCTATTATTATAATCATACCCTAGGGCGAAGTAATAATTGTCTGGCCACCCACTATCCCTATAAAGCCCTGAGTTATACCTTACGAGATCGTCTGATGGAACGTTGGAAAAAAACCCGCAGCGCCTATGAGGATTCCGATTGCAAACGAACTTATTACCTTTCTCTGGAATTTTTAATGGGTCGGGCATTAAGTAATTGCATGCTCAATTTGGATTTGAATGAAACTGTACAAGCTTCTTTTTATAAACTCGGTCTCGATTTAGAAGAAATTGCTGATAGTGAACAAGATGCGGGACTTGGTAATGGTGGTTTGGGCCGTTTGGCGGCTTGTTTTCTTGATAGTTGTGCCACCTTACAGTTGCCCGTAAAGGGCTATGGCTTGCGCTATGAATACGGCATGTTTAAACAGCGTATAGAGCAAGGTCATCAAATTGAAGACACTGACCACTGGTTACTCAATGGCAATCCCTGGGAATTGGAACGCCCCGAATACACCCAACGCATCAAATTTGGCGGCTATACCGAATTTCATAAGAACAATAAAGGTAAATTAACGGTATATTGGAATGGTACACGTGATGTATTGGCTGTGCCCTATGACATCCCTATTCCAGGCTTTCAGAACGGTACGGTCAACACGCTGCGCCTGTGGAAGGCAGCTGCAACCGACGAGTTTGATTTAGATGAATTTAATATGGGCAGTTATACCGAAGCCGTGGAAGAAAAGAATTCTGCCGAACATATTACGATGGTGCTATACCCTAATGACAGCAGTGAAAATGGTAAGGAATTACGTCTGCGCCAGCAATATTTTCTCGCTTCTGCCAGTTTGCAGGATGTATTACGTGAATGGTTATTCCGTCATGATGATTTTAGTCAATTTGCAGAGAAAAACTGTTTTCAACTCAATGATACTCACCCCACCATATCCATTGCTGAATTTATGCGCCTATTGATTGATGAGCATGAGCATACCTGGGATGAAGCTTGGGCCATTACGAGTAATAGTATGGCCTATACCAACCATACCTTATTACCCGAAGCATTAGAGCGCTGGTCAGTACCTTTATTTAAGTCATTATTACCCCGCTTACTGGAAATTATTTACGAGATTAACACCCGCTTTTTAGAACAGGTCGCCATGCACTGGCCGGGCGATGCCCAACGACGCAGGCAAATGTCCATCATTGAAGAAGGTTCTGTGCCACAAGTGCGTATGGCTTACCTTGCCATCGTCGGCAGTTTTTCCGTCAATGGTGTCGCGGCCCTACATACTGAACTACTCAAACAAGGCTTATTCAATCCCTTTTATCAACTGTGGCCAGAAAAATTTAATAATAAAACCAATGGTGTTACCCCCAGGCGTTGGTTAGCCGGTTGTAATCCTGAATTGCGCCAACTTATTAGCAAGAAAATTGGTGAAAAATGGATCAAAGATTTATCCCAATTAAAACAACTTGAGAAGTTCGTCCATAAAAAAGAATTTCGTAAACAATGGCAAGCCATCAAGAAGTCGAACAAAGTGAGGTTAGCTGCACTGATCAAAGAACAATGTCAGGTTGACTTTAATACCAACGCACTATTTGATGTGCAAGTAAAACGCATTCACGAATACAAACGTCAACTGCTCAATATCTTACACGTAATACACCTATACAATCGTATTAAGGCTGGCGACACAAAAGACTGGACTCCTCGCTGTGTATTAATAGGCGGTAAAGCCGCACCCGGTTATGCCATGGCCAAATTAACCATCAAATTAATCAATAATGTAGCTAATATTGTTAATAATGATCCGCAAGCCAAAGGCTTACTCAATGTTGCATTTTTTCCCAACTATAATGTCTCCGCTATGGAAGTTATTTGCCCCGGTACTGATTTGTCAGAGCAGGTTTCAACTGCAGGTAAAGAAGCATCCGGCACTGGTAACATGAAGTTCATGATGAATGGCGCATTAACCATTGGTACTTTAGATGGTGCCAATATTGAAATCAGAGAAGAAGTTGGTGCCGATAATTTCTTCTTATTCGGTTTAACCGCTGAAGAAATTGATACTTCCAGGCCACACTATGACCCTATGAGTATTATTAGCAATGATACTGACATCGCTAATGTCATGCAAATTCTTGAGTCAGGTTATTTTAATCAATGTGAGCACAAACTCTTTGAACCCATACTAAACTCCATTAAGAGTTCCCATGATATGTGGATGACATTGGCTGATTTTCGCTCCTATATTGATGCTCAGGAAGAAGTGGCCATCGCCTATCAGGATACTGAAAAATGGACCACAATGAGTATTATCAATACCCTTTCCAGCGGTAAATTTTCTACCGATAGAACCATGCAGGAGTATAATCGAGATATCTGGAAAATGAAGGCGGTGCCTGCTCACCCAGTAAAATAGATAAAGGCTATACAAATTCGCCAATACGGGCTATTAATAAGAGTGTCCAAATAAAAAAACAGCACTCATGAAATTATCTCTTACTAGCGAAATTTTTATTCTTATAGCCCTTCTCTTTGGTATTCAATCCGCATTATTGTATTACCAAAGCGAAGAGATGATTGAAGATATTTTGCTCGATGAAAGTCGCAAACAGGCACAAACTTTTTTACATGGCCTAGAGAGAGAAATTAACTCTTTTTCGAGCATTCATGATAAAGTCTTATTACGCCAAAAAGTCTCCCGAGCCCTAAGCCAATTTGAAAAATTCAGTCAATTTCATGAAGTCAACTTTTCTATTTACCGCTTGTACATTTTTGATGCAAAAGGTGAAATTCTTGCCGACTCACATCAAAAATATGACACTCGAAAGAATGTCAGCGAATATCTCGAACCAGTATTTCAGCAACAACATTCTTTAGTCAGTAAAGAAATTGAGTATAAGCCCGGCAGGGAGATCAAGGGTAAGTTAGTTTCTATTACTGATGTTATTATTCCTCTATATGAAAATAATCAGGTGGTTGCAGCCCTAGAAATTGAAATCAATATCGAAAAAACATTAAATAATATTAAAATGATCGATGGTCAATACGATACTCGGATGACGATTATTATTAGCCTCAGTGGTTTATTGTTAGTCTTATCTCTGGGTTACTTTTTACACCGCCGGCTTATTGCCCCTATCTTAAAAATTGAACAAACAGCGCGTGATATTACTCAAGAAAATTTTTCCAGTCGCATAAATAAAATTAATGCGCCCAAAGAAATCACTCATTTAGGTCAATCAATTGATAGTATGGCTGGCAGTATTCAAGATTTTATCAATAGTAAAAACCAGTCCTATATTGAAGTCATTAACTCTCTCACTAGAGCACTGCACGCAAAAGATGACTATACAGCACAGCACTCCAGTCGAGTGTCTGCTTTTTCAGTAAAACTTGGAAAATATTTCAAATTATCAAAGGAAGATTTAGCCCTTTTAAAACAAGGTGCTTTAATGCATGACTTGGGAAAAATTGCTATTCCAGATAAAATTCTCAATAAAGAAAGTCCTCTCACTGACGAAGAATTCGCCATCATGCGTGAACACCCGGTAAAAACCGCCGAAATTCTCAAGCCGTTACTTCACTATGAACACCACCGTGAAATTGCCGCATGGCATCATGAACGCTGGGATGGCAAGGGCTACCCTGATGGTTTAAAAGGTGAAGACATCCCCTTTATGGCACGCATTGTTTCCATTGCAGATACCTGGGATGCCATGACAGGTGATCGCTGTTATCGAAAAGGAATGAGTAAAGAAAAAGCCTTGTCTATTATTCGCACAGAGCGCGATTCCGGACAATGGGATCCACAGATGGTTGATGCCGTTTTAGAGATAATAAAAATATAATCCTAAAAAAATCAGTTGAACCTGCGCCGTCATATATCGAAAGCCAATACCATAACGGACTTCCTCAACCATCACTAAAACAAGCAAAGTAAAAGCAATGCCTCCCGCTAATAAACTCGCACCCTTCTTTGCCCATATATTCCAGATTCTGACAAACAATTGTGAAAAAAACACAATCAAAAAAATAGCGAAAACAAATTCAACTTTTTTCGCAATCATAGTAAACAAATATTAATTGCCTACGATTAATATTTTTAGCAAATAAAAATAACCGCAGACACAATAAATCTAGGAGAGAAAAGAGGAATTATCAAGAAAACAAAACGAATAGTGTGAGCTAATACCCAAGTACTATTTTTATACTATAAAGCTGAATTTAAGGACAATAGTAAACACTGAAAATTATACTTATTTAAATTGATACATCGTTAGCCCAAATATAGCCGCTACCATCAATATTAGCGATGCTTTTTCATATCCTTACGACGATTACCCGATTGCACAATCACACCTTCCAAATCATCCAAACCATTAATTTCAATCGTTTCATACAAATCATTCAGCGGTTGTAAGAAGAATTTTTTATCATACATACGAAGCTGTCTAAAAATAAATTCATCATCCACCTTAGCAATCACATAAGAACCATCCCTAACCACCGCTTCAGGATCGATAATTAGTACTCGGCCATGCTCAAATTCAGGCTCCATACTATCCCCTAAGGCACGCAAAGCAAACATTTCTTTAGCGCTACAGCTACTATCCATTGGAGGAATTAAGCTTTCAGGTCTTTCGGACATAAGTAAACTCACTTTAAAATATTAACATCATAGTGTTTAACCTAAAAAAATCAGTTGAACCTACTGCGACCGCCTTATGCACTGAATCTTAAGGATTTTCCAGAACATTTTGACTTCACCCGTAGGTGACTACGAATAAAGCCAAAATAACCTGTAAAACCCTTAATCTTCAGCACCTAAGTCGCTCTCGCTACGATTCAACTGATTGTTTTAGGTTTAATGATAAATGAAAAGTTAATTTGCATCAAGAGGTGATTATTTTTTGTTCAGTCAAAGACAATTAGGTACAAAAAAAGCCCGCTCAACTTGCATTGAACGGGCTCTTCTTGGTGCTTATTAAGCCTTACTGTACCTGAGCTTTCACTCAGTTGCAGTCATTACTTCATAAGGACAGACTTGTCGACAACATCAACGTGTTCTACTTTAAAGCAGTTCCACTTTTGTGTCTTCTTGTCATAGGTTGAGTTCACAAAACATTTCCAGTTTTCTTCGTCAACAATGTTGAAGTCCATACGATAGTAGAAGCCAGGGTAACGTGATTCTTCACGGAACTGGATGTGCTTCATGTGTGCTTCAGCAGTCAATATGCGGTGATAGTTTTCCCACGCACGTAATAACTCGTGTAAATCTTTAGCACGCATTTTCTTCGCGTCTTCTTTTAGCATACCCAGCTTGTGCTCTGCGACTTCTAGCATCTTCGCATTGGTCTGGTACATGGTCGCAACACCGGCTACGTACTCATCCATCATCTTCTGTAAACGGAACTGAAGCATTTTTGGTGTGATGTAGTTAGGGTTGATATCGATTGCTGTAGAGTAATCTTTGTGCTGCTCTAAGAAGGTACGTACTGGCTGATAGATATCTGAGGTCAACTCTTCTACTGAAGTGTCTAATTCAGGTGTCCAATCTTTGTTGTCTACACAGTACTGAACCATGGCTTTAGCGGCTAAACGACCTTCAGCGTGAGAGCCTGAAGAGAATTTGTGACCGGATGCGCCAACACCATCAGCAGCGGTGAATAAACCTTTGATGGTGGTCATTGAGCGGTAGCCCCATGACCATGCTTCAGGTGCGCCTAAATCGGTAGGACCTGAAACCCAGATGCCACAACAACCTGAGTGTGAACCCAGTAGGTATGGTTCGGTAGGCATTAATTCGGAGTTGGTTTTTTCTGGTTCGATATTCTCACCAGCCCATACGCCTGCTTGACCAATACACATGTCTAGGAAATCTTCCCAAGCTTCTGCTTCCAGGTGCTTGATTTCTTTGGGTGTCATGGTTTCTGCTAAATTGCCTAGTGCTGTAACGGTGTCCATATAGATGGGACCACGGCCTTCACGCATTTCTTTCATCATTAGGTGATTACGTAGGCAAGAAGCAGGTACTTTGGCGAGTCCATAAGGAGGATAGTCGTTCAGTAGCTCGGCATTTTTGTCCATGTAAACTTCACCGAAAGCATTAGTTGCTTTGGCTTTGAATAGTAGGAACCATGCGCCAACAGGTCCGTAGCCGTCTTTGAAACGGGCTGGGACGAAGCGGTTTTCCATCATGGTTAATTCAGCGCCAGCTTCTGCTGCCATTGAGTAAGTTGAACCTGAGTTCCAGACGGGATACCAAGCACGACCTGTACCTTCTCCAACAGAACGGGGACGGAAGATGTTCACTGCGCCACCACACACTAATAAGCAAGCTTTGAAGGTGTAAACGTAGATTTTGTTTTCACGAGTAGAGAAACCAACAGCACCGGCAATACGACTGGGGTCGTTTTTGTCGTTGACGAGTTTTACGATGAAGACGCGTTCTTGGATTTTTTCTGTGCCTAAGGCTTTTTTAGCCGCTTCTGCAACAATCCACTTGTAGCTTTCACCGTTAATCATGATTTGCCATTTACCAGAACGTACGGGCATGCCGCCGTCTGCTAATGATTTGCCTTCGTCTCCAGGCTGTTTCCAAATTGGTAGACCCCATTCTTCGAATAGGTGAACTGAATCATCGACGTGACGACCTAGGTCATACGCTAAATCATCACGGGTAATGCCCATTAAGTCGTTTGAAACCATGCGAGCATAGTCCGCGGATCTTGTTCGGTACCAATATAGGTGTTAATCGCTGATAAACCTTGAGCAACGGCGCCGGAGCGATCCATGGCAGCTTTATCGACAAGCTTGACTGAGATGTCTTGGCCTGATGCTTCTATCCATGGTCCTAGTTCGTATGCTGCGCCACATGCGCCCATACCACCACCGATAAGTAGAATGTCAACCGTTTCTTCGATGACTTCTGGATTTTCAAATGTTCCTGACATTCGGATAACCTCTGTTTGTATTGTTCTATAGTTTGAGCTATGTACGTTGTCTGGCTCAGCTTTTTGTTCGCTGGCTGACAAGGGACTGGCTCTCTGTTTTTGCGAGTGCTTCTTGCTTCGTATTACCGAGGTAATTACTTAAGAAGAATCAATTCGTCTGGGTTACCTTCATAAGGATATTTGCCTTCGTTAACGAAGAATCCTTTATCTGAACCAATGTTCGCGTAATCTGCTTTAGGCTTGCCTTCATACGGCTGAATTGAACCTTCTGGCGTGGTACGTATCGGGAATTTGAAACGCTTCATGGTGCCGTTTCTGAATTTGATGGTCCACATGATTGAATCAGTTCCGCGTAGTGGCTGTACTGAACCGCCCATAGGGACGATATCGGCATAAGCACGACATTCGATGGCGTTCTGTGGACAGATCTTAATGCAGGAATAACATTCCCAGCACTGCTCTGGCTCTTGGTTAAATGATTTCATGGCGTGGCCAGTTTCTGAACCGTCTTTGTCCAGTTTCATTAAGTCGTGTGGGCAGATATACATACATGCTGTTCTGTCCTGACCTTTACAGCCATCACACTTTTCTGTGCGTACGAATGTTGGCATGGTTTTTCCTTTTGAAATGAAAGTTATAAAAGTTAAAAAGATTAAACGTATTTAAAATATTAATTGCTTAAATAATGACCCAATCAAGCTGATGAGTCATTATTTATATGTTTTCCCTTCTTGTTACAGAAGAGGAATCATCATCAAAGCAACAATGTTAATGATTTTAATCATTGGGTTGATAGCAGGACCCGCTGTATCTTTGTATGGGTCGCCAACTGTATCACCAGTCACTGCTGCTTTATGCGCATCAGAACCTTTACCACCATGATTGCCATCTTCGATATATTTCTTAGCATTATCCCATGCACCACCACCGGTAGTCATAGAGATTGCAACGAAAATACCTGTTACGATGGAACCGATTAAAACACCTCCCAGTGCTTCCTTACCTAAAGTCAAACCAACAACAATAGGTACAGCAATAGGTAAGATTGAAGGAATAACCATTTCTTTAATCGCTGCTGCTGTTAGCATATCAACCGCTTTAGAATAATCAGGTTTTTGAGTTCTGTCCATAATGCCCGGCATTTCTTTGAATTGACGACGTACTTCAATGACCACTGAACCCGCTGCACGACCCACTGCTTCCATCGCCATAGCACCAAATAAGTACGGTACTAAACCACCGATAAACAGACCAATCAGAACCATATGATTTGATAAATCAAACGATACAGCACCGCCACCATTCGCTTCCAGAGTATGGGTATAATCAGCAAATAAGACTAGCGCAGCCAATGCTGCTGAACCAATGGCATAACCTTTAGTGACAGCTTTTGTTGTGTTACCCACAGCATCCAGAGGATCGGTAATGTTACGAATTTCTTCTGGCATATCGGCCATTTCCGCAATACCACCGGCATTATCAGTAATAGGACCATAAGCATCTAGGGCAACAATAATACCTGCCATTGACAGCATAGACGTTGCAGCAATTGCAATCGCATACAAACCACCTAGTTCATAAGCACCCCAAATACTAGCACAAACAGCCAGTACAGGCGCTGCTGTTGATTTCATTGAAACACCTAAACCAGCGATGACGTTGGTACCATCACCCGTCAAAGAAGCGGCAGCAATGGTTCTTACAGGGGCATATTCTGTTGAAGTATAGTACTCAGTAATAACAACCATCGCACCCGTTAGAGCTAAACCGATAAGTGCTGCATAGTATAGGTTAATAGTTGCAAGCTCAGTTCCAGCGACCTGAATTGTATCACCCAGCATATAAGTTGTTACGGGGTAGAATGCAATGCCGGCAACGACTGCAGAAGCAATAAGGCCTTTATACATAGCACCCATAATGCTGCCTCCGTCATTACTCAATTTAACCAGCATGATACCGATAATTGAAGCAACAATAGAAACACCACCCAGAACTAATGGATACATAACCGCCGCATTAACAACATCGCTTGATGTAGTGACCATTAAAGAACCCAATAACATAGTGGCAATAATTGTTACCGCATAAGTTTCGAACAAGTCAGCTGCCATACCGGCACAGTCACCCACGTTGTCGCCAACGTTATCAGCAATAACTGCAGGGTTACGAATATCATCTTCAGGAATACCGGCTTCTACTTTACCGACGATATCAGCGCCAACATCTGCACCCTTGGTGAAAATACCACCACCCAAACGAGCGAAGATGGAAATCAAAGAACCACCAAAAGCCAAACCAATTAATGCATGAACAGCCTCATCAACCGTCAAGCCCATTGCTGTTAATATGACGAAATAACCGGCAATACCGATTAGAGCTAAACCAACGACGAGCATACCGGTAATAGCACCACCACGGAAAGCAACAAGGAATGCAGCGCCCATACCATTTTTAGCTGCTTCAGCAGTACGAGAATTAGAGCGAACTGAAATATTCATGCCAATATAACCAGTTGCTCCAGACAAAACAGCACCAATTAAAAAGCCAACAGCACTATAAGCGCCAATAAAGATGAAAATCGCAACAAACACAACTGCACCAACCATTGCAATGGTTTTATATTGACGGTTTAAGTAAGCTTGTGCTCCATCTTGTATTGCTTGCGCAATTTCTAACATGGTGTCACTTCCCGGTGAGTGAGACATGATCCACTTAATGGATATGATTCCGTATACTACGGCAGCTATTCCAGCGACCAGTGCAAAGATTAATTCAACAGACATTACGTTCCCCGTTGCTAAGTTTTTAAAAAGTGAATTCAGTACGAATTCAGGATAAAAAGACCACTTGAGTCTAATTCATAAGCCACTGATGTTCATTGATCAACATCAATAAGCACTAATATGATATAAGTTTGACAGTTATTTGTGTCCATACATTAATTGTATTTTTAGGTGTATTTACTTTAGAACAACCTATCTGGCACATTCTCTACACACTATGTCAGCTTATCGTATAACTTGAAATATAAAATTTATGTTCTATATTTAAAAGTTAAGTAAAAATTCTTAAAACAATAAAAAATCAAAAAAAAGGGCTGATTAAATAATCAGCCCTTTTTTACAACTTAAATCTCGAAGTTTGGTAACTTCTTGGCAACACTTTGGTTTTTCAAAACGACGTATTTAGGTAAGCCGTTTTCATAAGGAGGATAATCTTCACCTTCAATTAAAGGTAATAGATAGTCCTTACATTTTTGCGTGATACCGAAGCCATCATCAGTGATGTAATCCATTGGCATCATTTTCTCAACATTGGCCACTTCTGATAGAGGCGCTTTACCAATTTTCCATTCATAAGGGTCGTTAGATATGCGATCTATGGTAGGCATAATGGCATTATCACCTTCTAAAGCGAAGTTAACACCCGCTTCACCTAGTGCGAATGCTTGTTCAACATCAGACTTAGATGATAAGTGACGTGCTGCACGTTGCAGATAATCAGCAACAGCCCAATGGAATTTATAGCCAAGAGCATCTTTAATGATGTTAGCAACAACTGGCGCTGCGCCACCTAATTGCGCGTGACCAAATGAATCGCGAGTACCCTGTTCAGCAAGGAAACGACCATCAGCCCAATGTACACCTTCAGAAACAACGATAGTGCAGAAACCGTACTCTTTAACCTTAGCATCAACCTGAGCTAGAAACTTATCCTGATCAAATTCAATTTCTGGGAAAAGAATAACCACAGGGATATTTTGATCTTCAATCAAACCACCCGCAGCAGCAATCCAGCCCGCGTGACGACCCATGACTTCAAGTACGAAAATCTTAGTTGAAGTCTTAGCCATTGAACGTACGTCAAAGCTCGCTTCTAAGGCTGAAACAGCGATGTATTTTGCCACCGAACCAAAACCAGGGCAGTTATCAGTGATAGGAAGATCATTGTCAACTGTTTTAGGGATATGTATAGCCTGAATAGGATAGCCCATCTTTTCAGATAGTTGTGATACTTTATGACAAGTATCTGCAGAGTCACCACCACCATTGTAGAAGAAATAACCGATATCGTGTGCTTTAAAGACTTCGATAAGACGCTCATATTCTAGCTTATTATCTTCAAGACTTTTTAACTTGAAACGACAAGAACCAAAACCACCTGAAGGCGTATGCAATAAAGCAGCAATATCTTCTTCAGATTCTAGATTAGTATCAATCAAATCTTCAGTTAATGCACCAATGATACCGTTACGACCCGCGTAAACAGTACCCATTTTATCACTATTCTTACGAGCTGTTTGAATAACACCACAAGCTGAGGCATTAATTACAGCAGTAACGCCACCAGACTGGGCGTAAAATGCGTTCTTCTTTGTCATCTTAACTCCAATTTAATTAATTTAAATTTGTTTGATTCGGAAAATAAGCTGATGAAATCATCAGCTTATTTATTAATTTTTATTTGCTGTCCTGAGATTTATCTCGTTCCAGATCGGCATGTACCTGTAATACTGTCACCACACAATCAAGGATATTATCAAAATCCTCCACCGCAGTGCCATATTGGTCTCGTCCCTTATAGTAAAACTGCCCCTTATAAGTTGAGTCACCGACTTTAAAAACAACAAAGTTAGTTTTCTCAAAATCCCAGAACAAAGCTGGGCAAGTAGTAAGCTCTCTATCGCCACGATGTAATTTTATCTCAACATCAGCAAGCTGTAGTTCAGTTTTGCCTTTACCCCAACGCTCATCAAGGGTTTGTTGTACTGTCCATTTATTGCTATCTGAGAAGTCTTTGATTTTAAATTGATCATTGAATGACATAATTAATGAATAGTCCCTGCATCACCGGCGGTAAAATTCTGTGTCACACCATTTTTAAGCTCTTCATCTGTGGCATCACGCACAACACCTACCGTCACGACATACTTGATCGTTTGACCCGACAAAGGGTGATTGGCGTCTAATGTGAACTTACCCTTTTCAATGTTAGTCACCGTAAATTTTTTGGCTTCGCCACGTTCATTTTGCAGCTCAATTTCTGCACCTACTTGAATAGACGGGCGGTTTTCAGGTGGTACGTTAGCCAAATCATCGGTAAAAATAAGATTCGGGTCACTTGGCCCGAAGCCTTCTAGTTGACTCAAAGAAACTTCGACACGCGCGCCATTAGAAGCACCTTCGAGTGCTTTTTCAATCTTTGGAAACAAGCCACTATCGCGACCATGAATGTATTTTACCGGTATATCAACACGTTCTTTAATCTCACCTTTGGCATCTAAAATCGCATAAGTAAGTTCAACGTATTTATCTTTCTTTATTTGTTCAGCGGACATTCGTATTACTAACCATATCTAATCATAAAGGAAATGGATGACAATTTTATGTCACCCATACTTTTTCAAACCGCCATATTCTACCACATGTAGTAGGAAATGGTTAAATGCAATTTCAATGGCTGTTGTGTTCACTGGCAATTAATTAGTTATTAAGGAGCAAGCTTTCCTGGAAAACAGCCTTATGAACATCACCCATGCTCAAAATACCCACTAATTTATTGTTTTCAGTCACTGGAATACGACGAATTTTACGAATCCACATCATCGAAGCCGCACGTAAAATAGGCATGTCAGGGGAAACACTGGCTACAACACTGGTCATAAGATCGCCAACTGTTTTACCCAGCACACTGGTATAATCTTTTTCCATGCCCTCAAAATCAGCTTTTGCACCCGAATCCACTAACTCTTTCATGTCAGGGAACATGCTACACAGAATATCTTTCTCAGAAATAATGCCGACAACATTATTCTCAGCATCTACAACAGGCATACCACTGATTTTATTGAAACACATGACTGTCGCAATTTCTTTAATTGGCGTATCAACATTACATGTTCTTACGTCTGTACACATTGTATCTTTAACTTGCATTGGTAAACCTCATCCTATCCCAAAAAATATTTTGGCTAATTCTTATAAAAATGGCTCTAATAACACTCTCCATGACAACTCTATTTACCTTTAATAAAGTAGTATTTATTAATAAGATAATTTTTGTGGTTGTTTTTATTATCTAATAAACATACCATGTTTTTTGACCTTAAAAACCTACTCCTTAATGGATATAGGACACTATCTACAAACAGCCTGCAACTCATTATCTGTTTAACTAAACAGCCTACTTTGTTGTTTTGAATGGAATTTAAAGAATAAGCCTTATGCCTGATACCATTGAAAAAATCTCTAATGACTTAAAAAACTTTGCGATTGAACGTGATTGGGAGCAATTCCATACTCCTAAAAACCTTTCTATGGCCTTAATTGCAGAAGCTGCTGAGCTGATCGAACACTTTCAGTGGCTCACACCAGAGCAGAGTAAAGAGCTTAGTGGTGAAAAACTTAAGGATGTTAGTTATGAAATGGCGGATATTTTTATTTATTTGCTCAGGATTGCAGAGCAGTTGGATGTTGATTTAGTGACTGCTACTCGAGAGAAAATGGCGATTAATGAGCATCGGTTTCCTGCTTCTGAGAAAGGACAGCAGAATCGGAAGGACAAAAAGTACACAGAATAAAGTGGCGCTCGTAACATGGAGTGTGGCTTAAACCAGAATGAGGCAAGACGCAAGCTACCTATAGTCCTAATCGCTAGGATAACGACTATAACGGTAGCGAGCTCCTATAGTCCTAAATAGGTATCAGCAATTCTCGCTGAGATGAACAATTGAGTTGTAGTGGTGCTTACCAAGCAGAAATAAAAAAACTTTTCGCAGTAACTTTAGCAAAATTAAAAAAATCGAATAAAAAGCTTGCATTTTGAGAAACAAGAGATCAAACTCTTGTTTTTCAATTGGTTGAATGACTTCATGTTAAAAAATATTTTCCTTTTATATGCTTGGTACTGTGAATTTTGGCCTCTTTAAGTCAGCAAAAAAAACATTTAAGTTTTTCTGCCCTGAAACAGGCCATCTCACTGCACTTTCATGCAATCAAAGATAGCCGAGTACAAGGAAAGTGTGATTACAGTCAACATGATGTGCTTATGAGTGCTTTTGCCTGCATGTATTTTCAAGATCCCTCTTTAAGTGAATTTCAGAAACAGATGGAAGAGGAACAGAATCAAAATAATTTACGCACTCTTTTTAATGTTGAAAAAATTCCTAAAAATAGTCAACTAAGAGATATTTTGGATCTCATACCCTCTAAAACATTTGCACCTGCATTTAAAGATTTATTTGAACGACTCAGACGACATAAGCATCTTGAAGAGTATGCCATATTACCCAACACATTGCTTTGTGTTATTGATGGCACGCAATATTATTCCTCTAAGCAAATCCATTGTGACTGTTGTCTTCATAAAGAACATAGAACGGGTGAAATAACCTACAGTCATGCTGTTTTACAAGGTGCCATTATGCACCCCGATAAAAAACAAGTGCTCCCTGTCATGCCTGAAGCAATACAAAATACGGATGGTACAAAAAAACAGGATTGTGAAAGTAATGCAGCCAAACGTTTTATAGCCAATCTAATCTAAAGCACATCCAAGACAAGGATTTATGATTTGTGGTGATGGTTTGATGTCACATCAACCTATGATAGAAGATGTAATTGAAGAAATGATGCATTATTTATTGGTTGCCAAACCTGGTGATCACACATATTTATTTGAATGGCTTGAAGCATTTTCTGAACTCCCATCAATGGACTGGATTGACGAAAAAGGGCACCAACATCATTATCGATGGAAAAATAATGTCCCTTTACATGGCGAAAAAATGCCATTGAAGTTAACTTTTTGAATATACCCTCACCAATACCGCAGGGAAAATTATCTACCGAAATAGCTGGGTCACCGACATAAAGATCAGTGAACATAATATTCAAACAATGACCCAGGCGGGTCGATGTCGTTGGAAAATAGAAAACGAATGTTTCAACACATTAAAGAACCAAGGCTATCACATTGAGCATAATTATGGTCATGGGAAGAAGCACCTGAGCTTTAATATGTATCTGTTAACCTTGCTGGCTTTTTATTTCCATCAAATTTTTGAATTAACCGATGGGACTTATCAAGCTTGTCGTAAAAAGTTTGGCTCTAAAAAATTAATGTGGGAAAAGTTCAGAGGGGTTATTACCTTTTTTGTGATGGACTCCTGGGAACATTTAATGGATTTTTTATTGTACAGAGACGATTATGAGGAGATGAGACCTGTAAAAATAAGAAAATAAACCTATTTTAGGGAAAATGCGTCGATTAAACGCAGCATCTCCCGTGCCTGCTATTTAGAAAGAAAGAACAAAAAAAATTTTAAAAAGCATCAGGCAAACAAAAAATGCTGTTTTCAGCTTAATTCATAAGAATAAGTTACTTCACCGAGTTTTGCTGAATAGGTATCGTGATAATATCTATTGAGATGTATTATTGCGGTCATCAAAATAAAAATTAAAATTCGCAAGTTAAACAGGCGGTTTAATGCCTTCTGCTTTTAACTGATCAATACCAATCCGTTCCGTGGAGGAAATTCGATGTCGGATATTGTAGCAACCAACGAGACCATCTTGGTCGTCGGTGGCGGTATCAGCGGTATCAGTGCTGCCCTAGAAACTGCTGAAGCAGGCAAGCAAGTGATATTAGTTGAGAAGAACGCCTATATAGGCGGTCGTGTCACCCAATTGCATAAATACTTCCCTAAACTATGTCACCCCACCTGTGGCATGGAAATCAATCAGCGTCGCGCTAAAAGCAACCCGAATCTGACCATTCTAACCATGGCCGAAGTCACTGACATCAGTGGCGACAAGGGTGACTACAGCATCAAAGTGAACCTCAAGCCGCGCTACGTCACCAATGACTGTACTGCTTGTGGCAAATGTGGCGAAGTCGTCGAGGCAGAATTTGACAACGAATTCAACTATGGTCTGAACCAACGCAAAGGCGCTTATCTCGCCTATAACAATGCCTACCCTCAGACCTATGTCCTTGACCCGCGCATCATCGGTACTGAAGATGCCACCAAAGCCAAAGACGCCTGTCCAGCCAATGCCATTGACTTGGACATGAGCGAAGAAACCATTGATCTTAAAGCCGGTGCCGTGATTTGGGCCACTGGCTGGCGTCCGTATGATGCCAACAAAATCCAACCTTATGGCTATGACCGTTACCCCAATGTCATCACCAATGTTGAATTTGAACGCATGAATGACCTCATGGGTCCTACTGGCGGTAAAATCCAACGCCCTTCTGATGGCGCAGAGCCCAAGAAGATAGCCTTCATTCAATGTGCCGGTTCACGTGACCGTAACTACCTCAAGCATTGCTCACGCATCTGCTGTATGGCCTCATTGAAGCAAACCCACTATGTACGTGAAAACCTCAGCGAAGGCACCTCGGACATCTACTACATTGATATCCGTGCCATTGACCGTTTTGAAGACTTCTACCGTGACGTACAAAATGATAGCACCGTGAAGTTCATCAAATCCAAAGTGGCCCTAGTCACCGAAGGCGATAATAACAATCCTATCCTTAATGTGTGGACACTGAAGGTTATCACCGCTATGCCAATGAATACGACCTGGTCGTCTTGGCTACCGGTATGGAGCCTAGCGTCAATCAGAGCGACTTCCCAGTGGAAATCGTCATGAACGAAGAAGGCTTTATCGAAATGGACGCAAAGAACGGCGGCGTGTTCGCCGCTGGCTGTAGTTCCGACGCCCTGGATGTTAACCGTGCAGTACAAAGTGCCACGGCGAGCGCCTTGCGTGCGATTCAAGTGATTAATCAAGTTGGAGCCGTCAGCCAACAGAAAGTAGGAGCTAAGTAATCATGGCTGATGAAGTAAAAACAGGTGCCTATATATGCAAAGGCTGTGACCTAGGCAATCGCCTGAACACAGACCAACTGGAAATGATAGCCACCCGCGAAGGCCGTGTCGCCGTCGCCAAGACTCACGATTTCCTCTGTGGCGCTGAAGGCGTCAAAATGATTCAGGACGATCTGGATTCAGGTGACACCAATCGTGTGGTGATTGCAGCCTGTTCACGTCGTGCTAAAACCGATGCCTTTAATTTCTCTGGCGTGCCGATGTCACGGGTTAACTTACGTGAAGGTGTTATCTGGGTGCGCCCGGATGAAGAAGAAGCACAAGAAACCACCCAAGAGATGGCCGAAGATTATGTCCGTATGGGCTGTGCTGAAATCAAATTCATGTCACCCCCTAAAGCTTCTGAAGAGCAAGGCACTAACCGCCACGTATTAGTGGTCGGTGGTGGTATTACCGGTATGACGGCTGCCATTGAAGCGGCGCGTGCCGGTTATCAGGTATCTCTCATTGAAAAGAGTGCAGCCTTAGGCGGCACGACAGGTCAATTGTATAAGCGTGCACCGACGCGTGCGCCTTATGCTGATCCCGAAGACACCGGTGTTGATGCCCTAGCGACAATGCTCGAAGACGATGACAAAGTGACGATTTACCTGAACTCATTTTTAAGCAGTTCAGACGGTGCTCCCGGTCGCTTTGATATCGAAATTACCGACACCAGCAATGACAGCACCCAAACCCTGTCCTGCGGCTCTATCATTCAGGCCAGTGGTCAGACTGAATTTGATGCTAACAAGCTGACTGAATTCAGTTATGCCGATGCACCTGACGTCATTACCCAATTAGAAATGGAAGCCTTAGCCAAAGCGGCTGATGGTGGTGCGATTAAACGTCCATCAGACGGCAAAGCAGTCAAGAACGTAGTCTTTGTGCAATGTGCCGGTCAGCGCAGTGACAAAGCCGGGCATTTGTCTTATTGCTCCGGTCACTGTTGTAATACCAGTATCAAGCAAGCCATGTATTTGAAAGACAATGCTGAAAAAGCCGCACAAGGCAGTAGTATTGATATTCAAACCACGATTTTATTCACCGACTTGCGTACCCCAGGTGCGGGCGGTGAAGATTTCTATCGCAGTGGTCAGAACAAAGGCGTCACCTTCCGCAAAGCCACGGTTTCGGCTGTTGCTGCCGATGGTAAAGTCTCACTCAAGGATTTAATCCTCGATGAAGATGACACCATTGATGCGGACTTAGTGGTCTTAGCCACAGGCATGATACCTAACTCCGGTCGTAACAACGAACGTGAAGATGAGCTCAGCGCTCTGAAGGTTCAGTTTGAAGCCGAAAAGAAAGAAGTGCCTCAGGAAGTGCTTGATGAAATTGCCATTCCAGTGGAATCGATTCTGAACCTGAAATACCGTCAAGGCTCTGACTTACCGCAATTAGTCTCCGGCTTTAACGACTCACACTTCATTTGTTTCCCTTATGAAACCCGTCGTACCGGCATTTATGCCGCAGGACCTACTCGACGTCCTATGGACACCCAACAGGCACAAGAAGATGCAACTGGGGCGGCGATGAAAGCCATTCAGTCCATTGAAAATGCCGGTAAGGGCATGGCCGCGCACCCCCGTGCCGGTGATTTGTCTTACCCTACCTTCCGTAAGGAAGGCTGTACGCAGTGTAAACGCTGTATGATGGAATGTCCCTTTGGTGCCATCGGCTTTGATGACAAGGGTTTCCCTGAATACAATGAAGCCCGTTGTCGTCGTTGTGGTACCTGTATGGGTGCTTGTCCAGTACGGGTTATCTCCTTTGAGAACTATTCCATTGATTCAGTCGGCCAGCAAATTAAGGCCTGTGATATTCCTGATGAGTTTGATGAGAAGCCACGTTTATTAGTATTGGCCTGTGAAAACGATGCCTACCCTGCTTTGGATATGGCGGCGCAAAACCGTTTTGAATACTCGGCCTTTGTTCGTGTCATTCCAGTACGTTGTTTAGGCTCGGTGAATACCATTTGGATCACCGATGCGCTCAATAGTGGCTATGATGGTGTGGTCTTGATGGGTTGTAAGAAAGGTGATGATTATCAGTGTCACTTCGTCAAAGGCTCTGAAATGGCGCATATGCGCATGAGCAAGATTGCCGATACTTTACAGACATTGAATCTGGAAGCCGAGCGTGTGGTGGTACATGAAGTCGCTATTACGTAAGCGCTTAACGAACAGCGTTCTTTACCTTTTCCAATTCTGATTTTTTAAAATTCCAGGGAAGCAATGCTTCCAGCTTTTCAACCGTATCCGCATAAGGTAATTGGGTTAATACATAGACCATATACGCATATGGCTCAATATCATTGGCCTTAGCGGTTTCAATAAAACTATAATGAACTGCACTGGCATGTGCACCCTTTGGCGTATCTGAAAATAACCAGGCCTTTCTACCCACGCAGAATGGACGGATAGCATTTTCTGCCAGCACATTACTGATATTCAACCGACCATCTTCACAATAAACAGTCAGCTTAGGCCATTGATTATCAATATAGGTGAGTGCTTTTCCTGTCAAGCTGTCGTTCGGCACTTTGCCCAGGGTGTTATCGACCCATGTTCTTATTTTCTCAAGAAGCGGCAGGCTCTGTTTCTGACGAACCTTAAATTTTTCATTAACACTGGCTTCTTTTATCTCACGCTCAATTAAATACAGCTATTGATATGGGCCAGTGCCACATCGGCTTTTGTAGGCTTTTGATTGCTCTTTTTCTTTGGTTGTGCCGTCTGAGAATCTTTGAATTTACGGCGAGTGTGATCCCAGCAGCCGACCGATGTGGCATTATTTTGTGCACACACGGCATTGTAACCGGCATAGCCATCGGTTTGCAGATAGCCGCTAAAGCCATCAAGCAGGCGCAGTGGTACTTCCTTCTTACGAGAAGGATCGTATTCAAACAGCACACTGGGTTGTCCAGGTGGCCCGCCACGACTGACCCACATGTATTTGTTCGAATGAGCACTGAGTCCCGGCTCTTTTAATACTTTGAGCACCGTTTCATCCATTTGGATGATGTCACCCGACAGTTGATGTTCTCGCATGAGGTTGATGAGCGGCTGGAACTGATGAGCCAGTTTAATAGCCCAATTGGCCATGGTGGCTCGGGTTATATCGCCGCCATAGCGTGATAATATGCCTTCCATTCGATACAGAGGCAAACCATCGGCATATTTTGAGATAATGATGTGTGCCATCAGGTGAATACTGCCCATTGATTTAGGTAATGGATGTTTTGGCATGACCGCAGCTTTCATTGAACGACTGTCTGTGTCATTGGTGCCTGCAAAGACGGCTTTTTCCTGGAAGTATTCCAGTATTTGGACTTTAGCTGGAATGATATCCAGCTCTTCTCTGACTTTAGTGTAAAAAACCTCAATGGCACCGGCTTTTTCTTCATCTGTCAGATCGATGAAGACAGGGACTCTTGGAATAGTCTTTGAGAAAGGCTTCCTGCCTGTTTTTTCTTTCTTCTTAGGCGAAGTGGTTTTAGGTTCAGGGAGCCCCTCATCGTCAGCCGCCTGCTCAGCTTCATCAAATAAGCGTTCCTGACCATCACTTTTTTCACTGCTGGGTGCAAAGCGTTTACTACGAGCCAGACGAAGGGCTTCTTCCAGTATTTTTATACGTTGGTTTTTCTGTTCAATGACACTCAACAATTCATTCTTGTCCGCGTGTGAAAAAGCGGAAAATATAGAGTCGTTTTTTGTGGATTCAGCCTTGTTTTGCATGGCTTTATTATAACAAAAAATAGACTAAAAGTACTTAAAATACAGACTCATAATGCAATTTCTTATGCGGTTTCATGACACTGATATCATAGCCGTCTAATAGCCAGTTGATTTGTTGTCCGGTGATATTCATCAGGTCATCTTCACCCTTTGGCCATTTGAACTTTTCTTCTGAGAGACTTTTGTAATAGAGTACAAAACCGGTATTATCCCAGAAGAGGCATTTAATTTTATTACGCTGACGATTGGTAAAGGCATACAGATGGCCTGCAAAAGGATTATGACCTAATTCACATTCAACAATGGCACTGAGGCCAATAAAACTTTTACGAAAATCAACAGGCTTCAGATAGAGATACACCTGTGGCAGGCTGAGTGATGGAAGTATGGCTGACTTCATTGGAACAATCCTGCTAATTGTTTTACCAGCTGTACATTATCGGCAGTCACCCCTTCAATGCGTAGCTGATTGGGTAATTCTACAATTAATGCTGAGGTGCGGGCTGAATAGTGTGTCGGGGAAGATAGTTGAATAAAACCATTCCCCTTTGTCATCGCACTGGTTTGCGTTGTTGCACCCAGCAACTTACGCTTGTAATAGCCAAAACGTTTGATGGGTAGCCCATGTTCCTGACAATAGGATGCCTGGCTGATACTGTTTTCATTCCATTGATTAACGTGGTCTTGCCAAAATTGTTTTGAGTTGGCTTGGGTTTCTGGTTTCATTGATGTGCCTCATAATTAATCGATGGATTGATTATGAGGCAGGGGAGATATTTTTTGAATAACGCTAGATGGTTAAGCGCTTACGCTATTACGGACATTCATCGTGTGCCTGAGTTGATTAATGATATGGCCAAGACCATTGATGAAATCGGCATGAGCCCCTTCAAGTTCTAAACAGCCAGGGATTCGGGTGGTGTTAGCCTAAACGCTAACAGCCACCCGACTCCCCAAGGAGATAGTAACAATGAGTGATTTAAATCAAGCCCTGGCCACGAAGTACGAGGGCAACTTCTTAAAAGAAGTCATCGATAACGTCGAAGAAGGCGATATGGTGCAAATGTGTATGCAATGTGGTGTCTGTGCGGGTTCTTGCCCCATGGGCGATCATTGGGAGCATACGCCACAAAAAATCTTTATGATGATTCGGGCTAATAAGCGTGAAGCAGTCCTAGCCAGTGATTCGGTGTGGATGTGTACGTCTTGTTACAACTGTATTGCCCGTTGTCCGCGTGAGTTACCGATTACCCACATCATGCACGGCTTAGCATCTTATGCCAAGCGTTTGAACTTGCAACCTAAGACACAGCCGACGGCTAAGTTTGGCCAGTTATTCTGGGATAACCTCACTAAGAAAGGTCGGGTTAATGAATTGAAGCTGGGTCTAAGCTTGTATTTCATGAATGGCTTTGGTGAAGGCGTGAAAACCGCCATGGCGAACCAGAAGCTCGGTCTGAACATGTTAAAGACTAAGCGCATGGCGATTAATGAAGCCTGGGGTGGTCACGGAGTGAAGGACAAGTCTGGATTTCAGGCCATGTTGAAAAAAGCGGCACAGATTGAAAACGATGCCATTGAAGCCAATAGTAAGTAGAGGATAGGAATTATTATGTCTGAAAAGAAAGAGTACTCATTTTACCCGGGCTGCTCCTCGCAATCCGGGGCATCATCGTCTAACTATTTGACTTCGGTGAATTCCATGTGTGAAGAGCTGGACATTAAGCTCAACACCATTGAAGACTGGAACTGTTGTGCCGCTTCTATCGGTTATGCCGGGGGTGGTGAACTACCGCGTGTGTCTTTATCCGCACGTAACATTGCCCTGTCAGAAAAGCAGCATCCTAAGCAGGATATTGTTGCCACCTGTGCGGCCTGTTGGTTGGCCACGCGTGAAGCCTCTGAGCGCATTGCGCAGAGCACTAAAATCAAAGAAGGCACGGGCTTAGCCCTTAAAGAAGCCGGTCTGGAAATGAAGAACGATAAGAACATCCGTCACATGGTGGAAGTACTGGTCGAAGATATCGGTATGCAGGCCATTTCGGATAAGGTGAAGAAGCCGCTCGAAGGCATTAAGATTGCCGGCTATGTCGGTTGTCAGACCAATCGCCCCTTTGGTATTGATGGTGAGTCATTTGAAAATCCAGCTTATCTGGATAATATGGTCGAAGCCTGTGGCGCTGAGCCCATCCGCACTTATGAGAAGAAAGTCTCTTGTTGTGGTGGTGCTTTAGCCTTCTCTGAGCCAGAGAAAAGCTTTAATCTGATTAAGCCGATTCTGGAATCGGCTATGGACAATGGCGCTGACATGATTGTCACGCCCTGCCCTGTGTGTCAGATGAATACTGAAGTGTATCAGGATAAAATCAATGAGAAGTTCGGCACTAAGTTTAATATTCCTGTGGTGTATTATTCAACGTTGATGTCGGTTGCCTTTGGACGTTCGGCTAAGGATGCGGCTTTGAATGGTCAGATTATTCAGGCGGAAAAATTGAATAAGATTGCTAATAGCTAAAAAGAAATAATGCTAGCCATTAAAAAAGCCCGTACAGGTGACTGTACGGGCTTTTTTTTGCCTATCAAAACCGTATCGAAAACTGTAATGCCACTAAATCCCAATAGCGTTCAGTTTTACTTCTATCGGGATTATCTGCTGAAGAGAGCCAAGATGTACCATCAATATTATGGTATTCAGCCCTGATCATCATAGTTGGATTAATATCCCAGCGAACACCTAACATCGCACTTTTAGAATAAGCAATATGTCTAGGCACTCCAATTGCATCGTAGCCTTTACCCGTTTTATCATCATTATTTAAATAACTTTCATCATAGCGGGTATAGATTTGCCAATTAGGTTTTATCCGATAGCCTGCCTGTAAATACCAGCTTTCACTGGTAGGTTCAACATCAGGAAACAAAGGTCCAAAACCACTAAAATCATTATCCTGATATAAGTATTCACCAGTTAAACTAAAGTATTCACCATTATATTGTGCAGAAGCAATGTATTGAAAAAATTCAGTTTTACCATCAAGAAAAGGTTCAGTTCCCTTAGGCTTGTAGTTCAAGGTTGCATTAGCAAAGCTAAATGAATAAACCATCTCCCCACCATTGCTCTCATAAACTATCTGCCCCAATAGCGAAGGGGATGAAGATGATGATTCTAAATCACCCTGAGGGGAAAAAGGAATCACTGGTGTAGGATAAGGAATCACAGCTTTTAGCAGTTCATCATTGTCATTTCTAGGCACACCATAGTTCAGTTTCAATAAAAGATCATCATCCCCTAACCTGAAAGATGAATAAAGCTGTAAGCCATCTGTAGATAATAATAACGAGCGAGAACGATCATAATAAATTCCCTGAGACAATATAATTGATGGCGTAGTAAATGAAACATCTCTGGTTTCAGAATACAAACCCAAAGGATTTTTAATTCTACCTAAGCGAATACCATACTGCCCCTGATCATGTTCTCCCAAGATAAAATCAACAAAAGCATAATCTATATCCAGCGAATCATTCTCAACCTCACCAACATTACGATACATGGCCTGAACAGATAAACTGATATGTTTTACAGGCTTATAAAAAGCATTAATCCCCGCCTCTGTAAAATCAGTTGATACTGAATTTTCAGATTGACCGTACATATTATTATCTGAAGTATGGATAGCATTTTGAGTAAAGAAACCATGCACAGTCAACTCATCAGTCACTTCATAAGCCAGACTCAGTGTGGACAAAAATAAAGTGAAAATAAATAATAACAATTTATTCATAATTTAACACCCTGACGTTTGTATTTTCTATGGGTGACTTAAGATAACCGATGGCACCGGGGACAGTAGATAAGGCTTCTAGCATTGCAGCAAAAGAATCCACTTCCTGTGGCCCTTGACCTATTCCTGAAAAAATAAGTCGATCCCAAATGCGCCTGAATTGATGGGGAAACATATTAAGTTTAGATTTAGTAAATTGACGATGAGAAGGGTTATTGTCCGGCAACACAAAAACCGTAATTTTATCACCATTATTCCAATGCATTTTACGCATAGCAAAAATGGCTCGAATATCTGACAGACTATATGTTTCTTCTAAAACAGAGGTGTTAACAACCACTTCAAGCGTGTTAGTATCAAGAGTGTCAGCAGAAAGGTTCAAAGAAGGGAGTAAAAAGGAGAACAGCAATAGATACCAACATGGGGTGTTGATATGAAATTTTTTATTAAGTAACGAAACCATCTATAGCGTGATCATCTAAGGCATTATCCATGCTGCATTCATGGTACTAACAATAGGCAACAAATTAAAATCTTGCAAGTCTAATAAAAAAACAACCCCTTATTTTATATCCACCTATAAAAACTCACTTGACTATACAATCCTTTAATTCATTAGCAGTTTGACCATCATAAAGGCATTGCTTCACTTCTTCTGCTTGAACCAGAAGTTTTTTTAGCTCAACCATTAACTCTTCAGGCTGAACATTTTCATCTTTGAGCTTAGATTTGATATTTTCTTTAATCTCATCTTTTCTAGCACTATTTGCTTCGCTTGCAAACGTACTATTCTGTTCAACGACTTGAACATAATCATTAAGACAAAAATTAACCGACCGACCTTGTTCCAAGCATGATAATAATTGCTTCAAATAATCAATGTTTTGTTCAAACACCGGTATTAATTGCTGCTTAAGATCATTAATATCTGTTTTTCTGAGCTTGATATTAAAATCAGCCGCAGGCACAGCACTTAATAAAAGTAGGGAGAAAATAACAGAAGAAATAATAACACTGACAAAATGACGCACAAATAGAGCCCCCCATACTGAGAATATACCCGTGATACTTGGAAATGCAGCGAGGCATTTTGACTAAGAGCCGATTGAGTGTATAAGTACTACATGATTGAGGCTTTTAGTTACATCTCTTAACAAAAAGAACGAAACCTGCATTTCCAAGCATCATGGGTATAGAAGCAATAGTTTACGGCATTACAAGACTACGAGCAATGCACCTTTCTGAGCTAAAACTTTTATTTACAAAACATAAATAGAGTATGCGCCAAAAAGAATTGTCGAGGCAGATAAGATAAATATTCCAAATTCAAAAAACTTTATCAGAGATTTTGTCATATATTCCCATTTTTATAATTATAATTATCAATTCAAATCCCTATAAGAACATTCTCAAAGATTTGATCGAGGGTTTACCCCTACGACTATAAACAAAAATAAGAATAAATAACATCTTTTTTTAAATTCAATTGATATAAATCATAAAAATCATTCTTTCTCTTTATAGCCCATCTTTAAAACAGATTTACTTAAGGCATCATTTTTCGATAAGTTCTCTGAGAAACCAGAAAATTCCTGAGACGCCTCCTGCTGACTCTTTCCAGAAAAAAAGCGTCCCACTGCTCTAAACACCGCCTTAATACCTCGCCACAACTTAGGTAAAACCCAAATTGCAAAAAGAATAAAAACAATCATAAAAACAATAAATCCCACTGGATGATTTAAAGCCGCCCACAAACCGGCAATAACCGCTAAATCTTCAGCAATAGAAGCCGTCCAATTCGTCACTGGCTCAGGTGAAGTATTAATCAACACCCTTGAGCCAGCTTTAAACGAATGCGTTGTTAAAGCCATACCACCACCCAGAATACCCGCAGTGATTCCCGCTGCTGATGAAATATCCCCTACCGCACCCGCTGCCAAAATAGCCCCTGCAGGCACACGAATAAAAGTATGTATTGCATCCCAACCCGTATCAACTCCAGGTATTTTGTCAGCAAAAAACTCCACACAATACATAAAGCCCGCAGCACCAATCACCATAGGATCACTCAAAACCTGTAAATCAGCTGGCAAGTCAATATTACCCGTGGCCCCCATAATTCCCAACATCGCAATCGTCGCATAAAGGTTGATTCCACTCGCCCACGCCACGCCCATGCTCATCGCAATAACCGTCACAAGCTGGTTATATTCTTCCATTAAAAATGCCCTTGTTATTATACATTACGATAGATATGGTTATTTAAACAGTGAAAGTCAAGGGGAGGTGTGGGAATGTTGAATAGTAGAACTCAGGAATATTTATATCAACCAGAGTAAAAAGATAAAAGACAACAAAAAAAGCCCGCTCAACTTGCATTGAACGGGCTCTTCTTGGTGCTTATTAAGCCTTACTGTACCTGAGCTTTCACTCAAGTTGCAGTCATTACTTCATAAGGACAGACTTGTCGACAACATCAACGTGTTCTACTTTAAAGCAGTTCCACTTTTGTGTCTTCTTGTCATAGGTTGAGTTCACAAAACATTTCCAGTTTTCTTCGTCAACAATGTTGAAGTCCATACGATAGTAGAAGCCAGGGTAACGTGATTCTTCACGGAACTGGATGTGCTTCATGTGTGCTTCAGCAGTCAATATGCGGTGATAGTTTTCCCACGCACGTAATAACTCGTGTAAATCTTTAGCACGCATTTTCTTCGCGTCTTCTTTTAGCATACCCAGCTTGTGCTCTGCGACTTCTAGCATCTTCGCATTGGTCTGGTACATGGTCGCAACACCGGCTACGTACTCATCCATCATCTTCTGTAAACGGAACTGAAGCATTTTTGGTGTGATGTAGTTAGGGTTGATATCGATTGCTGTAGAGTAATCTTTGTGCTCTAAGAAGGTACGTACTGGCTGATAGATATCTGAGGTCAACTCTTCTACTGAAGTGTCTAATTCAGGTGTCCAATCTTTGTTGTCTACACAGTACTGAACCATGGCTTTAGCGGCTAAACGACCTTCAGCGTGAGAGCCTGAAGAGAATTTGTGACCGGATGCGCCAACACCATCAGCAGCGGTGAATAAACCTTTGATGGTGGTCATTGAGCGGTAGCCCCATGACCATGCTTCAGGTGCGCCTAAATCGGTAGGACCTGAAACCCAGATGCCACAACAACCTGAGTGTGAACCCAGTAGGTATGGTTCGGTAGGCATTAATTCGGAGTTGGTTTTTTCTGGTTCGATATTCTCACCAGCCCATACGCCTGCTTGACCAATACACATGTCTAGGAAATCTTCCCAAGCTTCTGCTTCCAGGTGCTTGATTTCTTTGGGTGTCATGGTTTCTGCTAAATTGCCTAGTGCTGTAACGGTGTCCATATAGATGGGACCACGGCCTTCACGCATTTCTTTCATCATTAGGTGATTACGTAGGCAAGAAGCAGGTACTTTGGCGAGTCCATAAGGAGGATAGTCGTTCAGTAGCTCGGCATTTTTGTCCATGTAAACTTCACCGAAAGCATTAGTTGCTTTGGCTTTGAATAGTAGGAACCATGCGCCAACAGGTCCGTAGCCGTCTTTGAAACGGGCTGGGACGAAGCGGTTTTCCATCATGGTTAATTCAGCGCCAGCTTCTGCTGCCATTGAGTAAGTTGAACCTGAGTTCCAGACGGGATACCAAGCACGACCTGTACCTTCTCCAACAGAACGGGGACGGAAGATGTTCACTGCGCCACCACACACTAATAAGCAAGCTTTGAAGGTGTAAACGTAGATTTTGTTTTCACGAGTAGAGAAACCAACAGCACCGGCAATACGACTGGGGTCGTTTTTGTCGTTGACGAGTTTTACGATGAAGACGCGTTCTTGGATTTTTCTGTGCCTAAGGCTTTTTTAGCCGCTTCTGCAACAATCCACTTGTAGCTTTCACCGTTAATCATGATTTGCCATTTACCAGAACGTACGGGCATGCCGCCGTCTGCTAATGATTTGCCTTCGTCTCCAGGCTGTTTCCAAATTGGTAGACCCCATTCTTCGAATAGGTGAACTGAATCATCGACGTGACGACCTAGGTCATACGCTAAATCATCACGGGTAATGCCCATTAAGTCGTTTGAAACCATGCGAGCATAGTCCGCGGGATCTTGTTCGGTACCAATATAGGTGTTAATCGCTGATAAACCTTGAGCAACGGCGCCGGAGCGATCCATGGCAGCTTTATCGACAAGCTTGACTGAGATGTCTTGGCCTGATGCTTCTATCCATGGTCCTAGTTCGTATGCTGCGCCACATGCGCCCATACCACCACCGATAAGTAGAATGTCAACCGTTTCTTCGATGACTTCTGGATTTTCAAATGTTCCTGACATTCGGATAACCTCTGTTTGTATTGTTCTATAGTTTGAGCTATGTACGTTGTCTGGCTCAGCTTTTTGTTCGCTGGCTGACAAGGGACTGGCTCTCTGTTTTTGCGAGTGCTTCTTGCTTCGTATTACCGAGGTAATTACTTAAGAAGAATCAATTCGTCTGGGTTACCTTCATAAGGATATTTGCCTTCGTTAACGAAGAATCCTTTATCTGAACCAATGTTCGCGTAATCTGCTTTAGGCTTGCCTTCATACGGCTGAATTGAACCTTCTGGCGTGGTACGTATCGGGAATTTGAAACGCTTCATGGTGCCGTTTCTGAATTTGATGGTCCACATGATTGAATCAGTTCCGCGTAGTGGCTGTACTGAACCGCCCATAGGGACGATATCGGCATAAGCACGACATTCGATGGCGTTCTGTGGACAGATCTTAATGCAGGAATAACATTCCCAGCACTGCTCTGGCTCTTGGTTAAATGATTTCATGGCGTGGCCAGTTTCTGAACCGTCTTTGTCCAGTTTCATTAAGTCGTGTGGGCAGATATACATACATGCTGTTCTGTCCTGACCTTTACAGCCATCACACTTTTCTGTGCGTACGAATGTTGGCATGGTTTTTCCTTTCCTTATATATTTAAGAATAGTTATTAAGCTTAAAATTTAGTTAAAAAGTATCTGAAAAACGTGCTCCAACACCGTCTTAACTAGGCGAAAACTTTTAAGTGGATGCATACTAACACCTATGCCCCCAAGTGTGTAAATCCAACATGGGGTAGGTAAATACGACTAGTTCGCAAGCCATTGTTAATACAATATTTAATGGAAAAATTGCTATCTGTAGAGTGGATTTTTATTGAGAAAAGTCAAGAAGAGTGACATTTATAAATCTATACTATTTTACTGTGTTTTTAGGGTGAATTTTGTGCCTCATCAGCTCCCTACAAATACCCTAATACTGGGTATTTTGTAGAGTGACAAGCTAACAATCTAAAAACAAGGTTTATCGGGTGCGTTCTGAAAGCTTTTAATGCTTTCAGTGATTTCTCTCTTTGCTTCTTCAACACCAACCCAACCATTGATTTTGACCCATTTCCCAGGCTCTAAATCTTTATAATGTTCAAAGAAATGAGCAATGGTATCGAGTAGGGTTGATGGCATATCACGAAATGAGCTCACGTTTGAGTACATACCGGTTAATTTATCAATAGGCACTGCCAAGACTTTGGCATCCATTCCTGCTTCGTCTTCCATCTGCAACATACCAATAGGACGGCATTGAATCACGGAACCAAACTGCAATGGCATCGGTGTAACCACCAAGACATCAACAGCATCACCATCATCAGACAGGGTATGCGGTACATAACCATAGTTGCAAGGGTAGACCATTGCAGTACCGATAAAGCGGTCAACAAACATTGCGCCGGTCTCTTTGTCTACTTCATATTTAACCGGATCACTATGTGATGGGATTTCAATAATGACATTAAATTCATTTGGAACATTCTTACCCGTGGTCACTCTATCGCCATTAAACAATATGCTCAAGGCCTTAAGTTTACCGTGGCTTTTTCCGTTGGCCTTGCCGCTGTAATTGGTGTCTTACGGATTATCAAAGGCTGGCCATTGCAATGGATTATTATGGGAGGCTATGTATTGGTCGTTGCCATGACCATGATTGCACCAAAGGAAATCATCGGCATAGCCTATGACTCCGGCGGTGTCACCACCTCCACAATTACCGTCCCTTTAATGACGGCTTTAGGAATTGGTCTGGCTTCAAGCATCAAGGGACGAAACCCTATGTTGGATGGTTTCGGACTGATTGCTTTAGCGTCTTTAACACCGATGATTTTTGTCATGGCTTATGGGATGCTGTATTAATGGACGGCATATTAGCTGAATTAATTAAATTCTTCTGGACATTTTTACACACCATTACCGATGTACTCCCTATTGCGAGCATTATTATTGGCTTCCAGTTTTTTGTGATCCGCAAAAAAATTCCTAACCTTAAACGCGTTATCATTGGCTCTTTCTATGTACTATTTGGCTTAGCCTTATTTCTCCAAGGACTAGAAGATGCCTTGTTTCCAATTGGCAAACTCATGGCAGCGCAATTAACGGATCCTGAGTTTATTCGACAGTCCTTTCTCTCCCCTGCATCTGAAAGTATTGCTCAAAATATGCAGGCAATTGATTTTCACTGGAGTCAATACTTCTGGGTCTACGTGTTTGCTTTTACCATTGGTTTTAGTACCACCATTGCAGAACCATCGCTATTGGCGGTCGCCATTAAAGCCAATGAAGTATCGGGTGGTTCAATTGGCATTTGGGGCTTACGCATTGCCGTGGCCATTGGCGTCGCCTTTGGAATCTCTTTGGGTTCATGGCGTATTGTGACGGGATTGCCCCTGCATTGGTTTATTATTGGTGGCTACATTATTGTGGTCATACAAACATTCTATTCACCCAAATTAATTATTCCTCTGGCCTATGATTCCGGTGGCGTGACCACTTCAACCGTCACCGTACCAATTGTTGCCGCTCTAGGGATTGGCTTAGCAGCAAAAGTACCTGGACGAAGTGAGTTATTAGATGGTTTTGGACTGATTGCCTTTGCCAGTTTATTCCCTATTATTTCAGTATTAGCCTATGCACAATTATCCGAATGGTATGGCAAGCGAAAAAAAGCCATCGATGAACAAGCAAAATCCACTATAAATAAAAGAGAGAGCGACAATGCGATTTAAATTAATTATTGCTTTTGTAAATGATGATGTCACCGATGCAGTGCTGGATGCCAGCCGAGTTGCAGGTGCAACAGGTGCAACCGTCATTAATAATGCCCGAGGTGAAGGCATACAGAAAACCAAAACTTTTTTTGGTCTGACACTGGAAACCCAGCGGGATGTTATCTTGCTGTTAGTAGAAGAACATATGAGTCGGGATGTACTGGAAATAATCAGTGATGTCGGTCATTTTGATGATTCACCGGGAACCGGTATTGCTTTTCAAATTGATGTCGAAGATGCCGTCGGTGTCTCTCATCAGATTAAAGAATTATGTGAAACAGTAGAGGATAGAATATGACACCCACAAGAATTAGCGTTAAGGATGTAATGAAACATCATGTGGATTTTGTTGATGGCATGAAGACCGTTAAACAGGCCCTTGATGAAATGCAGCACGTTGAAACTAAAACTCTCATCGTCAATAAACGCCATGAAAATGATGAATGGGGTATCGTGATTATTTCCGACATTGCCCGCAAAGTCCTCGCAGTCGATAAATCAATAGACCGCACCAATGTTTATGAGGTGATGACTAAACCGGCCTTAACGATTCGTCAAGACATGGATATCCGTTATTGCGCCCGTCTGTTTGAACAATTCGGCATCTCACGTGCACCCGTCGTTAAGCATGGAAAAATTATCGGCATTGTCAGTTATACGGACATGGTATTAAAAGGTATGTGTAATATTGAATAAGCGATTATTCCTTTTATTAATCCTTGCTGGTTTAATAATAACAAGTGATAGTTTTTCTGCTCCACACAGAGCGTTAGACCTAGCCAATACTTGTGCGGGATGTCACGGCACAGACGGCAATAGTTCAGGTCCGGCCACCCCCTCTTTGGCCGGTATTTCTGCTGAGTATTTCATTGCAGCAATGACAGATTATAAAGATCCCGATGGCCGTTATGCAACCATTATGAGTCGCATCGCAACAGCTTATAGCAGCGAAGAAATTAAGCTGATGGCGGATTATTTTTCGCAACAAAAAATGCGTTATAACACTCAGGCCTTTGATGTGACACAGGCCAAATATGGTGCCAAACTGCATGACAAGTATTGTGAACGCTGCCACGAGGATGGTGGTCGTTCCGCTGACGATGATGCCGGTATTCTGGCCGGACAATGGCGTGAATATTTACGCTATAGCCTCGATGACTTCCAACATAAGCGCCGGAAAATGCCCAGAAAAATGAAAATAAAAGTCCGCAGGCTACTAAAAAGATCCGGCAACGATGGCCTCTCAGCATTAATGCATTTTTACGCTAGCCAGCAATAAAGGCAAATAATAATGTCAGCAATTTCACGTAGAAATTTTATACAACTCAGCGGTGTTGCTGCCGCTGTTAGTACAATAGGTTTTAGCCAAATTCTGCTGGCTGGCAAGCAGGCAGGCCATGTGGTCATTATTGGTGGTGGCATTGGTGGTGCAACGGCTGCTCGCTATCTAAAAAGAGCCGATCCAAATATCAAGATCAGTATTATTGAACCCAAGGCGAATTACTTTACTTGTTTTATGAGCAATGAAGTCATCAGTGGCGAGCGCCCTATTGATACGCTTAAATTTGGCTATAAAAACTTAGCCTCAATGGGGGTGACAATTATCCAAGACTACGCTGAAAACATTGATGTCGATAAAAAACAGGTACTGACCAAAAACAATGGTCGTATTGCTTATGATCGCTGTATAGTGTCTCCAGGGATTGATTTTAAATGGCATACAATTGATGGCTATGATGCCAACATCGCAGCGAATAAAATACCTCATGCTTGGCAAGCAGGAGCACAAACGCTTTTGCTGCGCCAACAACTCGAAACAATGAAAGATGGTGGGACGGTTATTATCGCAGCACCAGCCAACCCTTTTCGTTGTCCGCCAGCACCTTATGAACGCGCCAGTCAAATCGCACACTATTTAAAACATCATAAGCCCAAATCAAAAATACTTATTTTAGATGCAAAGGACAGCTTCGCAAAGTTTGACCTGTTCATGCAAGGCTGGAAAAAGCATTATGCTTATGGCACCGACAAGAGCCTCATTGAATGGGTTAAAGGCACTGAAGGCGGTATCATTGAGGGTGTTAATGCCCAGACCAATACGATTTTAGCCAGTGGCAATGAGCATAAGGCTGATGTACTGAATATTATTCCCACACAAAAATCCGGAAAAATTGCCTTTAGTGCCGATCTAGTGAACCAGCAAGGCTGGTGTCCGGTTAATCAGCAAACCTTCGAATCAACTCGGCATCAGGATATTTATGTTATTGGTGATGCCAGTGTTGCATCTCCATTACCTAAATCGGGTTATGCCGCCAATTCTGAGGCCAAAGTCTGTGCAGCAGCGGTCGTGGCTAGTCTACAAGGCAAGTCAGCCCCGACTCCAACACTGATTAACACCTGTTATAGTCTTATTACACCAGATGATGGCATTTCTATTGCGATGGTTTATCACTTTGATGGCAATAAAATTCAGCAGATAAAAGGCGCTGGCGGTCTCACCCCCATGGATTCGTCTCCAGCAATGAGAAAACGTGAAGCACGCTATGCACATTCATGGTTTAACAATATTACCCACGATGTCTTTGGCCGCCAATAATAATCCAGCATTTTTTCTCCAACAGCAGTCCATTCCTACCCAACATCTACCCAACATCTAGTTATCTCAGCTATACTGTATTGATGAACAACATTATTTTTGAAAATATCATTTTACTGCTCACCTTAGCAGTCATCGCCATAGCCAGTTTAAAACGCTTTAATATCGCTCCTATTCTCGCCTATCTTATTGTCGGTATTATTGTCAGCCCCCATGCTCTGGGCTTGATTGAAGATACGGGCAGTGTGCGTTTTATTGCCGAATTTGGTGTGGTTTTTCTGATGTTTACCGTCGGTTTGGAGTTTTCCCTACCGCGCTTAATTGCCTTAAAAAAAGAGGTCTTTGGTCTGGGTGGCACACAAATGCTGCTGACTTCTTTTATTGCCGGTTCTATTGACTGGTATTTTAGTCAAAACCTCAAAGAAGCCGTCATTGTTGGTGGCATTATTGCCCTGTCTTCTACCGCCATTGTGACCAAACAACTCTCGGAACAATTAGAATTAAATTCGCGTCATGGTCATCTCGCCATTAGTATTTTGATTTTTCAGGATTTGGCTGTCATCCCACTCTTAGTATTAATTCCCACCTTGGGTAGTAATGAGCCCCTAATGGAATCATTGCAAATCAGTGCCTTTATTAAAAGTGGTGCTATTTTGCTATTAATGTTATCAATTGGTCATTGGATTTTACGCCCCTTACTCAGAACCATTGCCAATATTCGCTCTGCTGAATTATTTACCTTATCCATTCTCCTGATTGCCCTGTCTGCGTCATGGGCCACACATGCCGCAGGTCTATCACTGGCGCTGGGATCTTTTATTGCCGGTATGATGCTCAGTGAAACCGAATATCGCCATCAGATAGAAGTAGATATTCGCCCCTTTCAAGATATTCTATTAGGTCTGTTTTTTATTACTGTGGGCATGTTGCTGGATATCAGTGCGCTAATACCCCAATTACACTGGGTTTTGCTTGTTGCACTCTTATTAATCGTAGCCAAAACACTGATCGTTGCTGGACTGAGTTATTTATTTGGTGCCACTCCAGGCGTTTCTCTGCGCACAGGACTGGTATTAAATCAGGGTGGTGAATTCGGTTTTGCCTTATTAACCTTAGCCCTCACCTATAATGTCATTGAGCAAGACACGATACAGATAGTATTATCAGCCATTATTCTTAGCATGATGTTCACGCCATGGATTATTACTAACAATGGTCGCTGGACCAAGGCAATTTTCAACAAAAGCTATCGCTCAAATCGCCAACACATTGTCGAAAATATTCAACACAACACGACAGATATTGATCAACATGTCATTATTTGTGGCTATGGCCATATAGGCCAAAATATATCGCGTTTTATTGAAGAAAAAAATCAAAGTTATGTCGCTCTGGATCTCGATTCTGTACGTATTCAAGAAGCACAGGATGCTGGTGAAACAGTACTCTATGGTGATCCCACCCATAAAAAAATCTTATTGGCAGCCGGCATTGAGAAAGCAAGAGTCATTTTAATCACCATTAAAAATAGTTCCGCTGCGAAAAAAATCATCCATCAAGTGCGTTGCCTGCGCTCTGACATTCCTATCTTAGTGCGTAGCATTGATGAGACTAAGCTCGATGAATTTTATGCCGAAGGCGCAACCGATGTGATCCCTGAAACCTTAGAATCATCCATCATCATGGCCTCTCATTTATTAATACATCTTGATGTCCCCTTAAATGAAATTACCCGTGATATTGCTCGAGCGCGTAAAGATCGCTATCACTTTTTAAGAGGCTATTTTCCTGGCGAACAAGCATCCCATGAAGAGTCCAATAAGCTAAGTGAGCATATTAATACACTAGTATTGCATCCGGGATCGCGTGCTATCGGAATGAAAATTGGCGATATTAACTTAGGTGGGCGAAACATTGTTTTCTCAGCCCTAAGGCGTGGTGGCATCCGTGGCAAAGAGCCCACCCCGGATTTAATGTTAAAAGAAAATGATATTCTGGTCATGCATGCCCGTCCCGAAGACCTTGAATACATTAAGGTCGAACTAATGACGGGGCATTAACTATAACCATGGTACTTGGGTATACAATTAAAAAGGCTTATGCCGCTGGCGGCATTTCTTCAAAGGCAGGAATATTATCATCCATCAGATCCCATGCTGGCTTACTTTTGTTATACACTCTGAAATTAGCCTTAAACCAGCTATTATCATCAATCGCCCCCACTAAAACACCAATGACACCGTCCCTATCAGTGCTTTCAGCAAATAAGCTACTACCACAGTTGGGACAAAAGGAACGCTTAATACCCGCACCATTATCAGCTTTTGAGGTATAAGTGCTCAGTTTACCGTCTATTTTGACATTATCTTTCACAAAAAAAGCAATAGACGCATGCCCGGTACCTGTTGATTTACGGCAATCATCACAATGACATTGCCCCATCATTGCTGGTTCTGAAGCTATAGTGAATTTAACATCACCACATAAACACTGCCCACTGGCAAACGCTTGTTCTGACATAACACACTCCTTGTCGTTGATAATTTAGTCATGACCTGCTTTATTTGTTTTTAGCCATTTGAGTGGCAAGATTAGCCCATACAAATAAAGCACTCATTAGAAACAATATAGCAGAAAAAACAATAAGTGCCTCCGCCATTGTCACACCAAACAATAATTCTGGCGTATAACCGCAAGGCTCCTGCACTTCAAACATCACTGGCACCCAGACATCCAGTGCAAACCAATCCGGCAGACCGGAATCCATGCTACAAGCACCGGATAAGAAGCCACGCTCTGTACCCAATAGCTGATAAGAACGCTCCAACATACCAGCACCTATAATAGACATCAATAGTTGTGCCAATAAGAGTCCCTGCCATTGCTTATAAAGAAATAAGGCAAGTAAAGACACGGCTATCATCCCTACAACCCAGACTCGTATATGTATGCAGAGCACACAGGGCATATAATCCAAGCCATATTGATAAAATAATGCCACGCCTTCGAGACTGATCCCCAGAGCAAGAAAAGCCAGCCAATACCATTTGTTGGACGAGATTTGGAATAAGGTTTTTAACATAAATACAGCCTTCTGCTTTTATTAACTAAGGTATTAACTAACGTCGTGACACATAGCCGGGGAAAACATCTTTATCTATCATTATTTCAATCAGGTTGATCGACTCTTTATAGTCGAATTTTGCTAACAGGCCTTGCATTTCATCGGCATTGCTCACGGTATGATAGTTAATGCCAAATGAGCGAGATAATAACTCATAATCGGGGTTAACAAAGTCACAATCAATATAACGCTCTTCGTATTGCTGAAATTGATTTTTACGAATCAGACCCATGGTGGAATTATTGAACATGACGATAGTCATGGGTATTTGATAATTCACTGCAGTCATAATTTCCATACAGCACATTTGAAACCCACCATCACCCAGCACAGCAAAAACATGGTAATTATCACCCTGTTTTTTAGAGGCAAATCCTGCACCGATGGCAGCAGGAATTGCATGACCTAATGACGATACGCCCGAGTTTGGAAAATAGCGATTATCCGATGAAACATGAAAAAAGTTTTGCGCAAAAATGATATTATCATCAAATACCATTAATTTTTCAGGAAATTGCTGTTCTAATTCAGCAAAAAACAGTTCGACTAATGGGAAGCGTGAACCCAATTGAGCAATTTCACTGCCCGACTGACCATTTTCTTTGGTGCGATAGGCATGCACTGTAGCGGCTATAGTTTGGCGTTGTTTTTCTTGCTCGTCAGCATTTATTAAGCTTCGCAAAGAGACATTCACTGTCTTTATGATGACATTAATATCACCTAAAATTGCCAGATCGGCTTTAAATACTTTTTCCAACTGCTCAGAATTATTGTCAATTTGAGCAATTTTCTTATTTTTTAATAAATCTTCATTCCAAACATAGCTGGTGCGTTCATTAAAACCAGCTCCTAGGAAAATAATCAGATCGGCTTGTTCCAGAATATAATGATAAGCACCACTATAAGAGGTTACCCCCAAACTCCCCAATGACAAGTCTGAGTGCTCACTGACAACGCCCTTGCCTTTTAAGCTTGAAGTGACCGGAATACCCAACTGCTCGCTGAGATCAGCTACCGCTTGCTGAGCCCCGGAAAGAATACAACCATTACCTGCCACAATAACAGGTGCTGACGCAGCTTGAATCATCGTTAATAATTCATTGGCCGCTAAAATATCATGCTGTTGATGATAGCGTTTATTACGCGATGTTGAAATTTGCTCAAGAATGCTCTCATCAACCATTTCTTTTTGAATATTAAACGGAAAACTGAGCAAAACAGGCCCCGAATTATCCGATAATAGGATTTTAGCGACACGATTGAGCACATTGGCGAAATAATCAGTGCGTTCCACGAGTTTTGTGTATTGGGTAATACTGCTAAAAAGGGCACATTGATCAATACTCCCCCCCTCTCCTGAGCTTTCCTGTAGCCCTCCCTTACCAAAAATATGGGTCGAGGTTTCACCGGTGATGATCAACATGGGCTGTTGATCGACATAGGCATTGGCGACCCCCGTCACCAGATTCGTTGCACCGGGTCCAGCCGTGGTAATGCAGGCGGAAATTTTACCCGTAGCACGCGCATAGCCTCCGGCCATAAACGAGGCTCCTTGCTCATGCTTGGCTAATACGGTTTGAATTGACGAATGATATAAGCTGTCATAAACAGGCAAAATATGTGCGCCGGGCATACCAAAAATATGGTCAATACCGAGATTTTCCATAAATCGAACAATGAGTTCACTGACAGCAATTTTCATAGAATATTAGTAATTTATTATTTTAGACGGTTAAATAATCTGCTATTATATTTTTTTTAGTCACTGACTTCCACTTTATCATCACTGAATTTTAACCTATTGTAAAATAGTGTGAATATTAGTAAAAAAGGGATAGATCAAATAAGCTCATTTATATTTACATTAGTAGGATGTGTAATGTGGCTATACTTAACCGGACACACAACTTAAAATAACTAAAAGATAAAAAGTGTGACCTAAAATGAATGATCAAACAAAAAAAAACCGATCAGCTGTCAAATTAGCTAATGAGACGGATCAACCCGTTTCTCAGACTGCCAGGGAGCTAGGTGTTAATGTAAATACTCTACATACCTGGATCAGTAAATATTCCAAACCGGTGAAGACGGTAGCCAATAGAAGTGATGAACACATTTATGATGAAGTAAAACGTCTGAAAAAAGAATTGGCAAAAGTGATTCAGGAGCGTGATTTATTAAAAAGGCCACAGCGTACTTTGCAAGGGAAACTTTGTGAAGTACGCATGGATAACTGATCAGGCTAAAGATTACCCGGTAACGATTCTGTGCCGTTTTATGGATGTTTCCCGTAGTTGCTATTATGATTGGGTTAGCTCTCCTAAAACGGATAGAGAGAAAGAAAATGAAGCGCTTACTGAGCAGCTAAAAAAACTGTTTGAAGACAGTCGCAAGACTTATGGAACCCGTCGTCTTAAAAGAAAACTGGCTGAAAAAGGCGTTCATATAAGCCGCCGGAGAATTGGTCGATTAATGAAAAAAGCCGGTTTGTTTTGTAAAACGAAGAGACGCTTTAAAGCGACGACTAATTCCAAGCATAATAAGCGTATATCTCCAAATTTACTGGAAAGAGAGTTTACTGTCTCTCAACCTGATCGCTACTATGTGGGTGATATTACCTATATTGCCACCAAGGAAGGCTGGTTATATTTAGCGGTTGTCATTGACTTATTCTCTAGGCAAATTGTTGGCTGGTCGATGGATGAGCGAATGAAAGCCAAGCTAGTCAATGATGCTTTACTGATGGCCATATGGAAGCGTAAACCAATGGATGGATTGCTTTGGCATACTGACCGAGGTAGCCAATATGCCTCTGATAGTCATAGAAAAATATTGTCGGATCATAACATAATTCAGTCTATGAGCCGCAAAGGAAATTGCTGGGACAATGCTGTATCAGAGAGCTTCTTTCATAGTTTGAAAACTGAATTGACGCACCATTGTCGATTCAAAACCAGAGTAGAAGCAAAGCAGGCAATATTTGAATATATTGAGGTATTTTATAATCGGGAGCGACTTCATTCGGCTAATGATTATTTGTCACCAGTCGATTATGAAATACAGCAGGAAATAGCTTAAATCGATTGATTGAAGAGGGGTAAAGGCGACATAAATGCCGCCCATTACCGTTGACGGCCATCGGCTCCTCAGCCTGTGCCGTGAAGATATTGTAACAGGATCATTACCGTTGTGAAAATACCTTGGGTGAATGGAACGGCTCTATCGTTCCAGAGGGCAAAGCCCTTTCTCTTCATCTGTTTAAAGTTAACATGAGAAACTAAAATGATAGGAAATACAAAATGACAAAAATCACTTGAAACAGCCAAAAAAATATTTAGAAAACTGTCCGGAAAAGTGTTGACACATCAGTGGTGAGGAACGAACCGCATCAAAGACGCATATTTAAAACCATTGATGCGGTTCGTTCCTCACCACATCCTACGCCTAAAATAAAAACAAATAGTATCCACATGAACAACAATGTTAATCCTCAAAACCAGAAACATATTTTTTTATTAAGTCACATGCGGGCAAATAGCAGTTTGATCGGCCATATTTTGGGCTCTCACCCACAGATCAAAGGCTATTTTGAAATGCATACGAGCTATCGTTCCGCAATGGATATGATAACTCAGGAACAAATACTGGAACAAAGCAAAGAACTTAGCAATACCACAAAACCTAATAGCATTCGCTACGTATTTGATAAATTATTACATAATAGCTATGAATTATTACTAGAAAATCTAAGATATGACTCAGACCCAAACTACATTAAAATTCTGGTATCTCTTCGTCAACCTCAGCAAAGTATAAAAAGCATTATTAGCCTATTTAAAAAAAAGCATGGCACACATCCTTATGCTGAACCAGAAAAAGCGCTTGAATATTACCGTCAACGTATTAATGCGCTAGCTCAATTCTGCGACAAGAACAAACAATCATACTATTATTATGATGCTGAGCTTATTCGTAATGATACACAAAACAGCCTGCCTCGCCTACAAAACTGGCTCAATTTAGAAACACCACTAAAAGAAGAATATCAATTATTTTCCTTAACCGGAAAGGCCTGGGTCGGAGACTCATCTGAAAATATGACTAAGGGAAAAATAATCAAACACGAAAACAATTATAGCGACATTGAACTACCAGAACATTTATTACAAACAGTTATAGATGAAACTGAACAATGTAGAAAGTTAATCATTGCTCACGCAATAGATAGCATGAACATTTAAAACATTAATAGGAAGAAAATTCACTGATCATCTTATCCCAAGCATCGCGGTCTTTTCGATAACTTAACAACACATCAATCATCTGCTGAATGCGTATTTGTCGAGCCTCAGCTGATTGAATATTTTTGTAAGCCTGTGACTCTATTGAGAAATTATGTTGCATGCTTTTAATAAAAGTATTTACTTGTTCAATCGAGTCAGACAATTGCGTTGATTGCTTCCACCAATATTTTTTATCATTAACAAGATCCCGTAATTCTTGACACTTATTTAATACATTTTGGTGCTTTTGTTCATACAAGGCCAATAATTCAATTTCCACACAACTAAACGCTTGTCTTAACAATTCAGCATCATAGTCTTCGATCGCTCTATTTTCCTTACTTAAACGTACCACAGTAAAGAGCATTAAATCACCAAAAAATTGCCGCTCAAACTCATCGGTTAAATCAATCAACTCATCATTTTCTGCCACCCCGGGTCGATATTCGTCCTTAAAGTCAGCTTGCAATGTACGTGCATGTAACATAGGTAAATTAATAGAGGCAAAGCGCTCACCAATTTCAGACTGAATTAAACGCCCTGCGGTAGGACCTGACATTCTTAAACGTAATTCACCAAAAGGAATGATGTATTTCAAGCCCTCGAAATTACAAATATAATTGCCCGGATAAATCGTCCGTGCAGGCAAGGTTTTCATTTGCGGTGTGACATAAGTAAAATAAGTTTTTCTGGTTAAATGCTCACCAAAAAAGAAATAATTAATGCGCTGAGAAAAATTTTTTAAGCAGTCAATATTATTATGTTCGTTCTTTAGCTCGTTACTAAGCGTACAACAATAATCATAAGTATCTATATCACGTTTAAGGCCAAATAACTGCGCCATATCATGATAGGCCGCATCATGAGGTTTTACTTTATCTTGTGGATGAAACTGACAGTTTTCATGGGCATCATAGCTTGCCAATTGCTGAAAAAAAGCCAGCAGGTCATCAAGAAAATTACCCGACATGACCGAGGGTGAGACAGGCGGATCACAGATGAGTTTTCCCGTCAACATGGCAATTTTATGTTCACAAAAAACACGGTTGATATAGTAGAAATAATTTAAAGCATAAACATATTCATCACCCTTTTCGGTCGTACGATTAATACGAAACTGCTGGTCACTATCAACAAAATAATACAATACATTTTCATCTTGAGGATCACCCTTCAAAGAGGTCAATTGCAAGGCTTTTAAATAACTGAGATTACGTGTGACCGCCTGACCTTTGTGATAAAAATTTTCTACCGAGGGCTCACCAATGATTGAACTTACACTTTGTCGTGCCACCTCAGGAATCGTCATCATTAAGTCATATTGTTCCTGCAAACCATAATGATGAACGACTAAGCCTTTTTCAGTATATTCCTGAGCTAATTGAATATCCTGCTCAATATGAACCTGCTCCTTACTATCCTCAACAATGACTACAGTAACTTTTGAGAAACTTCCTTGCTCTTGACCACCATAAGCATAGAGCTGACAGAGTTGAAAAATACTTTCCAGACAACCGCGTAAATGCGCCGGTCTATCAGCGATAGGAATACTTAAAATAAACTCATGGCGTTCATCAACTTCAGCTAATGCAAGCAAAGATTCCTGTTCACGAAATAAACGTTGATATGAATGCAAGCAGTCATCAAATGACTGAGTAGACCATAACTCTTTTTCTACTAATGGATAAATTGCATCATAAAGGGCAATAACATCGGAATGTTTCTGGGAACGTTCTTGGCTTAATCGCTCAGACAATTGACTTTCAATGGTAAGCAATTCAGGAATTTGATGTCGATAATCTTGGAGGAACTGCTGTAGAACGGGAGTAACACTGCTACTATTCAAAGGAGTCGTCATATTCTGCTTGTCATTAAGATATAAGAGCTAAGAATAAAAAATTAGATCCTAAATTTCAAGTTATAAATAAAACTTTGCAAAAATAACATCACATAAACAATAAAATTACATAATTATTCGACATAGATTAAATTTTGTTTACACTGCAGATGTAGAATTTGCTGAGTAACAAAGTACATCAACCTGGATCAGTAAATATTCCAAACCGGTGAAGACGGTAGCCAATAGAAGTGATGAACACATTTATGATGAAGTAAAACGTCTGAAAAAAGAATTGGCAAAAGTGATTCAGGAGCGTGATTTATTAAAAAGGCCACAGCGTACTTTGCAAGGGAAACTTTGTGAAGTACGCATGGATAACTGATCAGGCTAAAGATTACCCGGTAACGATTCTGTGCCGTTTTATGGATGTTTCCCGTAGTTGCTATTATGATTGGGTTAGCTCTCCTAAAACGGATAGAGAGAAAGAAAATGAAGCGCTTACTGAGCAGCTAAAAAACTGTTTGAAGACAGTCGCAAGACTTATGGAACCCGTCGTCTTAAAAGAAAACTGGCTGAAAAAGGCGTTCATATAAGCCGCCGGAGAATTGGTCGATTAATGAAAAAGCCGGTTTGTTTTGTAAAACGAAGAGACGCTTTAAAGCGACGACTAATTCCAAGCATAATAAGCGTATATCTCCAAATTTACTGGAAAGAGAGTTTACTGTCTCTCAACCTGATCGCTACTATGTGGGTGATATTACCTATATTGCCACCAAGGAAGGCTGGTTATATTTAGCGGTTGTCATTGACTTATTCTCTAGGCAAATTGTTGGCTGGTCGATGGATGAGCGAATGAAAGCCAAGCTAGTCAATGATGCTTTACTGATGGCCATATGGAAGCGTAAACCAATGGATGGATTGCTTTGGCATACTGACCGAGGTAGCCAATATGCCTCTGATAGTCATAGAAAAATATTGTCGGATCATAACATAATTCAGTCTATGAGCCGCAAAGGAAATTGCTGGGACAATGCTGTATCAGAGAGCTTCTTTCATAGTTTGAAAACTGAATTGACGCACCATTGTCGATTCAAAACCAGAGTAGAAGCAAAGCAGGCAATATTTGAATATATTGAGGTATTTTATAATCGGGAGCGACTTCATTCGGCTAATGATTATTTGTCACCAGTCGCACATCAAATTCAACAAATAAATCTCGCAAAGAAACCACTAACAATAAAATACCCGTTTCACCGTTATCATGTAACAAGGGCGTCATAGTATATAAATTACACTTGCTCTGACATTCGAGGAGATTTTGAGGTTGTTCAGAATTAAGACTTTTACGAAGAATAATGTGGACAACTTAAAATAACTAAAAGATAAAAAGTGTGACCTAAAATGAATGATCAAACAAAAAAACCGAATAAAAGCTATACATCAGAATTTAAAGAATCAGCTGTCAAATTAGCTAATGAGACGGATCAACCCGTTTCTCAGACTGCCAGGGAGCTAGGTGTTAATGTAAATACTCTACATACCTGGATCAGTAAATATTCCAAACCGGTGAAGACGGTAGCCAATAGAAGTGATGAACACATTTATGATGAAGTAAAACGTCTGAAAAAGAATTGGCAAAAGTGATTCAGGAGCGTGATTTATTAAAAAGGCCACAGCGTACTTTGCAAGGGAAACTTTGTGAAGTACGCATGGATAACTGATCAGGCTAAAGATTACCCGGTAACGATTCTGTGCCGTTTTATGGATGTTTCCCGTAGTTGCTATTATGATTGGGTTAGCTCTCCTAAAACGGATAGAGAGAAAGAAAATGAAGCGCTTACTGAGCAGCTAAAAAACTGTTTGAAGACAGTCGCAAGACTTATGGAACCCGTCGTCTTAAAAAGAAAACTGGCTGAAAAAGGCGTTCATATAAGCCGCCGGAGAATTGGTCGATTAATGAAAAAAGCCGGTTTGTTTTGTAAAACGAAGAGACGCTTTAAAGCGACGACTAATTCCAAGCATAATAAGCGTATATCTCCAAATTTACTGGAAAGAGAGTTTACTGTCTCTCAACCTGATCGCTACTATGTGGGTGATATTACCTATATTGCCACCAAGGAAGGCTGGTTATATTTAGCGGTTGTCATTGACTTATTCTCTAGGCAAATTGTTGGCTGGTCGATGGATGAGCGAATGAAAGCCAAGCTAGTCAATGATGCTTTACTGATGGCCATATGGAAGCGTAAACCAATGGATGGATTGCTTTGGCATACTGACCGAGGTAGCCAATATGCATCTGATAGTCATAGAAAAATATTGTCGGATCATAACATAATTCAGTCTATGAGCCGCAAAGGAAATTGCTGGGACAATGCTGTATCAGAGAGCTTCTTTCATAGTTTGAAAACTGAATTGACGCACCATTGTCGATTCAAAACCAGAGTAGAAGCAAAGCAGGCAATATTTGAATATATTGAGGTATTTTATAATCGGGAGCGACTTCATTCGGCTAATGATTATTTGTCACCAGTCGATTATGAAATACAGCAGGAAATAGCTTAAATCGATTGATTGAAGAGGGGTAAAAGGCGACATAAATGCCGCCCATTACCGTTGACGGCCATCGGCTCCTCAGCCTGTGCCGTGAAGATATTGTAACAGGATCATTACCGTTGTGAAAATACCTTGGGTGAATGGAACGGCTCTATCGTTCCAGAGGGCAAAGCCCTTTCTCTTCATCTGTTTAAAGTTAACATGAGAAACTAAAATGATAGGAAATACAAAATGACAAAAATCACTTGAAACAGCCAAAAAATATTTAGAAAACTGTCCGGAAAAGTGTTGACACATCACAATGGCTTTATCTGACTACGCTGACTCAAGAGTTTATTATGTGCACTTTCAGCGTGGTTTCAAAAAGCGTGGCCGCCCTATAAATATTTATTGGACAGACTTTTTAAAATGCTTTTATGCTATATTGTAGTTCCTGAATTAATGTGGCTATACTTAACCGGACACACAACTTAAAATAACTAAAAGATAAAAAGTGTGACCTAAAATGAATGATCAAACAAAAAAACCGAATAAAAGCTATACATCAGAATTTAAAGAATCAGCTGTCAAATTAGCTAATGAGACGGATCAACCCGTTTCTCAGACTGCCAGGGAGCTAGGTGTTAATGTAAATACTCTACATACCTGGATCAGTAAATATTCCAAACCGGTGAAGACGGTAGCCAATAGAAGTGATGAACACATTTATGATGAAGTAAAACGTCTGAAAAAAGAATTGGCAAAAGTGATTCAGGAGCGTGATTTATTAAAAAGGCCACAGCGTACTTTGCAAGGGAAACTTTGTGAAGTACGCATGGATAACTGATCAGGCTAAAGATTACCCGGTAACGATTCTGTGCCGTTTTATGGATGTTTCCCGTAGTTGCTATTATGATTGGGTTAGCTCTCCTAAAACGGATAGAGAGAAAGAAAATGAAGCGCTTACTGAGCAGCTAAAAAACTGTTTGAAGACAGTCGCAAGACTTATGGAACCCGTCGTCTTAAAAGAAAACTGGCTGAAAAAGGCGTTCATATAAGCCGCCGGAGAATTGGTCGATTAATGAAAAAAGCCGGTTTGTTTTGTAAAACGAAGAGACGCTTTAAAGCGACGACTAATTCCAAGCATAATAAGCGTATATCTCCAAATTTACTGGAAAGAGAGTTTACTGTCTCTCAACCTGATCGCTACTATGTGGGTGATATTACCTATATTGCCACCAAGGAAGGCTGGTTATATTTAGCGGTTGTCATTGACTTATTCTCTAGGCAAATTGTTGGCTGGTCGATGGATGAGCGAATGAAAGCCAAGCTAGTCAATGATGCTTTACTGATGGCCATATGGAAGCGTAAACCAATGGATGGATTGCTTTGGCATACTGACCGAGGTAGCCAATATGCCTCTGATAGTCATAGAAAAATATTGTCGGATCATAACATAATTCAGTCTATGAGCCGCAAAGGAAATTGCTGGGACAATGCTGTATCAGAGAGCTTTTCATAGTTTGAAAACTGAATTGACGCACCATTGTCGATTCAAAACCAGAGTAGAAGCAAAGCAGGCAATATTTGAATATATTGAGGTATTTTATAATCGGGAGCGACTTCATTCGGCTAATGATTATTTGTCACCAGTCGATTATGAAATACAGCAGGAAATAGCTTAAATCGATTGATTGAAGAGGGGTAAAAGGCGACATAAATGCCGCCCATTACCGTTGACGGCCATCGACTCCTCAGCCTGTGCCGTGAAGATATTGTAACAGGATCATTACCGTTGTGAAAATACCTTGGGTGAATGGAACGGCTCTATCGTTCCAGAGGGCAAAGCCCTTTCTCTTCATCTGTTTAAAGTTAACATGAGAAACTAAAATGATAGGAAATACAAAATGACAAAAATCACTTGAAACAGCCAAAAAAATATTTAGAAAACTGTCCGGAAAAGTGTTGACACATCAGAATATTCTATCTGAGATTTAGAAAAGCATCTTAAGTGATTATGTACTTTCTATTTCTCATCACTGTTTTTTTATTATTTGTCTCTTCTCCTCCAGGATAGTACAATTTCCGTTTATGATGGCGACGTATAGAGTGTTTTGGATACAGGCAATAAATAATAAAAAACTGAATATTCAAGGCATTGAGTAAGGAATCATGATGACAACAAAAAATTCAAGCCCCATAGAAATAGCCATTCAAATAAGTTTGATAGCAATCTTATCTTTATGGTGTTTTCAGATAGCAAAACCCTTTATCAGTATTATTGTTTGGGCTGGTATCATTGCGATTGGTACTTATCCGATTTTTTTATGGCTAAAAAAGAAAGTGGGGCTCAAAGCAGGTTGGACAGCCACAATAATTACCCTGACTCTATTGGTTATTCTCATCACCCCGACTATCCTCATTTCAAGTGCGCTCATTGATAACACTCAAACCCTGTCTCAGCACATTAAAAATGATCAGCTTGTTATCCCTGCGCCCCCCGAAGGTGTTGCTGACTGGCCTTTAGTCGGTGAAAAACTGAATACTATCTGGTCACAGGCCGCCCAGGATCCTAAGGCATTAATTGGTCAATATAAAACAGAAATAAAAACGCTGATGAAATGGGGAGTATCGGCAGCTGCCGGAGCCGGTTTAAATATACTTGTTTTCGTCATTTCAATTATCATTGCCGGGGTATTCTTAGTATCCGGCAAGGGAATAAAAAACGTTTTTATTAATATTTTTAATCGCGTTGCCGATGGCAGAGGCAACGAGTTAACCACTTTGTCATTATCAACCGTGAATAGTGTAGTAACTGGGATCCTTGGTATAGCGCTTATTCAGTCTTTATTAGCTGGCATGGGATTTATTGCCATGGATATTCCCGCTGCGGGTGTATTGGCCTTTATCTGTCTTATTATGGCAATTGTACAAATTGATATTTTATTAGTTTTAATTCCCATTTCAATCTATACCTTCACGGACGAAACAACCGGTACCGTCGCTGCTGTGACTTTTTTAGTCTGGAATATCGCTGTGGGGCTACTGAATAATGTTCTAAAACCGATATTATTAGCCAAGGGTGTTGATGCGCCCATGGCAATCATCTTCATCGGTGCCATTGGCGGCATGATACTATCCGGTATCGTAGGCTTATTTATCGGTGCAGTGGTCATGGTACTAGGCTATACACTCTTTATGGTTTGGCTGAAGCCTGAAACAATTAAAAGCTAGTTGCATCCCCATGCTACACACTCACACGATGAAAATAATCACAGAGTGTTTGCAGGTCATTAGCTTGCCAATTGCCTATCAATACAGCATGTAAGCGTTGCTCAGAATTTTTTCTGGCAGTATTGATTTGTCGCTTTTGCTCATCAGTCAGAGGGAAGCGGCCATCTGTTACCAATAAAATATCAGATGCCTGCCAACCGGCTTCGGCTTGCTTTACCATCGCTTGTAACAAAGGACTCACAACGTCTGTTCCACCCTGAAAAGTCTGTGTTAGGAACTCAAGTAGTTCAGCTAAACCACCTCGAGTTAAATCTAAATTATGCGTTAGCATTTGCTCAGCCCCACTGAACAAATAAACATAGCAAGCACGTTGTTCCTGCCAGGCTATTCTTAATGCTTCTAATACAATTGCCTTGGCTATGTTTTCAGGCTCTCCTTGCATAGATGCTGAGCTATCCAGACAGACAATAATAGGCCCGTATGCAAGTTCAGTCTCTTTTATCACTTCTGTTTCTTGTTCTGAAGCAAGTTGCTCATCAAATTGAATTTCATCCTGTGGTTCATGTTCTGAATAAACACCGTCTACTTGATAAGTCATTAAGGTATGTTCTGCCCGTTTGGCATGCCAGAGCAGCTTGAGTTGCGGGTGTCCCAATTGTGCTAATTCTGCCGGTAGGATACGGGTGATATCATCACTGCGACGAATACCTGAGGTTTCATGGACAATGTGGGGGGATTGTTGCTTGATTTCAGTTTCTATAATGCGTTTTATAGGGGCTGTGATTTGTTCAAGAGAGGATTCTTGAATGGTGTTATTTATGGTATCAATAGGACGTTCTTTGAGGCGCCCTAAAGAGGCAATGACATCTGCTAGCCAGGGGAGTGATTTTACCAACTTTCGATAGCGGATAATGTCACGCCAGCCTTGGCTGGCGAGTAGACCTTGGGTGAGATCCCAGCCGCGTCCTAGGAAGCCGCTGAGTTCGGAGAAATTGGCTTCGAGTTGTTGCCATTGGCTGGCTAGGTCTGCCCATTCATTTTCTAGGGGAGAGTTACTAGCGAGAGTTAAAGAATCTTCAACGGGTAAAGAGTCCTCAACAGATAAAGAGTCCTCAACAGGTAAAGAGTCCTCAACAGGTAAAGAGTCCTCAACAGGTAAAGAGTCCTCAACAGGTAAAGAGTCCTCAACAGGTAAAGAGTCCTCAACAGGTAAAGAGTCCTCAACAGGTAAAGAGTCTTCAACAGGTAAAGAGTCCTCAATAGGTAAAGAGTCTTCAACAGGTAAAGAGTCCTCAACTAATGAAGAATCTTCCTGGGGTAAAGATGGAGTTTCAGGAGAAGGAGATGTGTTGTTATTTTGGCCGGGCTGTTCTGATGTAGCATCAGGATCATCAAAGGGGGTATCCTTATCACGTTGTTTGTGTTGTCTTGCCAGTTTATCATCGAAGCCGGGATCAATTTCCTGATGAGCTTCGGCGGTGATAATCGCTTCACAGACATCCTTTAAAATGGCATCAGTCAGTTCAATTTGATTTTCACAATAACGCACAATATCCAGTGTTTCTACACGTTTTAGAATCGTGCGTCGAATGCTTTTATCCGGCCATTGTAAGTTTTTTTCATCGGGGAGTTGGCCGTTTAAAAAGGCCTCTCGCCATTGCATAATTCCACTGATGCGTTCACTGAGTTCACCATGAGGATGCGTGACAATTATACGGTAGAGTTCATCAGGCAGTTGATCCAAACTCTGGAATTTATTATCTAAATGTCCCAGAGAGGCCAGAAACTTCATGTTAGTTATTAGTCACTGAACGCTCAAGTTCTTCAACAGGCAGGCGTTTAAAGCTATTATTAACCTGTTTTAAGCGTTGTTGTAAATCCATAGCCGCTACAATTGTTTCTTGCAGACTTTGTGATGCCTGTTGAATAAAATCGTTAGTCACCCACAAGTGCTGACTTAATTCATTGCCCAGATTTTCAGTTTGTTTAGCCAGTGCTTGAGAAAATTGTTTTAACTCATCATATAAAGTCTGAGTTTCACTCACTCGCTTATCAACAAAGCTTTGACTATAGCGTTGCGAAATATAAAGCGGTGAGTTTTCTAGTAATTGGCGAAATTGGTTGTCGGTCTGGGCAATATAATCTTCAATATGCTGCCAGTGACCATCAATATGACATTGCTGATAATAATCATCAAAAAACTCATCTCGCAAGGCTTGACGAGTATAGCCTTGTTCATTGTTCGTTCTATCATCATTATCCGGTGGTGCTAGATATAAAGGCTCACCATTCTTTTCAAGAGTGGCGTATTGTTCAGCAATGGTTGTTTGTTCGCCCTGACGATTGCTATAAAGTAATTCATTCAGTGAATTTTTTAATTGTACTTTTTTGCTTTGTTCATCACTTAGAGTCACTTCCCAGGTAGCCACTAATTTTTCTAAGCGTTCTTGATTAAAACCTGAACCTATACCCAAATGGGATTGATACCAATGATTAATAAGGTGTTTTTGAGCGGGCACTTGCCATAGGCAATGTTGTAATAAAAAACAATCCCAGACACTGACTTGAGCCTGACCATTGGTATAGGCTGAGACTTTTAACAGTTTTATAATTTTGCGCCAGCGTCGATCTGAAACATGCAATTTTTGCTGTGCCAGAAACATTCTTAATGACTGAATAAGGTTGAGCACTTCTTCCGGCAAAATAATATTAGCTGATTGTTGAGCAATATCATGCAGCACATTGAGTGACAGCTTAGGCATCGTTTTTATTGCCTTGCTATCACGTTCTTGCAAGGTTAATAAGGTCAGAAATTTTTCATCAGAAACGGCTTGCACTTCATAGCGACATAAAAAACGGTCATAAAGTGCGACCAGTTCATCCTCTTCCGGCAACTCATTGCTCGCCCCAATGACACTGAGTAAGGGGACTTTTTCACGCACCTGACCATTATCAAACTCACGTTCATTGAGCAGCGTCAGTAATGAATTGAGAATAGCGCTATTAGCTTTGAAGATTTCATCAATAAAGGCAATATTAGCCGAAGGTAGATAGTTTTTGGTGAGTCGATGATAACGATCCTGTTCCAGAGATTTGATCGATAAAGGACCAAATAATTCTTCTGGGACAGAAAATTTTGTTAATAGGCGCTCAAAATAATCCCCATCGTCCATAACTTGATGCAAGCGTCGAGCGAGCTCACTTTTTGCTGTGCCGGGTGCACCAATGATCAATAAATGTTCACCGGCTAATAGGGATAACAAGGCTAATCGAACAGCAGTACCACGCTCAATGAAGTCTTCTTGCAAGGCTTCAATAATGTTTGTAAGTTTGGTTTTTAGTGGTTGTTCGCTGCTCATTGTATTTGCTTGTCATTCTATTTTAAGGTACTAAGCATATTAATCTGAGCAGACTAAGCTCTGCTCAGGCTAATAATGTTTAGTTGATGCGCTTCGTGCCTCAGCAGCATTCTATGATACTCTTGAACGAGTATGATCACGTATTTTAATGGTTTTCATAAACCACACCACTCTCTTGGCGATGGGCTAAACCGATATCACGAGCATGTTCCTGAAAGGCTTTGTTCTTCCAGAAAAAAGCACCCGGCATGGTGGTTGGAATCACTAAGACATAAAATAAAGCACGGCCAATGACTGCTGAGACTAGCATACTAATAGCAATCACTATCCAGAATGATAAGGCAATTGCACCACTTAAAACTCCACTACCCAATAAGACCAAGGCCAGGAAATTCACCAAGAGCAAGCCATTACGCAACCAATAAGTTTTACCAAATTTTGTCTCTTGATCAAACTGAGCCGCAGCGCCTTCAGCACCCTTGCCTTGTAATAGAGCATTTTTTAAGTCACGGGCATGCATGATATGACCAATGGCTTCAATACCCAAGCCCAATACCATAACAATGCTCAAGGTAACTAATAATTCAGTATAAGGCAATGCCTGCCAAGCTAAATAAGGCACAATAGTCAAGCCCAGCAATAAGGCACCCATGCTAAACATAGAGCCATAAAATGCTGTGAGTACCTGCCAATGATTCCAAAAAGGACGCGCTTCAATGCGATAAATTTTATGCATGAAATACAGCGCTATAGGTCCTGTTATCAATGCCGCATAAGCACATAAAGTCATTAATGGATTGGTATAATCGCTCCATTGCGTAGCGCTAAACAAACTGAAAAAGGCATAGCCCAACAAACTATTAAAGAACAATGCCACTCCAGCCACTTCACGACTCACGGGTGAATAACGTAAGTTATTAAAGGCACGATAAAAACGATGCGGCTTACCTAAGTGCATGGTAGACATCACTAAACCTAAAGTCTCAATACCCAGCATAATTCCTAGCAACCAGATAAAGGCATCCGAACTGCTAACCACAGCCAATGCTTCTATTCCCAGCATCGGTCCGGCAAAAAATAACATAAAAGCACCAACAACGGCTTGGGTGACTAAAGTAAATAGCACCAGCGGATTTTCTCTGGAAGACAACTTGGCCAGATTCCACTCTCGTTTTTTACCATGCTTATCATCCACCACGGAGGTAAAACTATTGGTCTTATCGTCACGGTGATATTTAATCGGCATAGAATCGGTTCGAGTCATTTCTCTATGCGTTGAACGGGTCTGCTGAAAACGGATATTTGGCTGAGTGATATCGGTTCTAGGCAAGCCGGGAATATCCGTTTTAGCTTGGACACGATTTTCAGGAGTATTTTCAATGACACCAAAATTTAAAGCATTACCTAAACAAGCAGAAACACAAGCAGGTTTTAAACCCACTTCCAGTCGATCAACACACATATTACACTTAGAAACTTCTCCCTTAACGGGGTCAAGTTGCGGTGCATTATAGGGGCAGACCCAAGTACAATAACCACAACCAAAACAGATATCCGGATCTTGTAATACCGCGCCATATTCCGCAAACTTAGTATAAGCACGGGTAGGACAGCCTTTTAAGCAAACCGGATCGTCACAATGGTTACAAGCCATAGAAATATTAATGCGTTGATAAGAAGGATAAGTGCCGCCTTCTACATAGCCCACTGAACGAAAAGCAATATGCGCAGGATTATCATTTTTTTCACTACAGGCCGCTTCACAGGCATGACAGCCAATGCAATTATCTGCACTGAAATGAAAACCATGCTGCTTATAGCGATTAGGATTTTCATGCACGGCTTCATCGCCATTAATGTTCATTGATTGCCCGGTCAAGACATCATCCGAGGGCACTAAATCAATATTTTTGCCATAGCGATTTGTTTTCTTGCTTTCTTTGTCAGTTAAAAAAGCATAGGGTCTTTCTTCATCTCGTATTTGAAACATAGCTTAAAATTCCCTTGATTCCATACAGGTTTCTGAGGCTGCCTGTTGATCTTCGATGGTTTCTACCCGAACCGCTGATTGTTTAAAGGCAGGTTGTCTGGAATGTGGATCCAGCAAGCCCAAGGTCAAACGGTTAACACAATCATGAAAATGAAATGGGACAAAAACCATATCATAAGGGACACGTTGAGTCAGCTGAGCCATCACCACCGCATCACCCCGTTTGGACACACAGCGTACATAATCGCCATGTACCACACCTAATTCATGTGCCGCATCGGGATTCATTTCCATATAAGGCATGGGACTGTATTTGTTATTATTGCCAATCTTTCCGGTCTTAGTGCGAGAGTGGAAATGCTCGACTACACGACCTGTGTTCAACCAGAACGGATAGTCATTTTGTGGTTTTTCATTTTTATCAATAAAGGGCAAAGGAATTAATTTCGCCTTGCCATCGGCATAACTGAATTTGCCATCACTGTATAAGCGTTGATCGCCCTTCTCGGTGACATTATCAGGTTCACTACCTGCTAATTTAGATTCAGGGAATGGCCATTGTATACCCCGTTGTTCTTCAATCAGATCATGTGACATGCCCGAAATATCGACCAAACGTCCTTTGGACAAATGCTTCATTTCATTGAACACTTGCTCAGGTTCGTCAGGAAATTTTACTCGCTCTGCTTGTGCAAAGCGTTTTGCTACATGATTAAAAATCCATAAATCCGACTTAGAATTGCCCTTAGGCTTAATCACCTGACGGACAATATTGACACGTCGCTCCGTATTAGTGAACACGCCTTCTTTTTCTGCCCAGGTCGCCGCTGGTAAATACATGTGTGCATATTGGGTGGTTTCGACATCGGCATAAGAATCCTGAACCACTAGAAAGTCTAGTTTTTCCAATGTTTTACGAATACGAGCCGTATTAGGCATAGAGGTCATGGGATTCGTTGCCACTAACCACAAGCCTTTAATTTGTCCGGTTTCAATCGCAGGAAAAATATCCGTTTCAGTCAGTCCACGCTTTTTCGGGAAGAACTCAGGGTCGATACCCCAATAATCTGCAATTTCTTCACGGTGCTCGGGGTTTTCCAGAGCTCGATAGCCGGGCAAACCTGAACAAGAAGACCACTCTCGTGTCCCCATCGCATTACACTGTCCGGTAATCGACAGACTGGTACCGCCATCCTTACCAATATTACCCGTCACCAGATTCAAATTATTAATTGCCACCACACCATCAGAACCGTGAGTACTTTGATTAATACCCATGGTCCAGATGCTCATGGCAGCATCGGCCTTGGCATACAAGCGTGCCACATTACGAATAGTATCTTCATCAATACCCGTAATGCCTGCTGCTGTCGTAGGATCATACTCAGAGACCAGCTTTTCAAATTGCTCATAACCATTGGTATGGGCTTCGATATAAGACTTATCTTCCAGACCTTCTTCAAGAATGACATGACAGAGGGCATTCAATAAAACCAGATCGGTACCCGGCTTAATGGCCAGATGCATATCTGCTTTTTGTGCCAGCATCGTGACGCGAGGATCAACAACAATTAATGGAAATTTACGTTTTTCCATCGCTTCTTGCATACGCCAGTAAATAATAGGATGTTGCTCAGGCAGGTTAGAACCCCAGGCAATTAAACATTCCGTATGTTCAAAGTCTTCATAACATCCTGGTGGGCCATCGGAACCAAAGGAACGCTTATAGCCTGATACGGCTGAGGCCATACATAAAGTCGTATTGCCATCATAGTTGTTGGTGCCTATGACACCACGAGCGAGCTTGCCCAAGGTATAAAATTCTTCAGTGAGTAATTGCCCGGTAGATATAATCGCAAAGGAATCACGACCATAGGTTTGTTGAATTCGCTGGATTTCACTGCCCATTTTATCCAGCGCAGAATCCCAATCAGTTTCTGCATAGCCTTCAAAAATTTGCTCCCGCACCAAAGGCATATCACCCCGTCCGGAAGACTTAAATAATTCGTGTTCAAAAATACCTTTGACACATAATTTACCGCGATTTACATCAGCGCCCGCAACTCCCTGACTGGAAACGGCTTCACCTTCTGCATTCAGGCCAACCTGAATAGAGCAGCCAGTTGAGCAGTAACCACAAGTCGTGTATTTCCAATCGACAACTTTCTTGTCGACAATCTTTATGGGATTTTTTTTCTTACGGCCGAATAACATGGTTTGAATCCTTACGGTTTTACGCTGACATTATTGGTTTTTTTGTCTAATGTGAGATTAGCCTAGGTCAATTGTAATCAGACCATCTTCTACTTTAGTAGCAAACACATTGGTACAACCTTCATCGGGTCCTAACGCTTCACCGGATTCCAGGCTAATTGTCCAGTTATGTAAAGGACAAGTGACTTTATTGCCATGCACGATGCCCTGAGAAAGTTGTCCCTGTTTATGAGGGCAAGAATCTTTGATAGCAAACACTTCATCATTCACAGTACGAAACACAGCAATATTAAAATCAGCAGTTTTTACGATGCGAGAACCCTGTTGAGGAATCTCATCTAGTTGACCGACTTCTATCCAATTTGACATTTTATCTATCCTAAAAATTAATTTGGTATGTTGAGTTCCCCCTCCATCAGAAGGGGAAAACTGATACTTAAGCTGAAATCACTTTGATTGAAGCAAACTCATGCTTGGCAACACCGCCGGTGGCACGTGCTTGCCAAGGATCAACCTGAGAAATTTTCTGCGCTTCAAGGAAACGTTCATTATAATATTTACGTTTCTCAGCATCTTTAACCACAACTTCTTCAATGCGACTAAAGCCAACACGCTCAACCCAAGGGGCAGTTCGTTCCAGATAATGTGCATCTTCACGATAGAACTGAATGAAGGCACCACAATATTCCATAACTTCTTCTTCGCTAGCAACATTACATAACAGGTCAGTGGCACGGACTTTAATACCACCATTTCCACCGATATGCAGTTCATAACCTGAATCAACACAGACAACACCAAAATCTTTAATGGTTGCTTCAGCACAGTTTCTTGGACAACCAGAAACAGCTAACTTGAACTTATGTGGCATCCATGATGCCCAGGTAAGTTCTTCCAGCTTAATACCTAAGGCAGTTGAATCCTGAGTTCCAAAACGACACCATTGCTTACCGACACAAGTCTTAACCGTACGCATTGCCTTACCATAAGCATGGCCTGACACCATGCCCGCATCATTTAAGTCTTTCCAGATTGCTGGCAGTACTTCTTTTTCGACACCATAAAGACCAATACGCTGACCACCGGTTAAGTGAACATCTTTAATTTCATACTTTTCAGCGACATTGGCGATAGCACGTAATTCGTCCGGTGTCGTCATGCCACCCCACATTCTAGGGATCACCGAATATCTACCATCTTTCTGAATATTGGCATGGGCACGCTCATTAATGAAGCGTGACTGTGGGTCATCCTGCGCTTCATTATGCCAAGCACTTTGTACATAGTAGTTTAATGACATACGACAAGCGGGACAGCCATCTTCGGTTTTCCAATCAAGACTACGACGGACATCTTTAATCGAAGTCAGCTTACGCTCACGAATGGCTTCACGCACTTCTTCATGAGAATGCGTGGTACATTTACAAATAGGCTTGGCTTCAGGTGTTTCATAATCACTACCCAAAGTTGTTTCCAGAATTTGCTCAACCAAGCCAGTACAAGAACCACAAGAAGCCGAGGCTTTAGTGTGTGCGCGAACTTCATCTAAAGAAAATAGTCCTTCTTTAGTAATAGCGAGAACAATCTCACCCTTAGTCACACCATTACAACCACAAATTTCAGTGTCATCAGACATCGCCTGAATGTGATCGCCACCATGACCGGAATCACCGAGGTGCGACTCACCAAATAATAATTTTTCACGAATATCTGAAATATCCTGACCAGAACGCATCAACTGGAAGTACCAAGCGCCTTCTTTAGTGTCGCCGTATAAGACTGCACCGACTAATTGATTGTCTTTTAAGACCAGTTTCTTATACAAACCACTGGTCTCATCCTGCATAACCATTTCTTCGGTTGTATCATCACCAACAAAGTCTCCGGCAGAAAACAAATCAATGCCAGTAACTTTCAATTTGGTTGAAGTCACAGAACCTTCATAAAGACCTATTCCCATCTGAGCCAAATGATTTGCACAGACTTTTGCCATTTCAAATAAAGGCGCAACTAAACCATAAGTATTGCCACGATGTTGAACACACTCACCGACAGAATAAATTCTTGGGTCATAGGTCTGCAACGTATCATTAACCAAAATGCCGCGCTCACAATGTAAGCCTGCTTTTTGTGCTAATTCGATATTAGGGCGAATACCGACAGCCATAACCACTAAGTCAGTATCGATGGATGTACCATCCGCAAAATTAATGCCATCAACACGGCCATTGCCAGTGATTTCTGCCGTCTGAGTTTCCATAAGAAACTCCATACCCTTCTCTTCAAGCGATGTTTTTAACATTTTGCCTGACACGGTATCCATCTGACGTTCCATCAGGGTATCAACCAAATGCACTACAGTCACTTTCATGCCATGCTGCATCATGCCATTGGCGGCTTCCAGACCTAATAAACCGCCACCGATAATGGTGGCATGCTTATAGTTTTTGGTCGCATCCAACATGGTATCGACATCTTTAATATCACGAAAAGCAATCACACCTTCCTTATCATGCCCCGGTACAGGAATAATAAAAGGCTTAGAACCGGTGGCAATCAAGAGACGATCATATTCTTCTACCGTACCGTCTTCAGAGGTGACCGTACGAGTGATACGATTGATTTCAGTGACCAATTTACCGTCACCTGAGTGCAATTTGACGTTATTTTCTTCATACCAGTCGATGGTATTGAGCATAATCTCATCAATAGTCTTGTCACCAGCCAATACAGGAGAAAGTAGGATACGATTATAATTGCCGTACGGCTCATCGCCAAAGACAGTAATGTCATACATATCAGGTGCTATTTTCAGCACTTCTTCAATAGTACGCATACCAGCCATACCATTACCGATCATAACCAGCTTTTCTTTCATTTTATGCTCCATTCTCTCTGCATGAGGACTTTGAAATAAATTTATATCTTGTTTTTAGTGTAAGCTTCAATATTAATATTTCCTACTATCTAGCATTAATTATGCCACTTACTAACATTCTATCTTTTATACTAATATTCAGTCACTTAAAAACCAACATAAATAGTAGGTTTTTAATAATAAACCATTGCACCATAAACAAGCACCAATATAGTGCATTATACTATCTTTGTTAGAAGATTAGCATAACATAATGGTGCAGAAGACCAATTAAGTGATTTATTAATGATGAAAAATGCTTTATAGAATAAGAGATTAGCAACAATCTAAATAAAAATTAAAATTAAGTGTGATTAAAAATTAATTTCCGACATAAAAACTCAGAAATTAAGTGGACATTCAGCTACCCAGTAGGCAAACTAGTAGCTCTTAAATATCAAATTTGAAGGAGTCTTCAGGCAAAAAGTTAATCAGTGACTATACTGATACTGACTCATGAACAATAACAATAACAATAACAAGTAACAAATAATAAAAATTTATAAGCTAATCATAAACAGATTGATTTTTACGGATATTTATCAATGTTTATCATTATTTTTAGCTACCCATTCATTACTCAAAAAAATAAAATAAAAAGAGAAATTTTATAATGAATCACCATAATAAAATCAAAGCCCTACTTCTATTGGTAATATTTTTTCTATGTGCCGGGATTTTTTCCAGCGTCTATGCCAATTTCAATCCCAAAAACATCTCCGTTGGTGTGCTTGCTTTTCGAGGACCTGATGTCGCCAAAAAACGCTGGGGACCAACCATTCAATATCTGAACCAACAACTACCGGAATACCATTTCAACTTAGTGCCAAAAAACATCAAAACATTAAATGAATTAGTGAAAGATAAAGACATTGATTTTATTCTCACCAACACCGGACACTATGTCCTACTCGAAAGGCTATACGGCGTATCACGCCTCGCCACCTTAAGAAATCTTCGTCAGGGTAAAGCTCTGGATAATTTTGGTTCTGTTATTTTTACTCGTTCAGACCGCAGTGATATTAACAAACTTAAAGATTTTTCAGGCAAATCATTCATGGGTGTCAACAAAAATGGTTTTGGTGGCTTTCAGGTAGCTTGGCGCGAATTCAAACGTGCCGGTATTGACCCCTTCAGCGATTTCTCCAGCCTTTCATTCAGTGGTTTTCCTCAGGATAATATTGCTTATGCTGTTTTAGAAGGCAAGGTGGATGGTGGTACGATGCGTACAGATTCTCTGGAGCGATTAGCGCGTAAGGGTAAGATAAAACTCGAAGACATCAAAATCATTAATGCCAAAAAAGTTAAAGGCTTCCCTTTTTTACTCAGTAGTGAACTCTATCCTGAATGGCCTTTTTCAAAAGCACAGCATGTCCCCTTGAAAGTCGCTAAAAAAGTGATTATTGCTCTATTACAGATTCAACAAACCTCTTCTGTAGCACGTCAGGGACACTATTCAGAATGGACTGTACCGAGCGATTATCAACCGGTTCATGAATTAATGAAAGAATTAAAAATAGGTTCTTATGCAGAAAAAAATAGCTTTAATTTCAGTTCCATTATCAAGATGTATTGGATTGAGTTAACCTGTTTTATCATCACAGTCATCATTATCGCTTATCTCCTACTTCTCATTAGTCGTTGCAATGGCATAATTAAAGTCCAAAAAAATATCACCAAAAGCAAGTTCAAGTTCCTGGCTAATGCCATAAAAGAGACACAGACGTTATTAGAAACACTCATTAGTAATGGTAATAAAATTGATAAAAATCTGACCTCATCTGACCAAAGTGGTAGTTTACACCGGATGCTTGAATCATCTGAGAACATTGCCATCTTCTTTAATCATATTAAAGACTATTCAGCCATTGAGTCAGGTAATATCACCGTGGAATCATCACGATTTAATCTGCACGATCTATTGATAAATATTAACAAAGGCCTTGCTGACAAACTGAAAGAAAAACAAATTGAATTATCTATTTCCGTTGAAAACAATGTACCCAACATTTTGTTAGGCGATGAAATGCGATTGGCACAGGTTATTCTCAATATTTTGAATATCACTATCCGTTTCAGTCATCAGGCAAATATCACACTGCAAGTAAAATTACTCAAACAAACCAGCAACCAGGTAAACTTAGAGTTTAATGTTGAAAATGACCACATGGTACTAAATAAAAACCAGATAGAAATGTTATTTAACTCCTTCGTACAAACGGATATTTCCAATATTCAAAACTACGGTGGTTCTTGCCTCAGCCTTTATAATAGCAATAAACTTGTTGAAAAAATGGAAGGCAAAACCTGGGTTAACAATGACAATAGCAATCTTGTGAAATTTGGTTTCAATGGGCAGTTTATGAAAACCTAAACAAAGAGAGCACGTTAGTATTGAGAGAGATTGACTTGCCAGCCAAGCAATCTCCTTCTAACAGAATCTCCTTCTAGCAAAAGCTATTTTAAAGCTTCAATCACTCAAACTCCGACTCTACTACCGTTTGAAAGAGCATTGCCAAACTATCGTTAAGCGAAAAATCAATCCATAAACCATCAAAATATTCATCGATCAATTCTGCTAACTCATGTTGCTTTGCTTCATCCATGCCCAGATCTCTGGTCAACGATAATTCCGGCTTTAAATCTTCCAAATCCAAGTCAAAAACATCTGCTATCAAGGCATTAAGACTCATGGTCATTAAGGCTTTTACAGAATCTAATTCATCATCTCCTACTTTAATACACATCACTTAGCCCTGTTTTTTTTGCTTTAATAAGCCACGGGTCAGCATCAAACCAAATGCAGCGGCTTTCTTTTTATCTAATTGAAGGCACATTGCATTTTCATGGCAACGGACAATATGACAGGGAAATTCTGCTGATAATAGTTCATCATCTAATAACACCTGTAATATAGCAGTTTGCTCATAAAATGCATCCACCTCAAACTTATCATCGGTCTTAATTCTCACCCCTCCTAGGCTGATATCTTCGGTTAAACCCTTAATAAGTTGTCCATTAGCTAAACTTAGCTGAACCCGCCGGTTGAGTTCAAGGCGTTGGCAAACTCGTTTTTCTTGAGACTTAATGTCTGCTGTATTCTGTATCATTAAATTATCCTGATGCTGACTTCTTTATTAACTTTATTCACTATAAACCTTCTTCACTATCAACAAAAGGCAACTTGATAATAAAACAAGCACCTTTTCCTTCGCCTTCACTCACCACCTCGATACTCCCTCCCATTTCACCAAGCAAATTAGCACAAGAATGTAAGCCAAAACCATGTCCCTCTTTTTTGGTGGTAAAACCATGTTGAAAAATATCAGTCAATAACTCAGGCTTAATGCCCGTGCCATTATCTTTAATGGTCAACACCGCAAAACCCTGTTCCTGAAATAGGCTCACTTCAAGCAAACGATTATCCATGCTATTATTTAGCACACTATGTTTCGCATTAAGCAAAACATTACTCAAAATTTGGTGCAATTTTGCATTGTCTACCATGATATTAGGTTGTTCTGAAAAATGGGTCTGCACAACAATATCATGATTAGCAAAACTCATGTCCAGAACGTCCAATGAGTCCTCAACCACCGCTTGCAAACCCAAGGACTCATTGTATAAATTACTCTTAGCATATTTTTGCTGCGTAGCAATAATATTGCCGATAATATTGATGCTCTGCATCATGCGTGATGAGTTTTCCATTAACAATTGATTATCCTTATTCAGAGACTGACACAATAGATTAAATAATTCAGGTAGTTTTTTACCTTGGGGATCGTCATTTATGTATTCACTCAAATGTTCAAGATTATCTTGAATCAAGTGATTAGTTTTTAATAATGTCGGTAGCCTTGAATTTTTAAGCAGCCCAAAACTATCCTGATTAGCGATATTGACACTATTAATCACATTACCGATATTGTGCAAGACATTCACCGCGACCTCAGCCATACCAGCAGCACGTGCAGATTCTAGCAACTCCCGTTGCACTGCTTTTAACTCCGCAGTACGCTCTATGACTTTATCTTCCAAGTTCTGATTCAGAACTTTCAGTTCTTGCTGGTGCTGCAATAACTGACTCAGAACATCTTTAATTTTTAGCCGCATGGTATCAAAGCTGCGACTTAACACACCAATTTCATTGTCACTATGGGCATCCTGGGTCATCACAATAGCAGAGTCATAATGACCCTGAGAAATTTTTCGAGTTGCCAATGATAACTCTGCCAGGGGTTGAGTAATGAGGGTTGCCGTATGTCGGGTGGCAAAATAAGCCACCAAAATAGCAATCAGTCCCAAAGCAAACAACATCAACAAAGTGATGATCAACACCTGTCTTGAAAAATTTTGTACCTCTATGCGTGCCACTTCCATGCGCTTGGTTGAAATACCATAACGAATTGTCCCCAGTAGCACCTGCGGTTCCCCATCCTCCGATGGCAGGAATACCGGCGCTGCAAATTCGTAAATAGTGATAGCATCTTTTATGCCCGTATAAGCAGGCATTTTATCAATATCCAATTGCCGATAACTCGTTTGTGTTAAAGCCGCAGCCCAAAGACTCAAACCATCCTGCAACTTCTCACTATATAATTGCAACTCGATTTTTATTTCTATTTCAGTTCCAGTTTCTGTTTCTATCTTATTTTTAGCTGAACGTTGATCATTACTGATCACCCAGGGACGTTGTTCAGCATCCATAAAAATGCCATAGACAATATCACTATCATTTTTTACCGTGGCTAAAACCAGATTCCTTACCGAAGAAAAAGAATTATCACTGACCATATCAATCAAAGCCTGACTATTATTCACCGCCAACGTATGCCCTTTCGTGCTCATTGCCTGAAATAATTGTTGCTCAGAATTATCCAAATAAGTATTCGTGGTATAAACTGTCACCAGCGCAATACTCGACAGCACGACAATAAAAATAATCACAATAATCGTGGTAATGCGTTTAATGAGCGTCGTGCGAATGCTCGATGACATTAATGTTCCTTTAAAAACTTAACAAATTAAAAATATTGACTATACTCTTATAGAGCATTTATCAACAATGCCCTAAATAAGCCTCAACAACAATATAAGAATAGACACGGAACGACTAAATGGCAAAAAATTCAACAATATTAGCAATTGATGATACGCCTGAAAATTTAGGCTTGCTCGAAACCATCTTAGAACAAGAAGATTATGATGTCTTAGTGGCCACCAGTGGTGAGCATGGCTACCAAATCGCGCAAAATCAATTGCCCGATTTGATTTTACTAGACATTATGATGCCAGGTTGGGGAGGCTTTGAAACGGCCCGTCGTATTCAGGCTACTCCTGAGCTTAAGTCTATTCCAATTTTATTTCTTTCGGCATTAGACGATGTAGAAAGCAAGGTCAAAGCACTCAAAGCGGGCGGTGTTGATTTTGTCTCCAAGCCCTTTCAACGCCAGGAATTACTCGCCCGTATCAAAACGCATATTGAACTCAGTCAATTACGCAACAACCTGCAAGAACAAGTAGAGCTACAAACCCATGAATTACACCATTCCTATGAAGATGCCTTATCACTGCTCTCCATTGCATCAGAATACCGCGACTATGAAACCGGCATGCACAATAACCGACTGGGCTTATACGCCGCATTAATTGCTGAAAAACTCGGCTGGTCTGCTGAAGATTGTGAAATGATTTTATTTGCTGCGCCATTACACGATGTAGGCAAAATAGGCATTCCTGACAATATACTACATAAGCAAGGTCCACTGGATAGCAGTGAATGGGCAGTCATGAAAACCCATGCCACCATTGGTGCAAAAATCCTAAATAGCAAAAGTGACCATAATATTCTACTCAAAATGGCCGCCCAAATCGCCCAGGGCCATCATGAAGACTACGATGGTTCAGGCTATCCCGATGGTATCGAGGCTGAAGACATTCCCCTTGCGGCTCGCATAACTAGCCTCTGCGATGTGTATGACGCACTACGTTCCAAACGTCCTTATAAAGAAGGTTTTAACCGTGAGCAAACCATGGACATTATCGTCAATGGCGATTCACGCACCAAGCCTGAACACTTTGACCCGAAAATCATCGAAATATTTATCGCCCATGAAGAGCAATTTGAGCAAATATTCTCCTCGATGCAAGATGGTTCAAATGCTTCATTGATGAAACAATATAGACATCTAAAACAGCAATGGTAACGGACATAAAGTTGAAACAGCAACGGTTTAACACATGACAAAAACAACCATTGAAAATAATATTAACGCCCCGGAAGAAACAACCAAAGTCAGAATTCTGATCACTGATGATAACAAACAAATTCATCGCGACTTTATATCCTCACTCAGCCCAAGAAATGCAGCACAGAATGCAGCCGATAAAGCACTGGACAATTTAATTGATGATGTTTTTGACAGCCCCTCTAACAACGCACAGGAAAACCAAACAAACATTAGCTGCCCCTATGAATTTGAGCTGGATTTTGCCTTTCAGGGTGAAGAAGCTTCAGCCATGGTGGATAAAGCTTTTGCTGAAGGCAAACCCTATTCTATGGTATTCATGGATGTCCGTATGCCACCCGGTTGGACAGGGCTGGAAACCATACAACACATCTGGAAAAAACACCCTGAACTGGAAATGGTCATCTGCACTGCATACTCAGACTATACTTGGGAAGACTTCAGTAAAATATTAGGCATTTCACATCGCCTATTATTGCTCAAAAAGCCCTTTGACAAAATGGAAGCGAAGCAACTGGCCTTGTCACTGAGCATGAAATCCAGTTACTACAATCAATATCTCCATCATATTGAAACATTAGAGGAAGCAGTTAAAAGCCGAACACAAGCATTGGAAGCAGAAAAAATCAAAGCCGAAGCGGCTAATCGGGCAAAATCCACTTTCCTTGCCAATATGAGTCATGAATTACGTACTCCATTGAATGGTATTTTGGGTTATGCCGATTTAATGTCCCGGGAAAATGAACTGAATAACACTCAAAATAAACACCTGAATATCATTCAACGCTGTGGCACACATCTTTTAAGTCTCATTAACAATGTTCTGGATCTCAGCAAAATTGAATCCGGCCTGATGGAAAAAAGCGAAACCCATTTTAACCTGCATCAACTCATTGATGACATACAACAAATGCTCATCCCCCGCTGCCAACGCAATCACCTTGAGCTGATCGTTGATATAGATGAGTTTGTGCCCAAGGTCGTTTCCGGAGATGATCGTAAATTACGCCAAATATTGATCAACCTCATGGCGAATGCGGTTAAATTTACTCCCCCTTTGGGCGAAATCAGACTTAAAGTCGCCAATGAAAGCTTACACCAGATCCTATTTAGCATCGCAGACACCGGACAGGGTATACCTGAACAAGACCTAGAGACTATCTTTCAACCCTTTCGCCAATCTCAAGCCAAGAGTAATGATGATAGCACTGGCTTAGGCCTATCCATTTGTACCAGTTTTGTTAATTTACTCGATGGTGAGTTGCAGGTTGAAAGTCAACTCGGCAAAGGTTCACGTTTTTATTTTAGTATCCCCTTACCTGCTATCAATTCCACCTCACTCGACACTGATTTCCAACAACGTATTGTGGCCATCGATCATCGAGGTGAAAGCCCTGCTAAAGACTGGCATATATTGGTGGCAGATGACAACGAAACATCTCGAACCCTCTGTCAGGAACTGCTGGAAAAAATTGGCTATCAAGTTACAGTCGCCAATAACGGCCAACAGGCTTTAGATATCCTGCATGAACAAAAAACACCTAGCAATTTGGTGATCAGTGATGTCAAAATGCCGGTGATGGATGGCGAAGAATTGCTTAAGCAAGTGAAAGTTAAATACCCTGAGTTACCAATAATACTCACTTCGACCTCAATCCATAATGCCCGGGAAAATCAATTATTAGCCCATGGTGCTGATACTTTTCTGGCCAAACCGATTGATATCGAAAAATTACTACAGAGCATTGCAAACCTTATTCCAGTGCGCTACATTTATAAAACAGTGACCCAGCAAGCACAGCAACAAAGCTATAATATGGACTCTATCCACGAGCAATTACAACAACTATCAGAGCAACATTATCAACTATTACTCACCCTGGTCAATGATGGCAATCTAAAAGGAGTACGACAAAATGCCCAAATACTCACAACGCAAACAGAATACAAAGAGCTAGGTAATTTTATATGTGAAATCGCCTCAAAATACGACACCCAGTCATTGACAAAACTCTTTTCTCGCAAGAACTCATCGTAGGGTGGGCATGGCTTTATCTGCCCACCCTACAACTATTTAGCTGTGGCGTTGAGTTCAACTTCGGTATTGTCAAAGCCGAGTTTGTAGCCCAAGGATACATGGTGAAAACGACCGATGGTGTAATCATCATGGATAGCGAAGCCAAAGTTATAAACTTTGTCCAGCTCAAGGGTCAAATCGGTGGCCTGATCGGATTTAAGCTCGCGTACCATTTCCACTGTCCAGGTGCCATCGGCTAAAGTGGCGTTGAATTCCACATCCTGCCCCCCACTCATCATACGATCAGCAAGAATAGCGCCATTTTCGGAGATTTTACTGCCCGCTTTGTAGCGGTGAACATCCATAAAACGACCCTGAGCACCTTCTTCGGCGACTTCATCGGCAGTTTTAAGTTTATCCCAGCCACCGAGTTTTTTACCGCGGCGACCTTTAATTTCCACTTTAGTGCGACTCTCAGTGATGTATTTGGTCACACCATGATCGCTATTTAATTGCGCTTTTTGATCATAGGCATCAATAACTGATTGCTCAGGGGCGTTAGGCATGTCACGATTATCGTGATGACAAGTACCCCAACAGCCTGCTCTATCAGCATAAAGCACATCATCAGTAGCAAACATCACGGCTAATTTCACCTGATTGTCAGGGTCCATTTTGCCGCCTTCAGCAAAGGGTACGGGCGTATGCTCGGTATCAGGCCATTGGAAACGCATATAGAGTTTACTGTCATCATGCATGGTCTGTACGGTGACGGGAATACTGCCACGTTTGCCGGGGATCGGAGTGGGTTCAAGTTTTTCGCCGGTGACGATTTTCTCCCCCATATCAGCGGTTTCGGCATCATGGCAACTAACACAGGTTTCACCGGCCATGAAGGGACGTTTGCCCCCATGCTCACTGCCTTTGAAGATCCATTCCATTGATGCTTGTCCGGGATAGAAGAGTGTAACATCCCGTGATGCAGCCTTGCTCCAATCAAGTCCTGATCCAGCTTCAGAGTTTGCAGCTTTAGGGGCGGCTTTTGCTGCAGGTGCACTAGAGACTGCACTGGCTTGCTTTTTCACGGCATTAATTTCAGCTTCGCTATTATCAAAGCCTAGCTTATAGCCTAAGGACACATGGTGGAAACGGCCTATGGTATAGTCATCATGGATGGCAAAGCCCAGATTATAGACTTTGCTGGTATCCAGAGGAATATCATCAGCAACACCGGATTGTAGTTTGCGTTTCATTTCAACAACCCAGGTATCACCCTGTTTGTTGGCCTTGAATTCAACGCCCCCTTCGCTTAGTTTACGCTCCGCTAAAATCAAACCGTTTTCAGATTTATCAGTGCCAATCTGGTAACGATACAAGTCCATAAAGCGACCTTCGCTGAGCTCCAGTTTGACTTCTTCTGGTGTTTTAAGCTTGTCCCAGCCACCTAGAATTTTACCACGACGACCTTTAATTTCGACCTTGGTGCGACTCTCAGTAATATACTTAGTGATACCATTGCTCATGTCCACCTGATCTTTTTGACCATAGGCATCAATGGCTGCTTGCTCAGGCGCATTAGGCATATCACGATTATCATGGTGGCAAGTTCCCCAGCAACCTGCTCGGTCAGCATAGAGTGTATCGTCAGTAGTGATCATCAATGCCAGTTTCACTTGATTGTCGGGATCCATTTTGCCACCGTCAACAAAGGGCACGGGGGCATGTTCTGTATCCTGCCACTCGTAACGCATATAGAGATAGTCATCATCATGCGCTGCTTGTACTTTGACGGCAATACTGCCGCGTTTGCCGGGAATAGGCGTAGGCTCTAACTTCTCGCCGGTCACGATTTTCTGTCCCATATCGGCGGTTTCAGCATCATGACAACTGACACAGGTTTCACCGCCCTGAAAAGGACGCTTGCCACCATGTTCACTGCCTTTGAAGATCCATTCCATTGAGGCCTGACCGGGATAAAAGATAGTAATTTGACGGTCGGGTACATCGCTCCAGTCTATGCCAAAGCCCTTGCTCACGGCCGCAGAAGCTTGAGGTGTAGCACCTGGAGCAACATCTGCTGCATCGCCATCTGTTGCATCACACTGCGCAGGGACTTCTTTGATCACGGTTTTGGTGATCACTTTGGGCTTAGGTGGATTCAGTGATAATGCGTAGATTTTTTCCTGTTTGGCATTCACCGGTGCTTTTAATTTTGCATCCGGTTTTGCATGAGAGGGATCGGGCGCAGAAAATTCTTCCAACCATTCTTCATCCAGGCCTTCAGGCATGTGATGTGCTATACCTTTATGACAATCAATACAGGTATTACCGTTATTTAAAGCAAATTGATGTTGTTTTCTGGCACGCGGTTTTTGGTAGGCAATGCTCATGGATTCAAAGTCATGACAATTACGACATTCTCTGGAGTCACTGGCTTTCATGCGTTTCCATTCATTTTTTGCTAAATGAATACGTTCGCTAAGAAATTTTTCACGGGTATTAATAGTGCCCAGAAGTTTATGGTAGATTTCATTTGAAGCCTGTATTTTGCGCTTCATTTTATAAATCCATTCTCTGGGTACATGGCAATCCGGACACGTAGCTCTTACACCGGAACGGTTGGCATAGTGAATGGTGGTTTTATATTCTTGGTAGACATTATCTTCCATTTCATGACAAGAGATACAGAATTGTTCGGTATTGGTCAGTTCTAATGCGGTATTAAAGCCACCCCATAGGATGATACCTAAAATAATAAAGAAGATAGCTGCTCCGACAGAGACTCCCATGAAGAGTTTGCGGCGCATAAAGCTTGGTGAATTCATAATCTTATTCCCGTTAAGATGTGGAACATTATTTGAAGCTGTAATTTTTTATTGAAAATTTCATGTAAATATTATGCAAGCTGAAATATTTTTTAGAAGTGGTTTGCTTGTATTGAAACTATAGCCATAGCTTCTCTTTTTATCAGGGAAAGATCCTTGACTTAAAACAAAAAGAGCAGATATAAATATCTATATCTGCTCTTCAGTCAACATTTATAGCACGTTAGTCACTTATGTTTTGTGATTAACACGGTTATAAACATTAAACTTACCCGTTGGTGTAGTCAGACCTTTGATACGCGCAATTTCTTTGAGCGTTTTGGCATCATAGACAACAATTTCACCGGTGGCATTTTTATTGTCTTTACGATTCCAGACTGAAATCCAAACTTCAGTGCCGTCCTTATTAAATTCCATGTGCAATGCCGCTTTACCAGGCTCGGTAGTGACACGAATGGTTTTAACAATTTCACGGGTTTTTTTATCGATAACCTGCACACTTTGCTGTACTTCTGGCTCAGGATGTTTCAACTGATCAGCCCAGACATAATCTGAGTTCTCATGGGTACGAATGAATGCACCAGCACCATCTGTTTCAACTTTGTAGCAAAGTTTCCATGCCTGATCTTTATGTCCTGCGGGATCATTACCCCAAACAGACACCATGCCAACACCTAGATGAGTTGTGCCACCGACAGGGCCACACTTAGGGTCAATCCAGTTAGCGCCAGGACCTGGATGCGGTAGTTTATCCACATCGATTTTTGCTGCTAATGTACCACCATCTTTAGTATCAATCACTACCATTTGGTTGGAAGCATTGGCCGCAATCTGGAAGTAACGTCCAGTAGGGTCAAAGAAACCATCATGAAGGAACTTAGATGAATCAATTTGGGTGATTTTTAAGGCATCAAGGTCTTTATAGTTCACTTGCCACATTTGACCCAGCTCTTTGGCTGCTACTAAAAAGGCTGATTCATTAGGCGTAGTATAAATCGCTGCAACACGTGACTCTTCGACATAATCACCATCAACATTCATACCACGAGTAGAAACAACTTTTAGTGGCTGCATGGTTTCAGCATCAACGATAACGAAATGTGGAGGCCAATAACCACCCGCAATAACGTATTTACCATCACCTGATACGGCAACATCACGTGCATCATAGGCAATTTGTGTTTCTGCCACTAGCATCTTGTCGGGTGTCTGCCATAAATCAATCTTGTTCAATTTACCATCACGACCAATGGTATACCAGAAACGACCCACGGTTGCTTTAGGATGTTCGGTCTTATGATGTTCTGTACCTTTGATTACGTGTACTGCATAACCGGAATCAATATGAGCAACAATTTTCTTGGTATCGCCATCAATAATAGCGACTTTACCTGCATCACGTTCGATGACGATAAAGAAGTTTTCCCAGTTCAGGCCATGCATTGGCTTGGTAGGATAATCTTTGGGCTCAATATAAACCTTGGTGCGCTCTTTCATAAGAGAAATTGGCATTTCAGGTGGCACTGGCGGTGTCATCTGGATATAAGTCGCCATGAGTTTAATTTCTTCTTTAGAGAAGATGTCATTAAAGTTGTTCATGCCGCCTTCTGTACCATAGGTGAGAATTTTCTCAAGACGCTTTTGGCCTTTTTTCATGGTGTTTTTAGGCTCGAGATTTTTACCTGTAGCCCCTTTTCTTAAAACACCGTGACAACCTGCGCAACGTTGAAAATATAATGTTTTGGCTTTTTCAAAGTCAGCATCGGATAAGGTCGGCTGTTTGGCAGCACCGGCCATTGCAATAGGCGCACTGAGGGCAGTAGCAAATGCAACGGCTGCAGTGAGTTTACCCAGTTTAAAAATATTCATTGTTTTTGTCTCTCCTGGAGGTAATCCTTAAGACTTTGTCGCTCTTCTGAGCTTTGCATAATCCCAGCAAAATACGCATTCTTAAGAAAAGATTATTTTTGAGCACGGGGTAACAATAACCCCGTCAAAACATCTTACACCTTGATTTAGATCAACACTAAACAGGCTTTTTATAGTGTTTAACCAATAAATTCAATAATTTAAGCCAATATCAAGCCATAATTATTGAGTTTATTAGTATTTTAATCAAAGCTTTTATTGATCCAGATCAAAAAAATATTTTGAATAAATTGAACTTTTTTAATATGACTAAAAAGCCGCTTTCAGATTTGATCTAAATCAAAGCCGTAACTTACCAGGTTCGTTACTGTGACACTCAGAAGTGCTTAATAGCAACAAATAGGACTGATTAATGCAACAGCGGGCAAAACAAGACGTTAAATTAACAGTATGCTTTGTTATATTGCTTGTTATTTCTAGCGTATTTTCTTCGCCGGTCATAGCCAATGAGACACAAGCGGTCTCAGTAGAGAGACAAGATGAATTAAAATATATGGTGCAACAGGATTGCGGTTCTTGTCATGGTATGACATTAAAAGGTGGTCTAGGGCCTTCGCTTTTGCCAGAGCGGATTTCAGTCTTGCCAACAGCCTATTTGATTGAGGCTATCAGTCATGGACGAGAAGGTACTCCAATGCCACCCTGGAAACCGATATTAACTAAAAATGAAATTAAATGGATTGTAGAACAATTACAGTCAGGAAACTTAGGACAGAAGAAATAAAATGATCTTGAAGCCTACCCTTATCGTTATTTTCGGCCTTAGCAGTTTACTGTTCAGCTCATTGAGTTTTTCTGCTTGTAAAATGCCTGACATTTTACCCACAGGTGATCTTGGGGTGATTATCGAGCGGATGGATGGCTCAGTATTAATTATTAACAATAGCTCCCTCTCAGTATTATGCCGAGTAGAAGGATTGGGAGACTTATCTCACGCCTCGGTGGTATTTTCCCGTGATGAACGCTATGCCTTTGTCTTTGGCCGTGATGGCGGTTTAACCAAAATTGATTTACTCAAGGGTAAAATCAGCAAGCGACTGATGCAATCTGGCAATTCGATTGGTGGTGCAATCTCGCAAGATGGACAATATATTGCTGTTTCTAATTATGAACCCGGTGGCGTTAACATTTTTGCCATTGATGATTTGAGTTTAGTGGCAAAGATTCCTGCCATTTATGGTGATAGTGGTTTAGCTTCAAAAACAGTGGGCTTAGTGGATGCCCCTAATAATGAATTTATTTTTAGTTTGTATGATGGCAATGAAATCTGGCAGCTACAGATGGATAAAGCAACCAACAAACCCAAAACTGAGATTAAAAAATATCACAATATTGGTAAAGCACCCTATGACGCTTTAATCAGTTCCAATGGTCGTTATTATATTGCCGGTTTATTTGGTGAAGATGGTTTGAGTCTGTTGGATTTATGGCATCCTGAAAAAGGCATTAAACGTATTTTAAATCATTATGGCAAGGGACAAAAGAAACTCCCTGTGTATAAGATGCCTCACCTTGAAGGTTGGGCCATTGCGGGCAACCATGCATTTCTTCCCGCTGTGGGTTTGCATGAGGTGTTAGTCGTGGATATTAACAGCTGGCAGGAAGTTGCCCGTATTAAAGTCCATAGCCAACCCGTGTTTGCTATGGCCAGTCCAGACGACCGTCAGATTTGGGTGAACTTTGCTTTCCCTGATAATAATACCTTGCAGGTTATTGACTCAGAAAGCTATAAAATCATTAAGCAGTTCCAGCCCGGCTCAGGCATCTTGCACATGGAGTTTACCCCTCGTAGCGAACAGGTTTGGGTTTCGGTGAGAGACAATGATGAAGTCATCGTTTATGACACGCAAACACTGGAAGAAGTGAAGCGCATTAAGGCGAAAAAGCCCAGTGGTATTTTTTTCACCAGCCGCGCACATCGTATTGGCTTGTAAGATTGAAAAGGTAAAGATGAATGCTGACACTATTAGAAAAGCAATTATTAAATGATTATCAGCAAGGCATCCCCTTGGTGTCTGAGCCTTATGCTGTGATTGCAACAGAGATGCAGGCCAAGGGGTTTAGCGTCACAACTGATGAAATAATAACACGCTTCAGCGCTTTAAAAGCACGCGGCATGATTAGTCGTATCGGTCCTGTATTTCGTCCTAAGCGAGTCGGTGGCAGTACTTTAGCGGCAATGGCAGTACCGGAAGCACGTATGGATGAAGTGGCTAATATTGTTAGTAGCTTCACCGAAGTTAACCATAATTATGAACGTGAACATGACTTTAACTTATGGTTTGTGGTCACTGCAAGTTCGCAACAAGAAGTCGAACAGACTTTAGATAAAATTGCTCAACAAACGGGTTTAAGTGTTATGAATTTACCCATGGAAAGTGATTACCATATTGATTTAGGCTTTCCTCTTTGGTGCTAATGCAGTGCATTAAATAAAGAGTGCTAATAAAGAGTGCTAATAAAAACATGTTAATAAAAAAGCTGTAAAAAAAGGTATTATGCCATGACATTAAATATTTTAGACCAACAACTTATTGCCTCCATACAGGATGGTTTGGATTTTACTGCCAAACCCTTTGTCACCATTGCTGAGCAATTGGGTATTTCTGAACAAAGGGTCATTACCCGACTACAGCAATTAAAAGACGATGGTACAATTAAGCGGTTGGGTGTTGTTGTTCGTCATCGCGAGCTGGGCTTTAAGGCCAATGCCATGGTCGTCTGGGATATTCCCGATGATAAAGTCGCTGAAATTGCTCGACGCATTGCCTCATTTGAATGTGTCACACTATGCTATCAACGCCCTCGTCGCTTACCCGAGTGGTCATACAATCTTTTTTCTATGATTCATGGTAAAGACAGGGAATCCGTTTTACAACGTCTGGATGACTTGGTGGATTTTTTAGACTTACAAGATATTAAACATGAGCCTTTATTCAGTACGCGCCGTTTTAAACAACGTGGCGCACGTTATATTGATTCTGATAAAATCATCAGTCGCTCTATTTCCAGCTTGCCATCCCCTCTCACCACACAGAGCGAACAGAAACAAACAATAGAGACTAAACTCGCGTATGGATGAGCTTGATAAAAAAATTATCAATCTGCTTCAGGGGGATTTTCCCATTGCCGACCACCCTTATGCCATTGCCGCAGAAAAAATAGGTCTCTCTGAAGATGACTTAATACAGCGGCTAGAAAAATTACTAGCAAACAAAACCCTGACCCGCTTTGGTCCGATGTATGATATTCAAAAGCTCGGTGGTAGTTTTAGTTTGTGTGCCATTCGCGTACCCGAAGCACGCTTCGACGAAGTCACTGAAATGGTTAATTCTTTTTCTGAGGTGGCACATAATTATGCCCGCGATCATGAATTCAATATGTGGTATGTATTGGCAACCGATAGCTTGGAGAAAATAGCAACAACCAATAAGGCGATTGAAGATAAAACCGGACTAAAGGTTTATAATATGCCCAAGCTACAGGAATTTTTTGTTGGTTTGCATTTTCAAGCCTAATGGATAACAACTATGGATAACCACTTTGGATGATCTTGATAGACAAATAATTACCGCAACACAATCCGGCTTACCCTTGGTTAAAGCGCCTTATGATATGATTGCTCAACAACTCAATATTAAACCCGAGTTGCTAAAGCAACGCATGAGTGCCATGCTTGAACAAGGAAAAATTCGTCGTATCGGTGCCGTGCCTAATCATTATAAATTAGGTTATCAGGCAAATGCGATGTCAGTCTGGAATGTGCCGGATGATATGATTAATGAATTAGGCCAACAATTAGGTGCTTTAGATTTTGTCAGCCATTGTTATGAACGGCCACGTTTCTTACCTGAATGGCCGTATAATTTATTTGCCATGCTACATGGCAAAAGTAAAGATGAAGTAGCCATCAAGGTAATGGAAATCGTTAGCTTGTTAGGTGAACACTGTGCTGGCTATGAGCTGCTTTATAGCACAAAATTTTTAAAAAAAACGGGCTTACGCTTATCAAGCTAAGCGTCCAAATCAGGTTAAAACCTATTCTTTAAGCAAATGGTTAATTATGTTTAGAATTTCGCAATATCTCAATGAAGTCATCCAGCCAACACCCCTAAAGGCCAAGCGAAATCCACCTGGACCGGTGGTGATATGGAACTTAATCCGTCGCTGTAATCTGACCTGTAAACATTGTTATTCTATTTCTGCTGACACACATTTTAAAGGTGAGTTATCCACCGATGAAGTATTTACCGTCATAGATGATTTAAAAGATTTTGGTGTGCCGGTGCTGATTCTTTCCGGTGGTGAACCCTTATTAAGAGATGATATTTTTGAAATCTCTCACCATGCTAAGGCGATGGGATTTTACGTCGGCTTGTCCACTAATGGCACGCTGATCACAGAAGAAAACATCGAGAAAATAGCCGCCGTTAATTATGATTATGTCGGCATTAGCATTGATGGCGTCGAAGCAACCCATGATATTTTTCGCCGTAAAGAAGGGGCTTATCAAGAATCCATCAAGGGCATTCGTCTGTGTAAAGCACATGATATTAAAGTGGGTCTGCGTTTTACCCTAACGCAGGACAATGCGGATGAACTTCCTGCCCTATTGCAACTCATGGAAGATGAACAGATTGATAAATTTTATTTATCACATCTTAATTATGCCGGTCGGGGCAATAAAAACCGTAAGGATGATGTCTATCATCTGGCCACCCGCAAATCATTGGATCTCTTATTTGAACATTGTATTAAAGAAATTAAACAAGGCATTCAACGTGAGTATGTCACTGGCAATAATGATGCTGATGGCCTATATCTCTATCATTGGGTGAAAGCGCATTACCCCGAGCAAGCCGATGCTATCAAGGCTCGTCTGGATCAATGGGGAGGTAATTCTTCAGGGGTTAATATTGCCAATATCGACAATTTAGGCAAGGTACATCCTGATACCATGTGGTGGAATTATTCGCTAGGCAATGTCAAAGACCGCCCTTTTTCAGAAATATGGCCGGACACTTCTGACCCACTCATGGCAGGCCTAAAGCAAAGTCCCAGACCCGTCGAAGGACGCTGTGCCAAATGCCAATATCTCAATATCTGCAATGGCAATACCCGCGTCAGAGCCTGGCAAACCACCGATAACTTCTGGGCAGAAGATCCCGCCTGTTATCTAACGGATGAAGAAATTGGCATAGCTTAGTGCGGCTGTATCCAAGCTAATGTTTTATTCCTGCCAAGTTTATGTACTGGATATTAAATATCACGTGTAGAAATACCCATGATACTTCCCCTCTTCTGAACTTGATAAAAATCAATGTTTCAATTGCTAGGCTAGGATTATAATCAAGCTTAAATGCCTTGAGATTAATTATAATCCTATGAAAATACAGCTCTTTTTTTACCTGATTTTTTTCTTTAGCCTGTCGTTTAATATAAATGCTACTGCCAGTGCTAATGTTAACGCTAGTGCCAGCACTAATGTGAGTACTATTGAGCTGTTTAAAAAGAATTGTGCCTCTTGTCATGGCGATGATCGTCTGGGACTGATTGGCCCGCCCTTAATGTGGCTATACTTAACCGGACACACAACTTAAAATAACTAAAAGATAAAAAGTGTGACCTAAAATGAATGATCAAACAAAAAAACCGAATAAAAGCTATACATCAGAATTTAAAGAATCAGCTGTCAAATTAGCTAATGAGACGGATCAACCCGTTTCTCAGACTGCCAGGGAGCTAGGTGTTAATGTAAATACTCTACATACCTGGATCAGTAAATATTCCAAACCGGTGAAGACGGTAGCCAATAGAAGTGATGAACACATTTATGATGAAGTAAAACGTCTGAAAAAAGAATTGGCAAAAGTGATTCAGGAGCGTGATTTATTAAAAGGCCACAGCGTACTTTGCAAGGGAAACTTTGTGAAGTACGCATGGATAACTGATCAGGCTAAAGATTACCCGGTAACGATTCTGTGCCGTTTATGGATGTTTCCGTAGTTGCTATTATGATTGGGTTAGCTCTCCTAAAACGGATAGAGAGAAAGAAAATGAAGCGCTTACTGAGCAGCTAAAAAACTGTTTGAAGACAGTCGCAAGACTTATGGAACCCGTCGTCTTAAAGAAAACTGGCTGAAAAAGGCGTTCATATAAGCCGCCGGAGAATTGGTCGATTAATGAAAAAGCCGGTTTGTTTTGTAAAACGAAGAGACGCTTTAAAGCGACGACTAATTCCAAGCATAATAAGCGTATATCTCCAAATTTACTGGAAAGAGAGTTTACTGTCTCTCAACCTGATCGCTACTATGTGGGTGATATTACCTATATTGCCACCAAGGAAGGCTGGTTATATTTAGCGGTTGTCATTGACTTATTCTCTAGGCAAATTGTTGGCTGGTCGATGGATGAGCGAATGAAAGCCAAGCTAGTCAATGATGCTTTACTGATGGCCATATGGAAGCGTAAACCAATGGATGGATTGCTTTGGCATACTGACCGAGGTAGCCAATATGCCTCTGATAGTCATAGAAAAATATTGTCGGATCATAACATAATTCAGTCTATGAGCCGCAAAGGAAATTGCTGGGACAATGCTGTATCAGAGAGCTTCTTTCATAGTTTGAAAACTGAATTGACGCACCATTGTCGATTCAAAACCAGAGTAGAAGCAAAGCAGGCAATATTTGAATATATTGAGGTATTTTATAATCGGGAGCGACTTCATTCGGCTAATGATTATTTGTCACCAGTCGATTATGAAATACAGCAGGAAATAGCTTAAATCGATTGATTGAAGAGGGTAAAGGCGACATAAATGCCGCCCATTACCGTTGACGGCCATCGGCTCCTCAGCCTGTGCCGTGAAGATATTGTAACAGGATCATTACCGTTGTGAAAATACCTTGGGTGAATGGAACGGCTCTATCGTTCCAGAGGGCAAAGCCCTTTCTCTTCATCTGTTTAAAGTTAACATGAGAAACTAAAATGATAGGAAATACAAAATGACAAAAATCACTTGAAACAGCCAAAAAATATTTAGAAAACTGTCCGGAAAAGTGTTGACACATCACCTTGATTCCACAGAGCTTTAAGCGCTTGAAGCCAAAGGCTGCCACATTGGTGATTAAAATGGTCGTGCAGCGAGCCAGATGCCGGCATTTGCCGACACTCTTTCCAATACTGAAATAGCCTCTCTTGTTGACTATATTTATACACCATTAGCCCATCAACCCCGCTGGGATATGCAGGCAATTAAAAACAGTCACAAGATAAGCAATGCACCAGATAGTCTGGGCAATAAACCCATTTTTGATGCTGATATGCAAAATTTGTTTTTAGTGGTTGAAATTGGTGATCATCATGTTACCTTACTTGATGGTGACACATTTAAGCCTATTTTTCGTCTAAAGACCCATAATGCCCTTCATGGTGGTCCTAAGTATTCTAAGGATGGCCGCTATGTATTCTTTGCTTCGCGAGATGGCTGGGTCACTAAATTTGATATTTATAATTTAAAAATCATTGCCGATATTCGTGTCGGCATTAATACCCGTAATTTGGCTGTTTCAGATGATGGACGCTATGTTATTGTGGGCAATACCTTACCTCATACGGCGGTTATTTTAGATGCCTATGATTTAAGTCCCATCAAACTGATTCCTGTAGTCAATGAGAAGGGTGAAAGCTCACGCGTCAGTGCGGTTTATACTGCCGCACCACGACAAAGTTTTATTTTAGCCTTAAAAGATTTTCCTGAATTCTGGGAAATTCCTTATGTCGATAAAAAATATTCGTGCATGATTATCGTCATGAAATGCCTGCTTATACTGGTGAGCCCTTTAGTATTCGACGTGTTAAACTGAGTAATTATTTGGATGATTTTTTCTTTGATCAGCAATATCAACACATCATTGGTGCTGCACGTCCCAAGGGCGAACGCTTACCCCAGGGTGGGCAGGTGATTAAAATTTCTTCCGGCAGAAAAATTAGTGATATCGACTTACCGGGGATGCCTCATTTAAGTTCTGGTATTAGCTGGAAATATAAGGACACTCATATTATTGCAACACCCAATATCAAGGAAGGCGTGGTCTCTTTTATTGATACTAAAACCTGGAAAATTATTAAAAAATAAAAACTAAAGGCCCTGGATTTTTTATGCGTAGCCATGAAAAAAGCCCCTATGCCTGGGTTGATGTTTTTTGGTCCACACAAAGATTTAGTCCACATTATTGATAAAAAACCTTAGAGATTGTTAAGACTTTACAACCTGCTCCAGGTAAAACAGCGGCGCATGTTGAATTCACTAAGGATGGACGTTATGCCCTATTGAGCATTTGGGAAGATGATGGCGCAATCATTGTTTATGATGCACTGACGCTAAAAGAGGTCACTCGCTTACCCATGAAGAAACCATCGGGCAAATACAATGTCTATAACAAAACACATTTAGAAGAAGGCACTAGCCATTAAGCATTAATCACAATGCTATCATCAGGAGAATATTATGTTTAAATCATTGGGTACATTCGGCATGGTTTTACTCTTTGTCGGAGCGGTTGTCATGGTCGCTTTAGGTTTTTGATCGGTCCTACTCATCCTCTGCCTTGGATTATGTTGGTCATTCTAGTTGCCATTCCCATTGTGCATAATAAAATGGCTAAAAAGAAATACTTAGTCTGGAAAGATGATTATAGTGTCGGTATTGAAGAAATGGATAATGATCATAAGAAACTCCTGAACTTGATCAATCAATTACAAACTGCTGTCAATTATTACACTGGCAAGGAATTTGAAGAAAAAGCACTGAATGAATTGGTCGATTACACCAAGACCCACTTCAAAAAAGAAGAGCAATTAATGGCTGATAACGGCTACGAAGATCTTGAAGCCCACAAACAACAACACAAACGCTTTATCAGTAAAATTAATGACTTTATTATTCAATATAAAAGTGATTCCGATATCACTATCGTCGATACCCTGCAATTTCTCAAAGAATGGTTAATCAAACACATTAATGGCACCGACAAAGAATATGGCAAAGTGCTCAATGACAAAGGAATTCATTAATATGGCATTCATTAATATGACAAAGTTAGGCTGGATATTATTTTTGTTTATGAGCGCAGTCAGCGCCACTCTCAGCTATCAATTTATTATTAAAGGTGACACTGAAATTGCCGCTGACGGACGAACCATTATTTTGCTTGAAGAATCGGAGCGGGCTTTTTTCTTGAACGAAATGCGCGGCTTTTTAATTGCCGTGCAACAAATTATTGATGGTATTGAAAAAGACGATATGCAGCAGATCGCAACATCTGCCCGAAAAGTGGGCACGATTGGCTTTGCGAGTGTGCCCAAGAGTATTGTCGGCAAATTACCATTGGCTACCAAGAAAATGGGCTTTGCTACGCATCAGGCCTTTGATCAAATGGCAATGGATGCCGAATCTTTGGCTGACAAGGAACATACCTTGTCACAATTAAATCAAATTCTCAGCACTTGTACGGCGTGTCATTCACTTTATAGACTGCGCTAAGGAATTTAGTGACTTTTCATTGCAAGGGTGAGCATGGCTTTATCTGCCCACGCTGACTGAGCACCTTATCTGCACACTTTCAGCGTGGGCACAAAAAGCGTGCCCACCCTACTTTATACTGCTAAAAAATTTATAAGGTAAGAATTAATGACTCTTCATTGCAGCGGCATGTCTAGCCAATAAATCATCTAATTCATCGGCTGGGACAAACTCTGACCATCTTTCTTGTGGAATGTTAGTCATTGCCGTGGCCTTATAATCGCCACAGGATGGGCACATAAACAAAAAAGTGTGCTTATTTTGGCATGACTTATCAAAAGCCACATCATCCAGTTTGTATTGCACCTGACATTTTTGACAATCAAGATTATAAGTGTGCGCATCTGACATAATATTTTTCCACTTTTTCCATTAAGAGATAATTTCATACTAATTTAGTAGGTTATGTTATGTTATGTTATCTTAATTGAGCATAAATATAAAGCGGCACAGATTAAATCTTTTTTACACTTTAGATGTAGGATGTGGTGAGGAACGAACCGCATCAATGGCTTTAAGTGTACTTCTTTGATGCGGTTCGTTCTTCACCACATCCTACCAATGTAAAGATAAATTGGCTTATTTCAATCTGTCCGATAAAGTCACTATTTTATTGCTTACTAGTGATCTCTTTTACCACCATAGCGGGCGCATTGCGATCCACTGCCTGAGCTTTCTCATTGGTCACCCAATTAATAATCCGCCCATCAGGATTGTCAGCCTGTACTTGGTCACAAGTGTTTAGGCACTGACCACATTGTGTACAGGTAAATTTTGCTCGTTTAATACTGCGGGTATGTAGGCGCATGGGGCAGGCTCGATCACATTCGCGATCACAGGACTGGCATTCATAGGCTCTGGGTTTATCAAAACTGACGACCATTGCTTTGCTATTTGCCATCCAGATAAGGCTCTGAAACACACCAACTGCACAGCCAAATTTACAAAACAGATGCCGGGCAAAAAAGAAATCAATGGTAAAAATAGTCGTGGCAACCAATAAAAATCGGGTGGCTCCCATACCCAGTTCAAAATTCAAAAGATCCGGAATTAATTCAGCTGGTGGCAGGAGGTAACTAAGCAAACTAAAGGCCCAGACAAAGGCCATAGTCATACAAGAAAAAAGCACCAGTAGCCAGGGTAAAACACCCTTTGATTTTTTACTGGCTTTTTCCCATAAAGTGACTCGGTTGAGATGCTTAAGCATCATATCATTGAAGATTTCTACGATAGAAAAATGCGGACAGAGCCAACCACAATAAATACGGCCATAACGCCAGATAATAAAACTGATGATTGCAATAAAGGATAAAACGGGTAAGAAGGCATGCGTAAGCAAAGTCATTGCGGCTGACCCTGCATCGCCCTGCCCTTGCTGAAAAGCATCAAGCCCCAAAGTCCAAGGCTGACCAAAGATGATGAAGTGCCCCAGCGTGAGATCCAAGCGAAAAATATCTAAAAAAGGCGCAAAGATAAACAATAGAAAGAAACTACTGCGAGTAAGCATCCTGATTTTTTCGCGCTTTGGTTTTTGTAATAATGACATAGTGTTGCACTTATGAGTTGAATTTAAGGCATAATAAAAAGTATAGCCTAAGCACTTAGTCATGAACTTGCATTATTATAAATCAAGCATATCGTTCAGTTTATTCTATTGATGGTGCGCTTCGTGCCTCAGTAGCACCCTACGATTTCATTTCTACTGAGGCCTTTGCTATTAAAACATGGCGCTATTCACCCACATATGAGTCATGATACTGGCAATATAGCCCAGAGCAATGACGGGAGCCCATTTCAGGTGGCCGAAGAAGGTATATTGACCTCGTGCCTGTCCCATTAGAGCCACACCGGCTGCAGAACCGATGGATAGTAATGAGCCACCCACACCTGCGGTCATGGTCACTAATAACCATTGTCCGGTGGACATCTCAGGGTTCATGGTTAGCACTGCAAACATTACCGGAATATTATCAACAATGGCTGATAACACACCCACTGCGATATTGGCTGATGTTGCACCCCACTGTGTATACATTAGCTCTGATGCCATAGACAAATAGCCTAAAAAGCCTAAACCACCCACACATAAGACCACACCATAGAAGAAAAGCAAGGTATCCCATTCCGCTTTCGCAATAGGAACAAACACATCAAAAGCAACAAATTGACCCACTTCATTATTATCACCATCTTTATTCAAAGCTTGCTCACGTGCCAGACACTTAGCCTTGGTCTTTTTCAAATAGTAACCCAGGAACTGTAAATAACTTAAGCCCGTCAACATACCAATCACTGGTGGCAGACCGAGGAAGTTATGAAAACTGACTGCAGTCGCAATGGTTAATAAAAACAAGCCAATGATACGCTTAGCACCACGCTTCATTTCGACCACTTCATCAGAAGACTGAGGCTTTTCATCAGGAATGGCAAAGTGCATAATCGCAGCAGGCACAACGAAATTGACAACCGAAGGAATAAACAGTGCAAAGAAGCCCCAGAATTCAACCATGCCTTTTTGCCAAACCATTAGGGTGGTAATATCACCAAACGGGCTGAATGCACCACCGGCATTAGCAGCAACGACAATATTAATACAGGCAATGGAAACAAAACGGGCATTTGTACCACCCACAGCCAGTACCACAGCACACATTAATAAGGCCGTGGTGAGGTTATCAGCAATGGGCGAGATAAAGAATGCCAGAATACCTGTTAGCCAAAACAATTGACGAAAGGAAAACCCCTTACGAATCAACCAGGAGCGCAAAGCATCAAAAACACGACGCTCTTCCATGCCATTAATATAGGTCATCGCCACCAACAAGAATAACATCAGTTCTGAATATTCAAGCAGATTATGTCTGACGGCATATTCAGCCAACTCCGACATGCCATGATTAGCATAGACCCAGCCAATCATCGCCCAGATAATGCCCGCAGCAAAAATAACCGGTTTAGATTTACGTAAGTGAGTATATTCTTCTGCCATCACAAAAATATAGGCAATCATAAAAATCACTAAGGCAATGTAGCCAATTGGGCTGGAAGTCAAATCCAATGGTTCGTGCGTACCTACGGTTTCAGTAGCAAAAAGCTGAAAAGGGATAAGCAGTAAGGTGAGAAACAGCGGAAATTTTAATTTGTTTAATAAAGTCATAATTATCACAAAATAATTTTAATATTTTTTCCTGTTATTAAGAAATATATTTTATTATAAATTAATAGACAAACATAAAAAAGGTGGGCAATGCCCACCTTTTTTAATCATTGTTATTTTTTAAAATACCAGTGACATCATGATAGTCATAACGATTAAGAACAGAATGGTCATAATACCACCGGCTCTCATGAAGTCAGGCACTCGATAACCACCTGGCCCCATAATCAGTGCATTTACTTGATGGGTTGGGATGAGGAATGAATTTGATGTCGCTATCGCTACGGTTAAAGCGAAAACCGCAGGATCTGCACCTTCAACACCTAGGGCAATATTCACAGCTAAAGGCACGAGTAACACCGTGGCTCCAACATTGGACATAACCAAAGTAAAGAATGTTGCTAAAATTGCAATGGACAATTGAATGACCCAAACTGGCATATCACCAACCACTTTTAAGGTTTGTTCAGCAATCCAACCCGCTGTGCCCGAGGATTGAACCGCAAGTCCTAGTGGGATTAAACTAGCCAGTAAGAATACTGTTTTCCATGACACGGCTTCATAAGCTTCATCAATTTTAAGAACGCCCGATAGCACCATACCAATAGCACCCGTTAACAAGGCAATTGATAGTTTTAAATCTGTAAATAATACCATTGATAAAGCAATGGCAAAGAACAAACCAGCCCAACCCACTTTATGGGGCAAGCCGATAAACAAAGGTGTTGATATTTTTGTATAAAAACACCCATATTTGCTCAAAGTAATGAATTTCCAAGTTTAGAAATAGTTTTTAACAATGCTTGTCTTTTGATTTTGTTATCTTCATTATGTGCTACTTCACTTAATGCTGATAACTCTTTATGTTTCTTATTATCTGCATCAAATTCTGGTAAATTCATGTGTTTAAACACATTACCCACTTGAATTGAAATATTATGACTATCAATAAAAGCTTGTACTGTAGAGCTGTTTAGTAAACCACAAAGATAATAGGCTGGCTCTGAATCATAAAAATCAACAAAAAACAATTTGTGGTCGGGAACAAAAACTTTTTGACCACTGATAGGATCGTTACCTTTTGTAATGACTGCCGCTCTAAATGATTTATTGCCAGGCTGTTCAGGCCATACCACTTTAAATGGTGCGAAAGTATAACTGCCAACATTTGAAATACAGAAATAAGGTGCGTGTTCTGTCATTCGTTTGCTATATGTTGATCTTAAAATAAGCTGGTCTTGATAGGTGCTAAAAAATCCTTCACACTTTGGTTTGTCTTCCATGTCATTTTCACAATCTTCTAATAACTGTTTTGTGATCCCCTTATTAGGCACCAGTACATATAAATCTTTTTTGATTGAGACATAACATTCCTGTATATCTCCAGCCCCTTAACTAAAGGATATAGAAAATCAGGTTCTATCCAAAACTTTCTTGCTGGTTTTACTTTTTCATTTCTTCCAAAGTCAGGGCAGGTTTCAATTTGCACCAAATTATTATTTTTATTTGTATCAATAATTTTTACAAAATAAATACCATTTAATTCTGTGGTTACTCCTTTTCTGCCGTTAACCCAAGTGCTTGCACCAGTGATCTTTTAAATGCTTTAAAACCACCTTTCGGTGTAATAGCCCATGGTGAATCACCTCCCGTAACAGGGGTTGCCTCACACTTATCAATGTCAACTGAATCAAGAGCTTCTTGTTTTGTGAGGTGAGCAGGGATTGCTTTTTTATTTCCTTTAGCCGCTTCCCATATAGCATAGGGTATAGGATATTTTATTGTGTTACCTTTGCATTTTTTAGCAATAAAAATAGCTGTTTTATTGGCTGCATCAGGAAATGGCTTTAAAGCTTTTAGATCATCAATCCCTACAGGTTGAATGATCTGATTATTTCCGATATAAAATGATCGAAAACCTGCTGAAGATGGTGATTGAAAATGAGTTTGCGTGATAACAAATGCTAAAATTCCGTCTTCATCTTTGAGCCATTTATCTGCAACGGTATAGGTGATCATTCCTGATATATCAAGTTCATTTCCACCATGAAATTTTGTTTTTGAGAAAATTCCATAATGATCACAGGTTGGCTTTATACGTTCACGGTATAATTCGGGTAATTTTGACCATCTGACCCAAGGTGGATTACCAACAACCACATCAAACTTTCCTGCAATAGCAGACCAGAAGAAATTACGCACTATACGAAACCAGATACCATTCCAGTTTCTTTCATGTAAATCCAGAATTTTTTCATAAGTATGCTTGAGTGGTGATCTCCATTCTTTCATTTCATTGGATGTAATTAATTTTTTTGTATTAATTTTTTTCTGTCTCACGCCACTGAGTACTTTTTGAAACTAAATTATCCATTAGTAAAAATACGGAATCTAAACGACTTCTATCAAAAGCCAATTCTGAAGGCAATAAAATTTCAAGATCGGCTACTTCACTACCAATTTTATAAGAGACAATCAATTCATCTTTTTAGGATTTCGAGCTGGGGAATACACTGCATCCGCTAAAAGAATCGGTATTTCTATATCTGTTCCTTTGTTATTGTCTAATAAATCAGAAATAGCGATTAATATATTCACTCGGGCAGTCTGGACTGCTAAAGGATTTAAATCAAAGCCCCAGACATTGTTTATGATGTGTTTTAACACTTCTAAATCACCCCACCCATCATCTGTTGCTTGTATTTTTATTTTCCTGATTAAAGCCAGTAAGAAAGAAGCTGAACCACATGTTGGATCAAGAAATCGTTGAGTTAAAAAATTTTTTACATTGATTCTATCCAGAGTGACTTCAACCAACCATTCTGGTGTATAAAATTCACCCAGACTTTTTCGTAGCTCATTTGGCACGAGATCTTGATAAAACGACTTAAGAACATCTTTTGAACGTGCGGAAGTTAATTTATCCGCTCTATACATGGAGAATGAAAGCAAAATACCTTTTAATCCATCAATTATTTTGGCTTGATGTTGTTTCAATCTTGCAACATCAAGATACCAACTGAAAATAACTTCTTCTCCAAACCCATTTATTCCAGCACCAGAAAAGAAATTACCCTGTTCAATTTCATATTCCATTCGGTCAATTAATAATTGACCATCAAGGCTGACTGTTTCTCTGATAAATCCTTTATAAGTGGTTAGTGCATGTTCGGCAACAACTTCTGCACCAAGAATTTTTATCAAAAGAGAGTTGTAAGTATGTATGACAAAAAGTGCAACAGGGATCTTCAATTCTTCAGACTTTTTTGTTCAGAGAAATTGACTTGAAATCCAATATTATCAAGAATCCCATTCACTTGGCTGATGGAAAGATTTGATGTTTGTCCATAAAGAGCTTTCCACTCTTCAAAGATCATTTTTATTTTATTATTATTTTTCTTTTCCAGTCGCTCTGATAATGCGTCAGATAAAGCCTGTAACATATTACAGCCAGCATCAGAACTATGACCAAAATCAGTGATTAGATTTTCTGATGTAACAGGAACCCATTTACAATCAGTCAGAGCCTTAACTATCAAAGATACACTGGATTCACTTAATGGTAATAATGCATCATGAACTATTTTTCCTCGGCTGTACCGTGCAAATGCAATATGCTCTGCATCGGTAACTATTCCAATATAATCCTCATTGTCGAGGGATTCGAGTTTAGCACGAGTCGGGATATATTTTTTAAGCGATCAAACACCGCATTTTTAAATGCAGAACTGGAAGTACTGCCATTAAATAAGCCCTTATCCTTAAATTCAATAATAACTCTGTTATAACTGGCATCAACTCTTTGCCTCTCCATTTGAAAAGGAATATTTAAAGCATCACCAATAATCTTTATCCATCCCTGGCGTACTTCTGTTTCATTGAGCCAGTTACCTTTGTCTTTCTTAAGTTGTTTGAAAATTGTTTTATTCATAATGGCTCATAGTTAATTAGGTGAAAAATAAATGATGTCTTCTGGACTAACAATGCCTTTTGCCAGACCTAAACGCATAGCGGGGGTTTTTTTGTCTTTTCCTGCAATACAATAATTATAATAAACTCGGAATATATCGAGTAACTTAACAATGTTCTTTGGGTTGTAAGCAGAATACCCATACCACCTTCTGCCAGAACTGCTGGCAGATGAAATAGCTCGCTCTAATAATGATAATCTACGTCTAACCTGCATAAAAAAATTATCAATCCCATGCATGGAGGCTTTGTTATATAACCATGCCTGATGGTCTTCATCATAGTGATGTGTCAACACTTTTCCGGACAGTTTTCTAAATATTTTTTGGCTGTTTCAAGTGATTTTTGTCATTTTGTATTTCCTATCATTTTAGTTTCTCATGTTAACTTTAAACAGATGAAGAGAAAGGGCTTTGCCCTCTGGAACGATAGAGCCGTTCCATTCACCCAAGGTATTTTCACAACGGTAATGATCCTGTTACAATATCTTCACGGCACAGGCTGAGGAGCCGATGGCCGTCAACGGTAATGGGCGGCATTTATGTCGCCTTTTTACCCCTCTTCAATCAATCGATTTAAGCTATTTCCTGCTGTATTTCATAATCGACTGGTGACAAATAATCATTAGCCGAATGAAGTCGCTCCCGATTATAAAATACCTCAATATATTCAAATATTGCCTGCTTTGCTTCTACTCTGGTTTTGAATCGACAATGGTGCGTCAATTCAGTTTTCAAACTATGAAAGAAGCTCTCTGATACAGCATTGTCCCAGCAATTTCCTTTGCGGCTCATAGACTGAATTATGTTATGATCCGACAATATTTTTCTATGACTATCAGAGGCATATTGGCTACCTCGGTCAGTATGCCAAAGCAATCCATCCATTGGTTTACGCTTCCATATGGCCATCAGTAAAGCATCATTGACTAGCTTGGCTTTCATTCGCTCATCCATCGACCAGCCAACAATTTGCCTAGAGAATAAGTCAATGACAACCGCTAAATATAACCAGCCTTCCTTGGTGGCAATATAGGTAATATCACCCACATAGTAGCGATCAGGTTGAGAGACAGTAAACTCTCTTTCCAGTAAATTTGGAGATATACGCTTATTATGCTTGGAATTAGTCGTCGCTTTAAAGCGTCTCTTCGTTTTACAAAACAAACCGGCTTTTTTCATTAATCGACCAATTCTCCGGCGGCTTATATGAACGCCTTTTTCAGCCAGTTTTCTTTTTTAAGACGACGGGTTCCATAAGTCTTGCGACTGTCTTCAAACAGTTTTTTAGCTGCTCAGTAAGCGCTTCATTTTCTTTCTCTCTATCCGTTTTAGGAGAGCTAACCCAATCATAATAGCAACTACGGGAAACATCCATAAAACGGCACAGAATCGTTACCGGGTAATCTTTAGCCTGATCAGTTATCCATGCGTACTTCACAAAGTTTCCCTTGCAAAGTACGCTGTGGCCTTTTTAATAAATCACGCTCCTGAATCACTTTTGCCAATTCTTTTTTCAGACGTTTTACTTCATCATAAATGTGTTCATCACTTCTATTGGCTACCGTCTTCACCGGTTTGGAATATTTACTGATCCAGGTATGTAGAGTATTTACATTAACACCTAGCTCCCTGGCAGTCTGAGAAACGGGTTGATCCGTCTCATTAGCTAATTTGACAGCTGATTCTTTAAATTCTGATGTATAGCTTTTATTCGGTTTTTTTGTTTGATCATTCATTTTAGGTCACACTTTTTATCTTTTAGTTATTTTAAGTTGTGTGTCCGGTTAAGTATAGCCACATTATAGTCACCATAATCAGTAAGATAACAAATCGCTTTTTCTGGTTCAGACATATTAGGAAAAGGGTGTAAAAGCCATTTATCTTTCCAGTTTCCAATTTCCTGCATGTTTTCTAATCGATCTTTTATTATTTTTAATTTTATTTTATTTTTTGATAAATCAGGGTGTTCTTTTTGCTGATCTGAAAAATAGTTCCTGGAATCATTTAAAGTTCTCCGCTTTTCATCAACAGTTAAATCCTTTGTTATTCGAACATAAAAAGCATCACAGCTTCTATTTTTTATTTCGTTATGGAAAGCTGTTAAGCAGGTTGCTCTCATTCCAGAATCTTGATCTAAAAAGAATCTGATTTTTTCAACACCACTGAACAATTTATGTATAAAAAAGAAATGTCCATACATCGTATATTCAGAATGGATCTGCATTCCATTTTGAGGCAATTTTTGTACTTGATAGAGAGCTTCTGATTCTTCTATATCATCACGAGAAATTGCATCCTTGTATGTTGCTGATATATCGGCACTTAAAGATGATCCATTTGTCTTTTGGATCTTGAATTTTTCACACTCTCTTTATAATCACCATTCAACCAGAATCTTGCATGTTTTCGATAGGCGTATTGGGCATTATAATCATTAACAGATAAAGCATTTTCTTCTATTTCAATAGGGCTAATACAAGGATCATAGTTTAAATTCATTTGAAATACGTAGCCTGTTTCATTGTCAGCACTACCGATTGCTGAAGTTTAATATTTCGTTTATCTTCTCGTCTTGTCCAATTAACAATATATTCCTGTCTATCCACGCTAACATAAAGTCGCTTTATATTGCTTTTAATTAACCTCTGTTCTCTTTCTGATACAAAGGTCATGCACTGTTTATGCAGAAAATCAATTTTTGCATAAACAGTCGCCATACCAACATCAGCAACTTCACAGATTCGCCTTAAAGGGGATTTATTCATTAGAAGTTTGAAAATAAGATTGTTTTTATGAGGCTGTTTTTGACCAGTTGTAGATTGTTTAACTGAAAATGTTTTCTTACAAGACTTGCATCGATAACGACTAGAACCTGATTTTGTTTTCCCAAAAGACTGGTAAAATTCTTTTCCTAACTTAATACTAATGAGATTATTTTTACATGAATTATCAGGGCATGACACCTCTGGAGTTTCTTTTAAATATTCTTCAATTCGCTGTAATTCATCCCAAATTCCTTGATTGCTCTTAACTGGGAATAACTCATTACAAGACTTGCAAATCAGTTTAGTAACTGGCTTTCGACTACCACTTGATAATTTGTAGCAGTCTTTTTGTGATTTATGGAGTTTAACTTGGCTTTCTGTGCTGGCAGGAACACCATAATTTTGGCACAATGGATTTTTGCAAAAATTAACCTGAATATCGTTAATTTCAACTGGAATTCTTGGTTGTTTTATATCAGAAGATATTTTATCCATTTAGATATCCCCTTAAATGTTGATTTTACAAGAATAATAGCTTAATTTATCGCATTTATCAACACCTTTATTTATCGGCTTGCCTTTTTAACGGGGTTTTCAGGTTACCTGCAAACGGATGGCTTTCCCGGTTATCATATATTCGAAAATGAGAACAGTGAAGTCACTTTATTAGGCTGCATGGCACATGCTCGTCGCAAGTTCCATGATGCCTTAAAAGCATTACCCAAGAACAGTCAGAAAAAGCCTGGCATGGTACAAATGGCGATCAGTAAAATTGCTAAATTGTATGCGATTGAAAAACAAATCAAACCGCTCAATGCTGAACAACGTTACCTGATCCGTCAGGAAAAAAGCAAACCACTACTGGATGACTTTAAAAAGTGGTGTGATGATAAAGTGACTAAAACAACAAAAGACAGTAAGTTGGGTGTCGCTATTCGTTATGTGATCAATCAATGGAAGTATCTGACTGTCTATCTTGAAGAGGGCAACCTCCAGATTGATAATAATATGGCAGAGCGGCGGATCAAACCCTTTGTGATTGGGCGCAAAAACTGGGTCATGAACCAAAATCCTCGTGGTGCTGAGGCCAGTGCTATTTTATATTCAATCGTGCAAACAGCGAAAGCAAACAACCTAGAGCCCTTTGCCTTTTTAACACACATTCTGACTGAGTTACCTAAGCTGGGCAGGCATTATGATGATGAGGCTTTAGAGCAATTGTTGCCATGGAATTTGACTGAAAAAATTCAGCCTTTAAATAAAGTGGAATGATACGTCAACGTGGGAAGTTTTGACGTATACCTTCAACGGATCATCTGGCTCAAGTTTATATTGTTTGAGATCATAAAATAGTTCCCAAATCTGAGTATGTACCCAGTTCAGTTCTTTATCATGTCGCTCATTGAGTGGTAGTATCCGCTGAAACACTCTGTCTGCATGTATCCAACATAATGCGTGCAACAAAATATCAAATTGTCCTGCATCATCACTCACAATCACCAAATCACTTGGAAAGCCACTGTTAATTAATGCCCCCAGTAAAGCGCCTTCTGTGGCAATGCGAACATGCCGTTGTGTTATGATACTATTGTTCTGCAGATAGTATTTCCAGGCTTCTTCATTATCAAAGCAAGTCTGATGACTTTGTTCAATAACGCTCAATGGCTTGTGAGGTAATTTTGATGTGTCAACACTTTTCCGGACAGTTTTCTAAATATTTTTTTGGCTGTTTCAAGTGATTTTTGTCATTTTGTATTTCCTATCATTTTAGTTTCTCATGTTAACTTTAAACAGATGAAGAGAAAGGGCTTTGCCCTCTGGAACGATAGAGCCGTTCCATTCACCCAAGGTATTTTCACAACGGTAATGATCCTGTTACAATATCTTCACGGCACAGGCTGAGGAGCCGATGGCCGTCAACGGTAATGGGCGGCATTTATGTCGCCTTTTACCCCTCTTCAATCAATCGATTTAAGCTATTTCCTGCTGTATTTCATAATCGACTGGTGACAAATAATCATTAGCCGAATGAAGTCGCTCCCGATTATAAAATACCTCAATATATTCAAATATTGCCTGCTTTGCTTCTACTCTGGTTTTGAATCGACAATGGTGCGTCAATTCAGTTTTCAAACTATGAAAGAAGCTCTCTGATACAGCATTGTCCCAGCAATTTCCTTTGCGGCTCATAGACTGAATTATGTTATGATCCGACAATATTTTTCTATGACTATCAGAGGCATATTGGCTACCTCGGTCAGTATGCCAAAGCAATCCATCCATTGGTTTACGCTTCCATATGGCCATCAGTAAAGCATCATTGACTAGCTTGGCTTTCATTCGCTCATCCATCGACCAGCCAACAATTTGCCTAGAGAATAAGTCAATGACAACCGCTAAATATAACCAGCCTTCCTTGGTGGCAATATAGGTAATATCACCCACATAGTAGCGATCAGGTTGAGAGACAGTAAACTCTCTTTCCAGTAAATTTGGAGATATACGCTTATTATGCTTGGAATTAGTCGTCGCTTTAAAGCGTCTCTTCGTTTTACAAAACAAACCGGCTTTTTTCATTAATCGACCAATTCTCCGGCGGCTTATATGAACGCCTTTTTCAGCCAGTTTTCTTTTAAGACGACGGGTTCCATAAGTCTTGCGACTGTCTTCAAACAGTTTTTTAGCTGCTCAGTAAGCGCTTCATTTTCTTTCTCTCTATCCGTTTTAGGAGAGCTAACCCAATCATAATAGCAACTACGGGAAACATCCATAAAACGGCACAGAATCGTTACCGGGTAATCTTTAGCCTGATCAGTTATCCATGCGTACTTCACAAAGTTTCCCTTGCAAAGTACGCTGTGGCCTTTTTAATAAATCACGCTCCTGAATCACTTTTGCCAATTCTTTTTTCAGACGTTTTACTTCATCATAAATGTGTTCATCACTTCTATTGGCTACCGTCTTCACCGGTTTGGAATATTTACTGATCCAGGTATGTAGAGTATTTACATTAACACCTAGCTCCCTGGCAGTCTGAGAAACGGGTTGATCCGTCTCATTAGCTAATTTGACAGCTGATTCTTTAAATTCTGATGTATAGCTTTTATTCGGTTTTTTGTTTGATCATTCATTTTAGGTCACACTTTTTATCTTTTAGTTATTTTAAGTTGTGTGTCCGGTTAAGTATAGCCACATTATTTTTCTGCTCTCATATAATCAAGTGCTGCATCGTTGAGCGTATAATCAACAGCAGCACCTCGTAACAATTGTAGAAAATTAATCCGGCTCTTATATCGAGTACTTGAAAACCAGGCAAAGGTTTCATTGCCAACGTGAGTACAATAACCATTCTTTCCATCATGACGACTACCCGTATCATCAACATGGATATAAGTACTATTGTTGATACCGGCAGTTAGCAATGTATTTTTTTCAGTATGAAAATGGTCTTTGTCATGGATTAAAATCTCATTGATCTGACCCGTTGAAATATCAAAACCTAATTCTGTTAATTGTTGTATTATCAATGGCTGAGTCACTCTCTGGTGATAATATTGATAAACGATATAACTCTGTAATGTATGGCCAAAATGTCCTATATGTGTATCAAAGCTCAATTTTCCTATACAGGTATCACCATCGGGTGTTTTATAGCGAGCCAATCGATAACGAGTATTGAAAGGCTTAATCAGCAGCTCCTGAACAAAATAATCCTGATACCCTAAAAAACGTGAATGTTCTGGCAGGTTATCTGGTTTGATAACGGTGGTTTTATGAATAGCCAATTTCTTCTTTCGTTTACGACTTTTACTAGTCCCATTTCCTGAGTTGTTTTTCTTGCTTCCTGAATGACCTGTCGGATTATCATTGTCATCATCCTTTGGCAATTTACTGGCTCTTATTTTAGGCTTTGGAGGTAGCTTTTTAAGCTTAGCAACTTCTGTTTTAAGGGCATCGATTTCAACCTGTTGGTTTTGAATGATTTCCTGTTGTTGCTCCATGAAAGCAAGGAGTAATCGGACTACCGGTGTCTTTTCTTCTTCAGGTATCTCTGGAATTGGAGGTAATTTTTTCACTATAATCAATACAGGTTGTTTTCAATAAAACAATTGTATCATGGCTTTTTAAGGCTCTTTAGTTTGCCCTGTGTTGATCAAACTCCCTCTCAGTTAAGATAATATTCAAAAATATTCTATTTCGATCTGAGACAGATCGACAGGATCATTTATAGGGATAAATTACATGGGGCAGTGAAAATGCAATTTTTGTCCTCTAAAATGCTGTCAAGACTTTTTTTTGTTTTTATTTCAAGTTTTGCACAGACTTATTGAGAAGTTACAATTAACTCTTATATAATTCTTCTAACCTCAACGATGATAAAAAATACAGAAAAATCGACACCTGATTATATCCTCGGCCTGTCAGCTTATTACCATGATAGTGCTGCAGCTCTGATCTACAAAGGTAAAACAATTGCAGCGGCTCAGGAAGAGCGGTTTACCCGAAAAAACACGATGCCGCTTTTCCGGAAAAAGCCATTGAATACTGCCTTAAAGAGGCCGGTATCAACCTGGCTGATGTGGGTGATATTGTATTTTATGACAAACCGCTACTAAAGTTTGAGCGCCTATTGGAAACCTATCTTGCATATGCACCAAAAGGCTTTCAATCTTTTATTAAGGCCATGCCCATTTGGCTTAAAGAAAAATTATATTTAAAAAGGTATTACGCACAGAATTTGAACATTTACTTAATGACGGTGAAAAAGTACCTGCTTTAAAATTTGCTGAACACCATCAATCCCATGCTGCTTCTGCCTTTTTTCCTTCACCCTACAAAAAGCATTGGTCTTATGTGTTGATGGCGTAGGAGAATGGGCAACCACTTCGCTCTGGCAGGGGATGGAAATCAGTTGACACCTTTGTGGAAAATCAATTTCCCACACTCTCTAGGGCTACTCTATTCTGCTTTTACCTATTATTGCGGCTTTAAAGTCAATTCTGGTGAATACAAGCTGATGGGGCTAGCTCCCTATGGCGACCCCATTTATAAAGATCTCATTCTGGACAATCTTATTGATGAAAGAGGATGGCTCTTTTCATATGGATATGTCTTATTTCAACTATGCCACTGGCCTAACCATGACCAACGGCAAGTTTCATAAACTCTTTGGAGCACCACCCAGACAAGCTGAATCCGAAATATCTCAAATGGAAATGGATATCGCTAGCTCCATTCAGGCTGTGACTGAAGAAATTATACTTAAAATCGCTCATCAGATTAAAAAAGATACCGATAATGACTATTTATGCCTAGCCGGAGGTGTCGCTCTAAACTGTGTATCTAATGGGCGCTTAGAACGAGAAAGCGCCTTTAAAAACATCTGGATTCAACCGGCAGCCGGTGATGCAGGTGGTGCCGTTGGTGCAGCACTGGCACTCTGGCATAATTACTATGAACAACCGGTTTTAGATGTCAAAGACAATGTTCATGATTCAATGGCCGGCAGTTATTTAGGTCCCAAGTTCAGTAATGAAAGCATAAAACAGTATCTGGATTCTCAATCCATTGCTTATCATTATCATGAAGATCACGAGTTTTTTCCTTTACTGGCTAAAAAGCTCGATGATGGCAAGGTCGTCGGTTGGTTTCAGGGACGTATGGAATTTGGCCCTAGAGCACTCGGTGGGCGCTCTATTATCGGTGATCCACGCAATATCGATATGCAATCTACGATGAATTTAAAAATTAAATATCGTGAATCATTCCGGCCTTTTGCCCCATCCGTTCTGGCTGAAGATGTAAGTGAATATTTCGAGCAGAAAACACCCAGTCCATATATGCTGATCGTTGCTCAGGTAGTCTCCACTCTGTTAAAACCCGTCGAGCAAACAAAAAAGGGCTAGAACGTCTGAAACAGATTCGTTCATCACTACCCTCTATTACCCATGTGGATAATTCTGCACGCATTCAAACCGTTCATCAGGATACGAATCCCCGATATTATAAAATCATCAAAGCATTTAAAGACTTGACCGGCTGTGCTGTTTTAATTAATACCTCGTTTAATGTCCGAGGAGGCCTATTGTCGCAACACCAGAAGATGCCTTTCGATTTTTGATGTGTCCAACACTTTTCCGGACAGTTTTCTAAATATTTTTTTTGGCTGTTTCAAGTGATTTTTGTCATTTTGTATTTCCTATCATTTTAGTTTCTCATGTTAACTTTAAACAGATGAAGAGAAAGGGCTTTGCCCTCTGGAACGATAGAGCCGTTCCATTCACCCAAGGTATTTTCACAACGGTAATGATCCTGTTACAATATCTTCACGGCACAGGCTGAGGAGCCGATGGCCGTCAACGGTAATGGGCGGCATTTATGTCGCCTTTTACCCCTCTTCAATCAATCGATTTAAGCTATTTCCTGCTGTATTTCATAATCGACTGGTGACAAATAATCATTAGCCGAATGAAGTCGCTCCCGATTATAAAATACCTCAATATATTCAAATATTGCCTGCTTTGCTTCTACTCTGGTTTTGAATCGACAATGGTGCGTCAATTCAGTTTTCAAACTATGAAAGAAGCTCTCTGATACAGCATTGTCCCAGCAATTTCCTTTGCGGCTCATAGACTGAATTATGTTATGATCCGACAATATTTTTCTATGACTATCAGAGGCATATTGGCTACCTCGGTCAGTATGCCAAAGCAATCCATCCATTGGTTTACGCTTCCATATGGCCATCAGTAAAGCATCATTGACTAGCTTGGCTTTCATTCGCTCATCCATCGACCAGCCAACAATTTGCCTAGAGAATAAGTCAATGACAACCGCTAAATATAACCAGCCTTCCTTGGTGGCAATATAGGTAATATCACCCACATAGTAGCGATCAGGTTGAGAGACAGTAAACTCTCTTTCCAGTAAATTTGGAGATATACGCTTATTATGCTTGGAATTAGTCGTCGCTTTAAAGCGTCTCTTCGTTTTACAAAACAAACCGGCTTTTTCATTAATCGACCAATTCTCCGGCGGCTTATATGAACGCCTTTTTCAGCCAGTTTTCTTTTAAGACGACGGGTTCCATAAGTCTTGCGACTGTCTTCAAACAGTTTTTTAGCTGCTCAGTAAGCGCTTCATTTTCTTTCTCTCTATCCGTTTTAGGAGAGCTAACCCAATCATAATAGCAACTACGGAAACATCCATAAAACGGCACAGAATCGTTACCGGGTAATCTTTAGCCTGATCAGTTATCCATGCGTACTTCACAAAGTTTCCCTTGCAAAGTACGCTGTGGCCTTTAATAAATCACGCTCCTGAATCACTTAGCAATCAAACGGGAATCCATCCATTTGCTAATTTGACAGCTGATTCTTTAAATTCTTTTAGGTCACAGAAATGGACATACTGGTACTGGAGAATTTTATTCTTTATAAAGAAGAACAGTCCGAATTCAAGGACAATAGCGATTGGCGTAATGAGTTTGAGCTTGACTAAACTCTGAACACAACACATAACAAAAAACTTACAAACACAAAAGTCACACCTATAATGAACAATGAAACAAAAGAAATACGCCAATTTGCCTGGATAATGTCAGGTATGATCTTGGTGTTCTTTGCCCTACTATTACCCTGGGTTTGGAATTGGGCATTTTCCTGGACACCTTATATTATTTCCGGGGTATTTGCTCTAACAGGCCTACTGATTCCTCAGCTTTTGATTCCCGTGCATAAAGCCTGGTTAAAATTTGCAGAAGTACTCGGTTTTATTAATAGCCGGATACTACTGTTTATTATTTTTTATCTGGTATTAACACCCATGGGATTAGTTGCTAAATTATTTGGCTTTGACCCCATGAAGAAAAAGCACAACGTAGACAGCTATTATATTAAACGTGAAAAAATACTAATAATATGGAGAATCCATTTTAATGTTTGAATTATTAAAAGATTTATGGGCATTCTTAAAAGCCAGAAAAAAATTCTGGTTATTACCCATTATTCTAATTATGGTGTTGCTAGGCGCTTTACTTGTTCTGGCACAGGGTTCTGCGATTGCACCGTTTATCTACACTTTGTTTTAAAGCAAAATTATGAAAAAAACCATTGCAATAAATATTCTACTTGTTTTAACGGTTGTTATAGGCACTTTTCTCTTTATCGAATCCTTTGTTGAAGACAAGCTAATCACTAAAACACCGGTTAAGTTCCATTTTGCTTTACCCTCTGGAATGGCTATTTTGGCTCAAAGTTCCAAATCCAGCAAAATCCCGGAGAATTATATTGCTATCGTTGGTGATTCGTATGCTCAAGGCGCTGGTGACTGGTTACGTGAAATTGATCCAAATTCTAATGATGCATTTAATGCATCACACGTTTTAAATCAATTAACGGGCCATGATGTTATTACTTTTGGCAAAGGTGGTGCGAGCAATATTACTGGCTGGGTTCGTGAACCTATTTCAAGATATCAATTTATAGAAAGAAATATAAGCCCTAAGATTACCGAACCAGAGATTATCATCGCTTTTTTCTATGCAGGCAATGATCTTTTAGATAATGTAGAACACGTTTATGAAAAGTTTATTCCTCGATATGGTAAAAGTAAACTCTATAATGAACAAACCTGGGATGACTATTTTCAATACCTTATAAAAAAGAAAAAAAAGTCGGCCCTTTTTATGGCATTGATAGTAATAGAGGATGGTTTATAAAGGCTTTTTTAAAGCATTAAATAATGAATTGAAAACACTAGTAATGGGTTCTACAGTGGACCCCATTGTCAAGACAGCTTTCTCAAATATTAAAATATAATTCTGTTGGTTATTTATAGTATTAGTCTTATCCACATATCCACAGGTCTGCCAGTAGTCCAGAGACGCTTGCGATATATCTCAGGGCTACTGGCTTGGCCTGTGGATATGTGGACAAGGCGGTTGCCAGTAAAGTTGATTATCCTCTCATCATGCTGCCCGTTTTAAGTCTGGAACAACTTCTTTCATCACGCCATAGATCTCTGCAGGCGTTTTTCCACCGTGTGTACTGTGTGGTCGTTCATGGTTGTAAAACTCAAAATATTCCTTTAATGAGCTCTTTAGCTCATCAATACTTTGGTAATCCTTGAGGTAAATTTCCTCATATTTTACACTTCGCCAGAGTCGTTCAATCATAATGTTATCCATTGCTCTGCCTTTGCCGTCCATGCTGATTTTTATATCATTGGCCTTTAGAACACCTGTAAATGCTCTGCTAGTATATTGAGCACCTTGATCCGTATTGATTCTGGCTTTCCATATCGTCGCAGTGCTGTTTCCAGACTACTGATACAAAAGCTTTCTTCCATGCTGGTTGACACTTCCCAGGACAGCACAAAACGGCTACTCCAGTCCATAACAGCACTTAGGTAGACAAATCCATGTGGCATCCGTAAATACGTGATATCTGTGCACCAAACCTGGTTATTCCTATTAATATCAATTCCTTTGAGCAAATATGGATAGAGGTTATTTACTTTGCAAGGCTTGCTGGTATTGGGTTTTGGTGCCACTGAAACCAATCCCATGATCCGCATAAGCCGTTGAACTTTTTACGATTAATTTTATAACATTTCAATCTTAATGCATTACGAATTTGACGACTGCCATAGAATGGATGTTTTATGTACAACTCATCAATCAAATTCATTAATGTTAAATCTTTTATTTTGCAGAGGCTTTTTAGGTTGATAGTAATAGCTTGAACGGTTCAGGCCGATAAGCTCACATTGTTTTTGATGCTCAACTGAGGGTGCTCTTTTTCTATGCAACACCGCTTTTCTGCTCTACTCAGTTGAACATCTTCAACTTTTTTGACAGCCAGTCAGCCTCTACTTTTAGTTGACCTATTTGGCTGTACAGGTGTTCTTTTTCCTTTTCATGTTCAGCATCTTTATTCTCTAATTTTTTGAAAAAGTATCGGCTGCACCATCAAGCATCTGCTTTTTCCAGCTATTGACCTGGGTGGTGTGCACTTCAAATTCTGACGCAATTTCTGCGACTGTTTTTGACCTTTCAAAGCCTCAATGGCTACTTTTGCTTTAAATTTGTTGTTGAATGTTTTTCTTTTTGTGCTCATTTTTTTGTTCCCCGTTAGGTTAGCTCTTATATCTTAACCTATTGTCCAGTTTTCGGGGTCCACTATATTCTGACTCCACTGAAACACAGATAAAAAAAGCAGGAAGGATTAATAGTATAGTTGTTGACAATAAAATAATTAAGATTCCAGATGCTTTGCAATCACCTGCATTTGAATTAACAGAAAAAGGGATTGACTTAGGTGCGATGGTATCAAAACAGGCATTAAGGTATTTAAAAAACACCTTTAAGAAGAGTAAAATCGTCGTTGTTTATATTCCTTCTGTTATTTCATCTTATGAAATAACCTCTGAAAAAGTCAGTGTCATTAATGTGATTCCTGATGATATTGAACGTGACATGAAGAATTCTAGAAAACAAATAGCAATACACACAAATATTGAATTAGAAAAACAAAGTAATCTTGTTGCAAACAAAATTAAAACAATATCAGAGTCACTGGGCCTAGTATTTCTTGATGCCCGTACAGACCTTAGAAAAGCATCAGAAACAACGGTAATCCATGGCCCTATTGATTGGAATCATTTTAATAAAGAAGGCTATCATGTTTTAGCAGAATCAATATATAAGCATCTTAAAGAAAAAAAGCTCTAACGATTATAACAATACAGATAAACTTTATTTGTTTACATTTTTGCTATCAATCGTTTAAATTCATGAAATACTTTTTTACTTGATAAAAAAGCTTGCCAATATCGCTTGCCCATCCATTTAAATGTAAATCTCGGCCCAACAACGGTATTATTTCCCCAACCTGGGCGCCATTTAAAATTTAATTTTCTAGCGCTGGTAACAATAGTTAAAACAGGCACGCCCATCAATGATGCGACATGACCACCCCCCGAATCATTACCAATAAATGCTAATGATTCATACAAATACTCTGAATAAATTTTAATACTTGTAAATTCAGGTAAGTCAAATTCATCATTGAGCACTTCTTCCCAATAGGCCCTTTCATCTGGTGCTACAGCAAATACAGGCTCATAAGCTTTTGACTTTAGAAGACGTGCCAAAGCAATAAAATTTTTACTTCCCCAATTCTTTTTTTCCAAACTACTTGTCGGAGCAAGCACTACCCGCTTATTATATTTAGAAAATTCAAGCTCATCAGGAATTTTTATGCCCGCTTGATTCGATACCGTTTTTAATTGTAAAACTTGTTGGCAATATTGAGTCATATTATCCACCATTGAATTACTTTTATCGAATTTTATTGTTCTGCAACTTTTAGCCAGTGCTGAAAATAGAACTTCAGAATCTTTCCCTAAGCGTTTAGTTAAACGTTCAGTATGATCATAAACAAATTCATCATTAAGATTTCCAACCGCGTAAAATATATATTTTCTGGATAAATTTTCTTGTTGTGCTTGGGTTTGAGATAGAACAAAAGGCATACACATATCCATAAGGACAACTTCATAGTCACTCAAGATTGCTTCTAATGCATTATGCTCGGGATAAGCTTTAATATCAAAGTCAAACCAATCATTTAGCTGACACATGAAGCTATGATACATCGTAACCTGATATCCATTTTCCTGTAAGTTATTAGCTAATACTAGCGAAATAACCCCATCACCCAAACGCTGTAGAGGAATGAATGCAATTTTCAGGTCTTTCATCTTTTTATAAGTTGAATTAGATTGAATAAAACCAAAACCTGCTTATTGACGTCATTGGTAACGTCAAGAAAAGGTAAGTTATAATAATGAAATAACCGACACACCAACTTTGGATTTTGGTAATTCATACTCTTACTCTAATATCGTTATTTAATAACCAGTACATCTTGCATGATCAGATATTGTAAATCTGAGCCATAAAACATATTCAAAGCATCTTCTGGAGTACAGACTACAGGCTCTCCACGACGATTAAGTGACGTATTTAACACCACACCATTACCGGTTAAGACTTCAACTTCTTTGATTAGAGCGTAATAACGTGGATTAACCGATTCTTTAACTGCGTGGGCTCTGGCTGTGCCATCTTCATGCACGACTTCGGGAACACGTTCTGCCCAGCCTTCATTGACTTCAAAAGTGAAGGTCATAAAGGGTGCGGGGTGATCGGTTTTTAACATCACCGGTGCGACCGTATCGAGCATACTGGGGCAAAAAGGTCGCCAGCGTTCGCGGAATTTTATTTGTTCATTAATTCTATCTGCCACGCCTGGAATACTCGGGCAACCTAGAATACTGCGACCACCTAGTGCACGAGGACCAAATTCCATGCGTCCTTGAAACCAAGAGACAGGATTGCCATCTGCTAAAATACGAGCGATTTGCTTGGGGACATCTGTAATCTGTTCAAACTTCACAGCCTGACCATCTTCAGTTTGATAGTTTTCACAAGCACTGATACATTCTTCATTGCTAAATTCTGGCCCGAGAAAAACATGCTCCATTTTTTCCAGTTCGATGCCTTTTTCTGCTATAGCATAGGAGGCAGCACCGATGGCTGTGCCTGCATCTGAAGCAGCGGGTTGCACAAACAGCTCTTTGACTTCATCGCGGGCAATAATTTTTTGATTCAGCTTGACGTTAAGTGCAGCACCGCCGGCAAAGGCAATTTTACCGGTTTCTTTAATAATGTCTCCCAGATAATAATCCATGAGCTTTAAAGACACTTCTTCAAATAATTTTTGCATTGAAGCCGCGTAGTCAATATAGGGATCATCAATTTCATCGCCCTGACGTTTTGGCCCTAACCAGTCAATGAGTTTGGGGGAGAAGTAATAGCCTTTGCCATTTTCTTTATAACGGCGAGTACCAATGACATTAATGAGATCAGTATTCACTTTAAAATCTAAGCCATCGGCATTTTCTGTTACTTTGATTAGGCGTGAAAAATCATATTTATCGGGATCGCCATAGGGAGCCATGCCCATCACTTTGAACTCACCATCAAGCATTTCAAAGCCTAGAAATTCAGTTAATGCGCCATAAACGCCGCCTAAAGAATCTGGATCATAGAACTCTTTAATTTTATGAATTTTGCCATTTTCACCATAGCCGAAGAATGTCGTAGCATATTCACCCTTGCCATCAATGCCCATAATAGCGGTTTTTTCTTTAAAGCCGGACAAGTGATAGGCACTACTGGCATGTGCCAAATGATGTTCTACAGATTTGAACTCAATGTCATCCCAAGCAATCCCGACTTCTTCACACATGGCCTTGATATAGCCGATATAACGACGATAACGACGATTGCCATTAAACAGAACGTCCAACGCACGATCAGGGGCATACCAATATCGCTTGGCATAATGCCAGCGAGCGGGAGTAGAGAGGTCAATCTCAGCAAAGGGCACAGCAACGATATCAATTTCATCTGGCTTTATGCCTGCGAAATCAAGACAAAACCGGGTTGCATGCAAAGGCATTTTGCCTTTGGCGTGCTTGTCTCTGATAAAACGCTCCTCTTCTGCAGCGGCGATAAGCTTGCCGTCAATAAATAGCGCTGCGGAGGGATCGTGATTGAGAGAGCCTGAAAGCCCAAGAGTAATCAGTGGCACAGAGTTTCCTTTGCTTGAATCAATATAAGAGGGCTATTTTATCAATTTTCCAGCAAGACTCCTAGTGCTACTCTCGATTGTGGAAAAATTTCAGAATTTTACGAATACGTTGTTTATCTTTTTGGGTCAATTTCTGGCATTGAGCATAATCTTTATAGAACGCTAGGCGTTGAGAGCGAGACAATTCATATTTTGCACGTTTATCCAGACAAGCCAGATCTTTGATGATTCTAAACTCCAGAAAGAGCCAGAACCATTTCATCCCTGAGGGGCAATCAATGAGATAAATTTGGGGGAAATCAGCCTTAATATCAATCATGATATTGCGCCATTTAAAATCATTATGGGCAAAATTGTGCTGATGTAGGATTCGTGCCGCCCGCGCAATCTGCTGGCTAACCTGAGCAACCCACTCCGGTCGTTTTAATAATTCGGAGTAATGGTCTGCAACATCTGCAAAATCTGTCGTATTAACCAATTCTTCAGTCAGTAAAATACCTCGATTATTGATCCAGCCCATAGTTTCTCTGCCATAGGCCACGACTTTTGCTACGGGAATATCTAAAGACTCAAACCAGAGTAAATTCTGCCATTCACTTTGAATTTTACTTTGCCCTAGATAGCGTTGTATTTTCTTTCGGGAAATATTGTATTTTTTTAGATAATAATATTTATTATCTATTTTTATTTTATACACCTGACTCAAAGGGCTTTTAACAATAAATTCACCCGGATATTCATAGGCATCATCAAAATTTTTCAGTTTTTCGCCCAAAAGAGTATTCTGAAATTGTGGGATAATATGCCAGACAATTTTTTTAGGGAAAAATAATTTAATAAGACTAGCGAACATAATTTACCTGATTCGAGCTAAACTTCTGATAGTTAATATTCACCCGTAAATAGGGTTATTTGACAGCATAAAACAGTAGAATGGACACTCATTAGTCGTGAATGATATCCATATTAATGATCTTATTATTTAATCGCTTAAGCTCAAGATAGAAGTTACCACGAATTAATTGGTACATTTGGGCTATTTTTTCAGGAATATAGTCATGCACAATACGGTTTCGGATATCTCGCATATCAATCCAAATATCAAGGTTTGAGATTAAGTCAAATTTTTCCATTTGGTGCAATCCATCTCTTAATGTTTGACTTTGTTCTGCCTGAAAATGATATTCATAGGTTTTAAAAAATTTAATTGCAATTTCTACTGAGCGAATAAACCGATCACTTAATGCGTCATAAGGCTCTAATTCATCAGCACTAAAGTTTTTTTCTATATCGTAATCAGTTGTTTTTTTGACACTGGCTTCAAGAAGCAGGAAAGTACGTGTGTATTTTTTTGCTGCGATAAGTAATTGTTCGTTAGTGATACTAGTCATAATATTCCACTCAAAATGTTTTTATAACAGCTTTAGAGGTACTTTTTTTAGTGATGAAGTAAACAGTTTTTGTTCTTGGGTTTGATTTTGTGGATGTACAACCAAAACATCAATTTTTTCTTCGCAATGTTTGAAAAACTCCTGACTAATCTTTCTAGAAAGTTCAAAGCTATCTTTGGCTGAAAAAATGAGCAAATCAATATCACCACCTTTTTTATTATCATCAACTCTTGAACCAAACAAATACACTTCATCCTCTTTATTCAGATTCTGAAAAGCTAATTTGAGTGCCGCTTGTTGTGTTGAGTCTAGTCGCATAATGATAGTTTAGAGCTTTTTTAAAATTTATGGTAGTCAAGTCTACTCATGGCAGTATATCTAAGTACTAAATTGCATCTCCCTTTCGCTGTTTACGTAGCCAGAGTTTTTTACCTTGTCGTTCAACCTGTTGCCAAAAATCACGTTCCTGAGTAAAACAGGCTCTTAAACTGGAATTTCGATAGTGTTTCATAAAACGAAAAAAATCTCTTTTCGTCAGGCCGATGTTCATGGCAGAAAAGTATAGGCTGGCTATATCTTTGACTATCCAACGCTCCGGCGTAACCTCCCGTAATTGTGCTCGGTGAAGATCAATCAGCGATAACTTCAAGTGTTTTTCACCAATAGGCTCGTGACTGATATCTAACAAAAAATGACAAATATAAAAATCGCGGTGATTAATGCCATTTTGATGCAAAGTTCGGCTAATATGAGCAATTTTTTTGATTAAGTGGTTTTTCAGGGTAAATCTTGGCGCTTGATCTTTCCATGGCGCGCAGAAATCTTCTAAGCTGATGGTATTGATTAAATCTTCGGTGATAATGAAGGATTGTTGTCTCGCGGGATTTATTCCTTTATTCGCATAGGCCACAGTCTTCATGGTATCAACATTCAGTGTTTCCAAGCGTTTAATCGCTAAGTATTCATTGGCAGCACCTAATACCGGCAAACGTAGGCGCACAAGATTTTCAATGATTTCAAACCAGCCAACACCACGATGTATTTTTATAAAATAGCTTTTTCCCAACAAACTAAAACGCAGTGTTTTACGCGCTTCCAGCGCACGAAAAATTTCACCTTCCAGCTTATCAGCTTCGACGAAGGGATCTTTATTGTGCCATTGTTGGGCAAATACTTTGCTTAATTCTAAGGTCATTCTTTAGTGTGAATCCATAAATATTGAATCGAACTATACCATTTGGTGGACAGCGCCCAACCTACGTTTTGGACAGATAAAACAAGCCCATTTATCTTTACGTTAGTAGGATGTGGTGAGGAACGAACCGCATCAAAGACGTACATTTAAAGCCATTGATGCGGTTCGTTCCTCACCACATCCTACATCTGAGTGTAAACAAGGTTTGAGCTGTGCCTACGTTTATTTTAGGGCTTGCATAAAATACTGTTGCCAGTTTTTATAACAAGCCTTCTTGTCCCAGTTTTTAAAAAAACGCATTTTATCCCGTTGCCAGTTTTGTTTAAATCGCCACAGGGTTTTATGTTGCGTCATGGCATCCAAATCAAGTACCCAGGTGTTGTTATTATCAATGATAAAATTACTGCCTTTCAAATCACCATGAGTAATTTGATATTGGCATAATTGTAATAATGTTTTAACTAAATTTTCTGCCGCTGGTTGCTTATTAATTGTATTATTCTTATCGCTATCACAAAAAAAGTCCCAACTGCTTTGTCCTTGTTGATATTTGCAAATAAAATAACTACAGCGTTTTCCTAGTGCCGGCCGATGTTCAATAAAAGCAATGGGTTCGGGGGTTTTTATACCCATAAAACGTAGTAAATGGGCATTAAGCCAGGAGCGTTTTGCCCTTGACCATTGTGCCTGATGCTTTAGTTCATAGGCGATGCCTTTAGGATTATAACGCTTAACCACAAACTTTTCGTTATTAACAACGATAGATTTTACCGTACAGGTATTACCCTGCTTTAAAAAAGTCGCATTTTCATGTTGAAAAAAAAGTTCGGGCTGATCAAGTAAGCGTTGAATGCTTGAATTATGATATTCTCGACGACAGAGTGTTTCACTTTGCTTGCTTTTTGTATGCATGATATCCGTGCAATCTCTGAGTATTTTTTTCAAATAATGTTTAATACGCCCTTGCTGAAATACTTTGATCGCTATTAAAAAAATGTCTTTTTCTTTTGCACTAAGTTCTATCTTACTGAGGGACAAATAAATATCTAATAATTCAATATGATGCTCACGACTCAAATCAAAGGTTTGCGCTAAAAACAGGGCTAGATTTTGCAGGCGTATTTTTTTCTTTAGTGGCGTAGCACTTGCTTTAACTTCCTCACCATCTAAGGTGTAAACCCCATGACTTAATAAAAAATTAGCATAGTGTAGATCTTGATGAGTCAGGCCGGCATTATGATGCTGTACTAATACCGGCATAAGCTCATGTAGTTTTTTCACCCGAGCTTTGGGCGTATTTTCAGCCCAAAATGCCGCTAGATTTTGCCCCTCTAGATAAGCAAAAAGCAAACAATGAATCCCTTCATCCGTCACTCCCTGAGTAATGAGTTCAGGGGTTTTGATATGATGATTCATTAACAATTGAGCGCCTTCCAGCTCTCTTAAACAATGTTTTTTTGCCCTTGAAGCATGCAGAAAAAGCTTGATAATGATTTTTTTCTTATCGCTATTGTCTGTGCTACTCTCAGTAATATTCGGTGCGTTTAAAGAGGCACGAAAAACCAGTCTTTTTCCGGGTACGACACGTAATAACTGCTCGCATTGGATGCTTTGTCCATTCAGATGCAGTTTGAATGGCAAATCGACCTGATAGTTAATTGCTTGCAACTGTTGTAATGTTATCGCTTCCACGGCAATTCTCATACGCCTCAGCTTGCCTGATGATTGCAGTAAACATTGGCTATCGAACGTTTTTCTCCGGTCGCTTCAATAATATCCGAGACTTTATCCGGCATACTAAAAATATCGCTATGGCGCATATAATGCAGGGCATTATCCTGCCATTGCTGCCACTCATCTGATGTCAGCATAGTCAATAATTGTTGGTTCAATTCAGCTTGCTGAAAAGGCTCACTCAACACCATACCCGCATTGGCTTGCTCTATATGAAAGGCATAACCACAAACACCACTGATTAATTGTGGGATGCCAGCAGCAATCGCTTCTAATAACACTGTGCCGGTATTTTCATGACGTGCCGGATGCATAAAGAGATCACTGGCCAACAATAATTGTGGTACATCATCTCTAGCACCTGGTAGGTGTACTTGATTTTCAATGCCCAATTTTTTTGCCAATGCCCGGTATTTTTTTAATTTATCTTCACCGGCAACCATCAAGAATGTTTTGCTTCTCAGAGGCTCCGGCAAGCTCGCCAAGCCTGCCATTGCCCGATCAACTCCTTTGCGCTTATAACCCGTACCAATCATTAATAAGAGCTTATCATCGGCGTTAAGTGATAGTTTCTGACGCATCGTTTGACGAATATCATCGGCATTATCAGGCCGTATGCGTGAGCGATCGACACCCGGCGGTAAAGAATGAAAACGATCTGCGGGGGTATTATAAATCTTTTTAAAATTGGCCATTTGTATTTCAGAGATAAAGAGTAACTCAACGTTTTTATCCTCTGCAAAGACTGCTTCTTCCATGGCATGAAATACTTTATAACGCTTAGCTAAACGATACAAGCGACCATGTTGTTCTCTGACTTTTGCTTCATAACAAGGATCGGCTGCATAATAGAGATCCAGGTCTTTCATTTTATTAAAACCCACAACCAGATCGTATGGCTCGTTTAATGATTGCTCTTGTAATAACAGTTGTGATAATTTATCGGAATAATCACTAATGCGTTGATGATTGCTGATACCTTTCACTGGTATCATGGTTAAGTTAAATCCTTCGGGTACTTCGCCTTCCCAAATAAAGCTGTAAACAAAAATTTCATGGCCACGAGACTGACATTCTTTCGCGATACGTAAAAAATCACGTTCCAGGCCCCCATAGGGAAAGTATTTAAAGAGTGCAAAGGCTAATTTCATTGTTGAGTCTCTTTCTCGTTTAACAAGCCATCCAATTCGTTAAAGACCTGTTCTGGCGTCAGAAAACTATAACAGGCGGGTCTAATGTCATCTATCTGTTTATCACAATTTTTTTGAAAACAGGGTGCACAGTCGATTGTGGATTGTAGGTGCTGCTGATGTTGACCATAAGTGCCTGTAAGACCCGGGCTGGTCGGCCCATAAAGCGCAATAGTGGCCTTGTCTAAGGCTGCGGCTAAATGAGCCAGTCCTGTATCCACGGCCACCACCGCATCCACCGCATCAATTTGTTGGGCTAAATCATGGAGATTCATTTTATCAAGTATCACGACATTGGTATTATTTTTTATACGCACTGCTCGCTGGCGTTCAATCTCATTGCCCCAGGGCAAAAGAATCGTATAGCCCTTATCGCTCAAGCGCTGTGCCAATTCAAGCCAGAATTTTTCCGGCCAATGCTTGGTTGCCCAGGTCGTGCCATGGAGAAATAAGACTTGCTTTTGTGCGGTCATCGCATTGAGTTTGGTATTCAATTTTTCACTGATACCATATTGTAATGTTAGACCATCAAGCGAATAGCCTAGGCTCTGGGCAAATAATTGGCGTACTCGTTCAACTGCATGTTGATCTTTGTCTATGGCTTGTGGGTATTGGTAAAGTTTTGCTGCGAGTGGTTCTCGGGCTGAACTTTTATCCAGACCATAGCGTTTTCCCTTTGCCATGCGTGTGATCAGCGCACTTTTTATTAAGCCTTGGGCATCAATCACAACATCATAACGTTCTACTTGTAAGTCCACCTTAAAGCTTTGCCATTCTCCGGAAAAAAGCGTTTTGAAGATTTGCTTGCGCCAGCGTCGAATGGCAACGGGGATCACTTTATTGACAGCGGGATGCCAGGCAGGAATTTCAGCAAAATTTTCTTCCACTACCCAGTCAAATTGCACTTCACCCAGCCGTGCAACGGCATCACTCAGTGCAGGTAATGTATGAATGACATCACCCAAAGAGGAGGTTTTTATGATCAATACTTTTTTGATAGTAGGTGTTTTTATAGGCGCTGTATTAGCAGTTGATGTGTTCAAAGGCGCTCACCTTTTTCTAAATCACTCTCAAGTTGCTCTAACACTTCGGTGACCATTTCAGGCGATAATTTTTCCAAACAATCAGTATGCCCCAAAGGACAAGTACGCTTAAAACAAGGACTACAACTGAGATAAAGGCTTTTTACTGCTGATTGCTTGCCCAGAGGTGGAGTAAAATTGGGATCGCTAGAACCATAAACACCGACCACCGGCACACCGAGTGCAGCGCCCATGTGCATTAAACCGGAGTCATTACTCACCACGGTTTTACTCAAAGACATTAAATCAATGGCCTGCGCTAATTGGGTTTTGCCACAGAGATTGACTGCTTGCTGATCGAGCAATTGCTTTATTTCTGCCCCAATGGCCTGATCTTTCTCTGAGCCAAAAATCCATACTTGCCAGCCCTGACGTAATTTTTCTTTTGCTAAGGCAGCATAATGGCGTGCTGGCCATTGCTTTGCAGGGCCGTATTCTGCACCGGGGCAAAGACTTAAAATTGGTTTGTCCTGAGTCAGTTTAAATTCGCTTAATACGGCCTGCACATCTTCTGCTTTAACCACTAAGGCTGGTACCGGAATCTGTTCAATATCTGTATCCGCACCCGCCAGAGCAACAAAACGCTGTACGGTCATAAACAATAATTCTTTGTCGAGTTTATGCACATCATTAAGCAAACTATAGCGCATCTCACCCACATAGCCGGTACGTTTTAGGATCTTTGCCCAAAAGGGAACTAAGGCTGATTTGAGGGAATTTGGCAGTAGAATAGCTTGGTCATAGCGCCTTGAGCGTAGCGACTTGCCCAATTGATAGCGTTGTTTGAGCTGCAACTGACCATGCCCTAGGGGCATATCAATCACTTCACTGACTTCTGGCATACGCTCTAAAAGTGCATTGCTCCAGGGTGGTGCCATCACGTCAATCTGTAGCGACTGATCACGAGCAGCATATTGCTGCTTGAGTACCATAAACAGACTTTGTGCCATCACCATATCACCCACCCATGAAGGGCCGATGATCAGTATGCGTTGCTCGGCGGTACTGGAAGTCACCCTTTTAGCAGGTACTCTGCACCACAATAGGGGCATTTTGCCATGCCGCCATTTTCTTTGACCGGCAAATAGACTTTGGGATGTGAATTCCACAGGCTAGTACCGGGCATCGGGCAATGTGCTGGCAACTCGGATGCTTTGAGTTCATAGCGATTGCTACTATTGGGTGTCGCTAGTAATTCATTGCTGACTATTGCCATAAACCTTTCCTATTCAAAAACAGTTATTTTACTAAAGTTTGCCACTCAGGATATTTATCACGACGACCATGCACCTGATCAAAATACATGGTCTGCAATTTTTCTGTCACTGAACCACGACTGCCACAGCCAATTTTGCGATTATCCAGCTCACGAATGGGTGTTACTTCGGCTGCTGAGCCAGTAAAGAAGGCTTCATCAGCGCAATAGACTTCATCACGGGTAATGCGTTTTTCTTTTACCGTATAGCCTAACTCGGCGGCAAGAGTAAAAATCGTATCACGAGTAATACCTTCTAGTGCCGAGGTCAAATCCGGTGTAAATATGGTGTTATTACGCACAATAAATATATTCTCACCACTGCCTTCGGCCACAAAGCCTTCAACATCAAGCAATAGTGCTTCATCATAGCCATCGGTTAATGCTTCTTGCAAGGCCAGCATGGAATTCATGTAATTGCCATTCGCCTTGGCCTTGCACATGGTGATATTGACATGGTGACGAGTAAACGAAGAAGTACGAATACGAATGCCTTTTTCTAGGCAATCATCACCCAGATAAGCACCCCATTCCCAAGCGGCCACCATGACGTGAACTTTCAGGTTATCGGCTCGCAGACCCATGCCTTCACTGCCATAAAAAGCCATCGGGCGGATATAGGCAGAGTCCAGATTGTTTTCCGCTACCACTGCACGAGTTGCTTCGTTAATGGTGTCTTTATCAAATGGCATGGGCATATTGAGAATATGCGCCGAACGAAATAAACGGTCAGTATGTTCCTGTAGACGAAAAATAGCAGCGCCCTTATCAGTATGATAGGCACGTTCACCTTCAAAAACACCCATTCCATAATGCAGTGTATGAGTTAAAACATGCACTTTGGCATCACGCCAGGGAACCATTTCGCCATCAAACCAGATGACGCCATCTCTGTCATCCATCGATAACATAAACAAACTCCTCGCTTAAATCAAAAAAAGCTATTCTACACTATACCTGCACCACTTGGAAATACCGACTACCCCGAATATATCCCTGTGATACTTGGAAATGCAGGCTTATTTATCCCATCGCAGGTTCAAGGAAATAATGCTATTATCTTAGCCTTTCTCATAGCATAAAAGAAGGTATAAGGATTAATGACCACCTATGCGATTGGTGATATTCAGGGCTGTTTTGACTCACTTATTAGCCTCTTAGACAAACTCAACTTTGAACCCGCAAAAGACACTCTCTGGTTTGCCGGTGATTTGATCAACCGAGGTGATAAATCATTGGAAACATTACGTTTTATCAAAAGCTTAGGTGATAGCGCTATCAGCATTTTAGGCAATCATGATCTGACGCTTCTGGCCTTGTGTGAAGGCAATAAAAAAGTTAAACATCACACGATGGATGATATTCTTAACGCCCCCGATCGTGAAGAACTGATTCTCTGGCTACGGCATCGCCCTTTATTACATCATGATGCCCGTTTGGGCTATACCATGATCCATGCAGGCTTACCGCCGCAATGGGACTTAGCCACAGCACAGGCCTGTGCCATAGAGGTTGAATCCATCTTACAAAGCAATGATTTTCCACTATTTATGGCCAATATGTTTGGTGATCAGCCGAGAGAGTGGCATCAAGATCTGGCTGGCTGGGAACGACTGCGATTTATTACCAATTGTTTGACCCGGATGCGTTATTGTAAGCCCGGTGGCAAGCTTAATTTTAAAGATAAAGGCCCCATTGGCACGCAAAAGGAGGGCTATCTTCCCTGGTATGAAACACCCAAGCGAAAAAGCAGTGAGTTAAAAATTATTTTTGGTCATTGGTCTACTGTTTTTGGCAAAACCAGCCATCCCAATACCTATGCCATTGATACGGGCTGTCTTTGGGGGGGGGCTTTAACCGCCATGCAGCTCAATAAAGTACCTCAGCCACCGGAGTTCATTAGTGTTGACTGCCCTGATTATCAAAAAATAACCGATTTAGATCAATAGCTTTTTTTCTTAAAATAGAATTCTGGTCACTTAACTGCTATGATTAATTTATAGTCAGTCAGTCAGTCAATCAATCAATCAATCAATAGGAGCTAAAGAAATTATGCCTAAACTCAGAGAAATGGTCATGGATGATATTGCCAGCAGCGAAGCGGTGAACAATGAACGCAAAAAAACTCAAGATAAGGCCATGCTCTTTATAACCATCGCCATTTATTTTCTGGCCGCCGGCACTTTAATGGAATATGTTAGTACCCCCACATTGCTTAAGGTTTTAGGTTTTATGCTCACCGGACAAGCTTTTTATTATCTATGGAAAAGCAATACTTCAACTCAATATTAGTGCCTTCATGTGCCAAACAAGTTGTAGACCATCACGTCGCAGAAGTTGACATAGAGACGATGTCATGAAAAATAATATCAATGCATCCCTCGCACCACTCTTTAACATCACTGAACGATGGTTTTCAGTGTTTCTCCGCCAGTTTTCAGACAGATTGACAGATGAGTTAATCGATAAAGCAGAACAAACCACCTCGGTGACTGTTCAATCTGATTGTTTCACAGCCTTACATAGCCTGAAAAATTCTGTTGATGAGGCCATACCTTTATTCATCGACTCTCTCTCAGAAAGTTTTTACACCTCAAAAGCAGGGCAAACTTTTGACGGTTCATTCAGCAATAATTTATCAACCAACAAACGCAGTCGTGAAAGCCTCAATCTGATTGCCACTAAAGATCTTGAAGAAAACCTATCCTTTGATACCGTCATTGAAAAAATTAACCAGCAAAATCGTGAGGCTTTTGAGCATTTAGAAACCCGAATATTTGCCTTACTTAAGTTACGAGGCGAAGAAATCAGCAAGAGTCCACTCAGTGCTGATACAATTCTGTCAGCTTTCCGCTCTAGCATGCACACTTTTGATTTTTCTCCCGATGTGCGACTACAGGTTTATAAATTATTTGAACAATTTTTAGCTGTTCACCTGCCAGCCTTATTGGATGAACTCAACAACGCATTGATTAAGCAAGGCATCTTGCCTGAAATTATCAGCGATTACCGTATAAAGAAAGAATATACAAAGCCCTTAACCCCACCCTTAAGTAAGTCTGAAGAAATTCCAAGCCCTATAGAAACTCAAGACAATTATAATCAAAATAATATACCAGGTAATGAATACCCTGAATTTAGTCCAACAGCAAATAGCACTTTAACTCATTTTAGTCCGCCATCTACAAGGCAACAAAGAACATCAACACTGAATAATCGTCACTTAGAATTAGCCCAGAATTTAGCTAGAAATAAAACCTCCCTAAACCAAAATACTGGCACCAGAAAACAACTCAATCAATTGCTAACAAAGAAAAGATCGACACCTGTCATTTTTTCATCGTTACAAGAAAATGCTAACAATCATTTATTGCAACTCCATGATGTTTACGCTGAAAATCACCTTAATAAAAACACGCAGAATAATGACAATTTCACACATCATCATGAAACCAGTACTCAGGAATTAATTAGCTCCCTGCAAGCCTTGCATCATAATGCTTTGCTCTATGATGCCATGCAATCATCACCCTCAATTCACTTACAAATAAAAAATAACATTCTTGCTGATACCAATAAGCAATCTCACAGCACTGCCCTAAAAAATAAAAAGTTACACTTAATCGATATGATTGAGGATTTATTTACTCATATTGAAAACAATAAACACCTCTCTATCCGGGCAAAAAAACTATTCCGGCGTTTAATGATACCCATTATTCATCTGTCTTTGGTTGATGATACTTTTATCAATAATACCACGCATGTTGCCAGACACTTTTTAGATGATTTTGCCAATGCAGCCTTTGGTATTACTGATACCGAAGAAAGCATTAACAACCCTGTTTATCTTAAACTAAAAAAAATAAGCACTCAACTGGGTCGTGAAAACAAAATCAATAAAGCCATATTTTCTGAGCTTGATGGTGACTTGAAACAATTTGTTAACTACCGGAAACAGCAAGCTAATCATACCCGAAAACAACCCCAGGCAGTGAAGGCCAATTTACAAAGCAAAGTGGACAACATTGTCCAACAAGCAATAAAAGACAAAGAAATCCCTCCCGGCATCCATTTATTTATTGATAAGATATGGAAAAATGTTTTACTCAATATTTATTCAGATAATAGTAGCAGTGACGATATGAAGGAACGCGCTAATGCATTTATTAGCGCCCTTATTTTTAGCATTACAGCAACACAAAAGCATATTGAAAGAGTCCGTATACAACGCTTGATTCCAATTATCAATGAAGAGCTTCAATTCGGCCTAGCACGTGTCCATTGCCCTAAAAACATTCAAGATAAAATTACTCTGGCAATTAAAAAACTTCATCATGCTGCATTACAATCCACTGAAGGCAAAACAAAACAACAGCCTAATAATTTGAATAATGAGCCTGATAAAATTATTTTTAGAAATGAATTATTTGATGACTCTCAAGCCGCTGATGGCTCTCACCTTGCTGATGGCTCTCAAGTAGCCGAGACAGCAAAAGTCAATTCTCCTGAATCAGCTCCCGAATCTACTCTTGAGTCGGTTCTTGACTCAAAGGCCATGCATAGCGAACTCACTCAATTTGATGAGGAAATTAACACACCGACTAAAGTTGTAGTCACGGAAGTATCCACACTTGAAGAAGCATTTGTTGATAGTATTGCTGAAGAGGATGCATTAGCAGAACAAGCCCCGAAAAAGACCGGATTAACACACCTAATCAATCGACCAACCACACATTGTGTGAAGAAAAATTATACACCTGAAAAACAGTCAAAAACTGATTTTGAATTGATTCGTCTAGTGAACAATAGCTATAAATTACAACTTATTGATGATGAATACACCTATCAGGTAAAAAATATTACTGAAGACTCCTGGCTTGAATTTTGTTTCAAATCACATTATTCCCGCGCTCGAGTTACTTGGGTAAAAGACGATAAAAGTCAGTTCAGTTGCTTGACACAAAATAATCGAGTCATTGAAATCTCTCTCGAAGCACTCAGTGATAGCTTCCGCCAAGGGATTGGCTCAATCGTACAAGCTTCATCACTTATGGGTGATGCTATTCAGGCTGTTAGTGATTCTGCTATGCAAGATAAGGGACTGAGCAAATAAGCCCATTTATCTTTACACTTGTAGGATGTGGTCAATGGTGCGCATCGTTCCTCAGCACCCTACTGGTTTCGTTGATAGATACTAAAACGATAATGGTGGGGGTTTTTCTCATCCGGTAGATTGTCCTGAACATAGCTTTCCTGCCATTGTGAGAAATCAATTTCAGGGAACCAAGCGTCACCGTCAAAATCGCCTTTAACGAATGTTAAATACAGGCAATCCGCTTTTTCTAACACTTGCTCATAGAGTGTTGCGCCACCAATAAACATGAGTTCTTCATGCGATTTTTCTTTTGCTACTTGTATGGCCTCATCAATTGATGAACAGACAATGGCAGAAGGGATAATTTCAGCTTTTGTGTTTTTGGCTTGATAGTCTCTGTCACGAGTAATAATAATATTATCCCGTCCGGGTAGGGGTCGAAAAGGTAAGGACTCCCATGTTTTTCGCCCCATTACGATGGGTTTATTGACTGTATTTTTTTTAAACCAGGCTAAATCCGCTGGTAATTTCCATGGTAATTGATTGTCGATACCGATGACTCTATTTTCTGCCATCGCTGCGATTAATGAAATTTTCAAAAATTTTCTCCTGGAGGATGGTGATCGTATTTGTGCAATTTTATAATTGCCCACTACTCTTAATATCTAAATATCGGTTGACTAAACTTACCGCTAATTTATCCGGTGTGACGTCTAAATAATTTACCCCACGAGCCTGTAAGTTTTCAAACATTTTTTTTCTTTGTCTTTGGTAGTCACACGTTGAGGCAAAGAGTAAGGCATCAGAAAAATCATCAACCGGCTTTTCCATCACTTGTTCTAAAGCCTGTTCTTTTAAACTGGCAAGCACCACCAAATGTTTACGCTTGAGTAATTGTAGCGCATTGAGCAAGTCATGGCTGTCCTCATCTCTCAAATTAGTCAGCACAATAATCAAGGCACGTTTTTTCTGACGTAATAATAATTGTGTGACGGCTTTAGTATAATCCGGTGTGACTGCATGAGCGTGCAAGTCATACACATTGTTTAATAAGGATTGTATGGTTGCCATGCCTTTTCGTGCCGGAATCCAACGCTTTGATTGAGTGGGAGACTGAGCTTGCTCTTCATTATCATCGCCAGTTCCAAAGGTGGAAAAACCAACCGCATCACCCTGATGCAGCGCAATATAGGAAACCAATAACATCGCATTAAGGGTATGATCAAAGTGCGACAACTCATCATCATGAGACAACATACGCCGCCCACAATCCAGCAGAAATATAATTTCCTGATCTTTTTCATCCTGATATTCTCTGGAAATTAATTTTCATAAGCGTGAAGTCGCCTTCCAGTCTATTTGTCTGAGGGAATCACCTTCACGGTATTCTCGCAATTGATTAAAATCCATACCTTCACCACGGCGACGAATTTTTCTGATTCCTAACTGACTTAAACGGTTTTCTGTCGCCAATAGCGCGTATTGACTAATAGCGGCAAAATTAGGATAAACCATGGTGGTTGAAATCGTTTTTGCACGATAATTTCTCAACCAGAAACCCCAGGGTGAAGCCAGTAAACATTGCACTCCGGAAAAAATTTCATTGCCGCGTTTTAGAGCCTTTATTTGATAATCAATAGTCACTTTTTGTTCTGACATTAAGGTGACTTGGCGAGGTAAATAACGGTATTCACAATTAACGGGATAATGATCAAACACCTTAAGGTGAATTTTCTTAGCCGAAAAATGACCCGCTTCATAATGCAGTATTAAGTGAATATCATGCCATAATCCGAGTGATATTTTGCCTGGCGCCTGACGTTCAATATGAAATTTTTTAAAACCATAAAGACGTAATAAATCAATTAATAGGATAGTGCTTGCCAGTATTAAGCTCCCCTGCCACAGCCATAAATTTTCTGGCCACACGGATACGATGACACCCAAAACAGTCAAGGCCATTAACAAGAAAAACAACTGCCTCCCCGGCTTCAAACGATGCCAGAGGGAGTAAAAAAAATTCACGACAAGATCAATCATTAATGTCTTGGCGCTGTTATTTTATCAAGTATATTTTTCAAGACCTGATCAACATGCACACCTTCCAATTCCATTTCAGGCGAAAGAATAATTCGATGCCGCATGGCAGGCAGGGTCACTTTTTTGACATCATCAGGGGTAATAAAATCGCGACCATCAACCACAGCATAAGCTCTGGCCGCTCGAATCAGGGCAATCCCCCCCCGAGGCCCTGAACCGATAGAAATCCCCGGCCATTCTCGTGTAGCTCGAACAATATTAATCGCATACTGCACTACTTGCTCATCCACTTCTAATGAAGCAGCATGTTGTTGTAACTCTAAAACTGTTTCTGCTTGTAAACAGCAAGCAACATTGGAAACATCCAATTTATCACCCAGCTTTTTGTTGGTAATGTGCTGTACCAGTTGTAGCTCTTCTTTATCTTCTGGATAAGCGATTAACACTTTAAATAAGAAACGATCCAATTGTGCTTCAGGCAGTGGATAAGTCCCTTCCTGCTCAATCGGATTTTGAGTCGCTAAGACCATATAGGGGTGTGAGACTGACATGGAACGCCCTTCCAATGTCACCTGTTGCTCTTGCATCACTTCAAGCAGTGCAGCCTGTGTTTTTGCTGGCGCGCGATTAATTTCATCGGCCAACAAGAGATTGGTAAACACCGGTCCTTTTCTTACTTTGAAACTTTCCGATTTCATATCATAGAGTACATGTCCAGTCACATCACTCGGCATTAAATCCGGGGTAAATTGAATACGTGCAAAATCACCATCAAAGGTTTTTGCCAATGCTTGCACCATTAATGTTTTACCCAGCCCCGGCACACCTTCAATTAGGACATGACCACTGGCAATTAAGGCAACTAATATTTGCTCAATGACCTCGGTTTGTCCAATCACAGCCTTGGCCATTTCGCTTTTTATCGACTGGCAAAGCTGAGTCATTGTTGCTGTATTTTCCATAAAATATTCCTACTTTTTTTACTATAGTTTTTACTGTTATTTTTATACGAATTCAGCCTATAAATGCTGGCGGATTTTTTCCATTACTTTAATATGATTAATGAATTCCTGCTCACTCATACTGTCAACCGGCGTCAATGCTTGCTCAATAAGCTCTATTTGAATTGCTGTAATATCAGCCAATTTCCTATAGGCAAGTGCTGGATTCTCTCTATGTATCGTCGGATGTGAGCGCTGTAGATGATCCCATAAATCAGCCTGAACCTGGGCTAATAAATATCCCGATTGCTCATGATGCCAACGATAATGACCACTGGCCTGTATATGTTCCAGCAAACGACGCCGCTCGATAGCCTTATCACTGAATCGTGGCCCGAAACGTAGTGGCGCACGCCAGAGCCAAATTAAAAATAGCAGGCTTAAACTCAACATGGCTGGCCAGGCATAATCCCATAACCATTGCCACAAGGCGGGCATATCATCAACGCGTATGAGCCAGACACCCACATCATGACCATTATATTGCGTTAAATAATGCAATAATCGCGCATGATCAAATTGCGCTATTTGTTCATTGTTAAATATTTTTGTTGAATTTAAAACCGTGAGTAAGCCCTGCCCTAATGAAAGTTGCATAATATACGCCGCACTCTTATCATGCACTAACCAGCTCAACGGGGTATCTGACGACTCTTTATATAAGCTGAGATCATACGGAAAATTGACATCTATCATTGTTTTATTCGACAATTGAACTGCTACGGGTATATCTTCTGCTTCAGTATCATTCTGTTGCAGAATGGATTTCACCGCGTCATCAATTGCCTGCCCTTTATCTTCCTGCCCTTCCTGTGCTTCAATTGCCTGAGCGCTTATTTGCCATTGAGATAGCAAGTCATCTTCTTCGGGTTCAGTCGTTTTTCGAGCTTCAACAATCAGGTGTCCACCCTCACGTACCCAGGCTAATAAGTTTTTGCTCAATTCTTTGTTAATGGTTTCACGTTGCGTCGTGATCAGTATGCTATGTTGTGCTGATGGCAAGTCACGAAATGCCACTAAACCATTCACTTGCTGAACATCTATGCCCATTTTTCTAAGAAAAAACTCAGCCGCTAATAGATTGTTGGTTTGTGCTATCCCCTGAAAACCCACTTCCTTTTCTTCATCGAGCCATTCAAAATTATTATAAAACCAATAGCCTGTGGCCAAACTGATTATCAGCAGCAAAAGGGTGAGTAAAATCTGCGTAGATTTATTCATCGTCAGCCCCCTTTCTTCTTGAGTCTGGAGCTTGGGTTTGAGAATAGTATAATGACCAATTATCGCACAAGGCTTGAAATTCTTGCTCAGAAATATTTCGATGGGCATAGGCTATTTGCTGCCATGCTCTTGTGAGAGTCACAAAATAATTGCCTTCAGCTTCACTGGGCAAGGTAAGATTTTTTGTCACTAAGTCCAGGCAATCCCCTTCTGTAGCACCATTTGGCAAACTAAATTCATAATTTTTTACCAAATAAGCCAAACTCGCACGGTATAATAATGCCATTGAGGCTCGATATTCCTGTGCCTGGTAAAGCTGTAAAGCCTGTGCGACCACATCAGCGGGTAAAGATTCTTCCCGTAAATCCAGGCCAAATAACATTTCTGGTAATTCGGCTGGCTTTTCTTTGGCTTTAAACAGCCGCCCTAAGCCTATTTGTAAACGGTCTCGATATTTCACTAATAAGAAAATAAAAATACTTGATTACCCACAAAGCTCCGCCATATTTCGATAATTATACTATAATTATACTATAATTATACTATAATTATACTATAATTATACTATAATTATACTATAATTATACTATAATTAAAGTATAGATTATGTGTGGAGTAGAATGATGTCAAAAAATAAAATTCAGTTTCAAGAAGGTTATAGTTTATTTGAGCTTTTTAATGATTATGGCACTGACAAACAGTGCCGACAAGCCTTATTTAAATGGAAATTTCCTGATGGATTTGTTTGCCCAGAGTGTGGCAATAAGACTTATTGCACTCTAGAACATCGCCATCTTTATCAGTGCCACCATTGTCATCATCAGACATCAGCAACCTGTGGGACAATATTTGATAGTACCAAACTGCCTTTATCTAAGTGGTTTTTAGCGATTCATCTTATGACTCAATTGAAGACAGCGGTTTCAGCATTAGAATTAAAGAGACAGCTTAAGGTAAGCTACAATACAGCCTGGAGTATGAAACAAAAGATCATGCAGGTTATGAAAGAACGTGATGACAGTAAACCTTTATCAGGCATCATTCAAATTGATGATGCCTACTGGGGTGGTGAGCACAGAGGCGGCTCCAGAGGTCGTGGTTCAGAAAATAAAACACCGTTCGTTGCAGCCGTTTCTACTAATGAAGATGGACACCCGATTGCAATGAATTTAAATGTGCTTAAAGGGTTTAAATCCAGTGAAATAAAACGATGGGCACAAACTCATTTAACACCTGGAAGTACTGTTTACTCAGATGGGTTAAATTGTTTTCCTGCGGTTAAAGAAGCTGACTGTAAGCATGTTCCAATCGTCACGGGTGGTGGTGCGGCAAGTGTTGATAAAATTGAGTTTATCTGGGTTAACACTATGATAGGTAATATTAAAAACTCTATGAAGGGAAGCTATCATTCCATTAACTCAAAACATTTACCTCGGTATCTTGCTGAATTTTGTTATCGGTTTAATAGACGCTTTAACTTAAAAGACATGATGCCAAGGTTTTTATGCGTGGCGATGAAAACGCCACCTATGAATGGAAAGCTCCTAAAAATGGCGGAGCTTTATGGGTAATCAAGTAAAAATAAGTGCTAAAAGCCATAAGCCAGCCTCAAAGATAAATGCCAGGATCTGTCCAATGCTTTCAAATAATCTAACTAAAGCGCCGGATTCAATATCTAAGCCATCCTCATTTTTTTATTTTTTCGCCCATGTATTTAAGTGATTCAAGCTGCTTCATTCGATTAAAAACAGGATCGGCCAATACTGCCTGAATCGTTTCTTTGGAAGCCTCCGCTGCAAGTTTTGGTTGCGCAATTGGCGGGAGTATTTTGCGATAAGATGCCGATGCCGTTTCCATATTAAGCGTATTGGCATAGACCGGATCTGACCAAAAACATTACCCAATAACAATAGCGAGCTCAGAGTGATTGCTAATAGTGATGCCCCCTTATTAATAGTCATTTTATTTTCAGCAATTGGCTTTAATTTTGATTGGCTAGCACGTTGAGCGAGCTTTCTAAAAACCAATTCAATATCCCAGCCTTCTAAAATTATCCGTCGATTTAAATATAAAATAAAACCACCGGCGACATAGAGTGTTTCAACCACCATCATCACCATAAAATAAAGTGCCATTGATAAGGCATTGGCTAATAAGCTTGGCTCTTCAGTAAACAAATTACCCGCACTTTGTATGGCAATATCCACTGGCAACATCATTAATACGATACCAATTAAACCCCATGAAACCAGCGATTCCAAATGAAAACACAAGACAAAAAGCATCACCTCACGATTGTTGGCATTTCGTCTCAAGCTTTTCATTCGCTCTCTACGGCGCTTGCCCTTCAAGCCTTCAAGTTGACTCACAGGCAAGGAAAATGCACGTCCTGGGTCGAGACGATATAGGGTCAAGGCAGAAAAAATACCGGTTTTAAAGAAACTTGGGATCGCTGAAATGACATCTTTATAACTGGTCTTTTCGGCAAAAATGACTCTGGATAAAACGAATAGCGGCACGCGATCATAAAGCGGCTTTAAAAACCACAGGATAAAAAACACCCAATAAGGATGGGCTTGCAAGAGCAGAACATTCACTATTAAAAAAATAGGCAAAACACAGACTAACCAACTGGCTAATAAGAGTCGCCAATGTGTTACCGCTAAGCGCACAGCAACATCCATTGCTTCCCATGGGCTTCTTGGACGAACGGCAAAGGTCAGCGCTTGAAGATTCATTCTTCTAACTTCATAAAATTGGCCTTCTTTTTCCCACTCTTCTGCTCGACTGTCTTCTGTCCTGCAAAGGCAAAATAGGCAAATACCAGCAGCCACATCAATGCGCCTACAGCATATTTAATCAGCGGCGCAATGGTCTGAGATGATGACCAAAAGGCCTCAACAAAAGCAGCCATAAAAAACATTACTGCAGCACCAGCCATTATTTTTACCGCCACTGAGGCAGCATCCAATAATGCCTGATAACGGCTTTTTCGTCCCGGCATCAACAATGAAAAGCCTATTTTCAAACCCGCACTACCACTGAGCGCAATAGCACTGAGTTCCAAGGCACTATGACCGGAAACAAAAGGCCAAAAGGTATTGCCATAGCCGATCTGGGTCAGATGACCCGCCGCCGCACCAATATGCAAGCCATTAAAGAGTAGGGTGAAAATACTACCAATACCAAAGAGTAAACCGGTGGCAAAGGTTCTAAAACCAATGCCGGTATTGTTTAAAATATAAAAACCAAACATACGTGCATCGGATTCTGAGCCACGTTCACGGCCTATATGTTCAGCCTGAGGATCATACATGGCTTCCATACCCGCCACGCTATCCGGTGACATAACACTATAGACAAACTCAGGCCAGATCTGAATTAACACGATCATTAAAATAAGCGGTAGATAAAATACCGCAGACGAAGCCATAGCCAACGGCTCTCGCTGCGTACTATTTGTGGAAAGCTGTTGCTGAAAAAATGGATAAAAGAAGCCAGAACACTGCTTCCCCGCCTATTATTTTTCTGATAAAAGCGTTGGTGTGCTTCATTCACCAGAAAACTTAAGCGTTCTATTAAATAAGGGCTATAACGGCGGGATTGTGCTAATGATAAATGCTGGCAAACATTCCGATACAGAGCAGGAAAATCTGCTTGTATAAGTAATTTGGGCTTAAGTGAGGTCAATTTTTCATTATTTAAACTTTGTAGATAAGCATGATTTTTTTTCGTCTGTTTTTTCTGCCAAAAGGTCAGGTGTTTTTTTCCAGAGAGTGATCGTTCAGAAGCGGCTTGTTGCAATAACACCTTTTTCAAACGAGAATTAAGTAACACTTCCAAAATAAGCCATTGCTGTTCATGGGCTTTTATAAATTGTGCCTGATTCATCGACGCCCCATCAGGTAATTAGCAATACCCAGCAGACGTTCACTGGCATTTGTTTCACTGGCTGTTTGTTTTTTCTGGACAATAACACCATCCAGTAAAGGTGTTGCTAGCCTGGCCAGTTCTTCTGCACGTTCCGGAGAAAAGCCCTTAAAGCGTTCAGCATAATTAACAATAATTTGCTGTTCTATACCGCTGAGAGCTATGTTAGGGGCAATAGCAGCTACTTCAGGCACCAGTTGACTATTGTCCTTTAGCTTGCGGGTATAAACCACAATGGTATTGGCAGCCAAATCGCCCAGACGCCGAAAATCTCGACTCAATAGCATAGAAACCACACCCAAGGCATAGAAAAAAGGCAGAAAATCGACGGTTCTGAGTAAATTTCTGAGTAAAGAGGCTTCCCAAGTCACCATGGTGCCATCAATTTGTAGCACCTGAATATTCATTTTCTTTTTCCCCGGTGTTTGCCCCTGAAAATAAATTTCAAAGAATACCGGATAGAGCCATTGCTGCAAAAACATCACAATCAATAAGATACCCTGACCAAAATCCCCCAAGCGACTCAGCAATAGGGCAAAAACAATAATAATCAGGCCCTGTATCAAAATGTCCAACAACCAGGCGATGCTACGCACATAAAACCCAGCACAGGTTAATTTAAGCTCAACACCCTCGGGGGTTTCTACAGTTTTGATGGTGTCGAGCATAGAAGACATGAATTGTTCACAGTTGTTTTAAAATTAATCGTTTTAAGGTTCATTATTCTGTCACAAAAACAGTGTAAATTGTATTTCAGTTCTAAAATATAATAAAAAAATCAGCACTATATAGTGGACCCCGAAAACTGGACAATAGGTTAAGATATAAGAGCTAACCTAACGGGGAACAAAAAAATGAGCACAAAAAGAAAAACATTCAACAACAAATTTAAAGCAAAAGTAGCCATTGAGGCTTTGAAAGGTCAAAAAACAGTCGCAGAAATTGCGTCAGAATTTGAAGTGCACACCACCCAGGTCAATAGCTGGAAAAAGCAGATGCTTGATGGTGCAGCCGATACTTTTTCAAAAAAATTAGAGAATAAAGATGCTGAACATGAAAAGGAAAAAAGAACACCTGTACAGCCAAATAGGTCAACTAAAAGTAGAGGCTGACTGGCTGTCAAAAAAGTTGAGATGTTCAACTGAGTAGAGCAGAAAAGCGGTGTTGCATAGAAAAAGAGCACCCTCAGTTGAGCATCAAAAACAATGTGAGCTTATCGGCCTGAACCGTTCAAGCTATTACTATCAACCTAAAAAGCCTCTGCAAAATAAAGATTTAACATTAATGAATTTGATTGATGAGTTGTACATAAAACATCCATTCTATGGCAGTCGTCAAATTCGTAATGCATTAAGATTGAAATGTTATAAAATTAATCGTAAAAAGTTCAACGGCTTATGCGGATCATGGGATTGGTTTCAGTGGCACCAAAACCCAATACCAGCAAGCCTTGCAAAGTAAATAACCTCTATCCATATTTGCTCAAAGGAATTGATATTAATAGGAATAACCAGGTTTGGTGCACAGATATCACGTATTTACGGATGCCACATGGATTTGTCTACCTAAGTGCTGTTATGGACTGGAGTAGCCGTTTTGTGCTGTCCTGGGAAGTGTCAACCAGCATGGAAGAAAGCTTTTGTATCAGTAGTCTGGAAACAGCACTGCGACGATATGGAAAGCCAGAAATCTTCAATACGGATCAAGGTGCTCAATATACTAGCAGAGCATTTACAGGTGTTCTAAAGGCCAATGATATAAAAATCAGCATGGACGGCAAAGGCAGAGCAATGGATAACATTATGATTGAACGACTCTGGCGAAGTGTAAAATATGAGGAAATTTACCTCAAGGATTACCAAAGTATTGATGAGCTAAAGAGCTCATTAAAGGAATATTTTGAGTTTTACAACCATGAACGACCACACAGTACACACGGTGGAAAAACGCCTGCAGAGATCTATGGCGTGATGAAAGAAGTTGTTCCAGACTTAAAACGGGCAGATGATGAGGAGGATAATCAACTTTACTGGCAACCGCCTTGTCCACATATCCACAGGCCAAGCCAGTAGCCCTGAGATATATCGCAAGCGTCTCTGGACTACTGGCAGACCTGTGGATATGTGGATAAGACTAATACTATAAATAACCAACAGAATTATATCTTAATATTTGAGAAAGCTGTCTTGACAATGGGGTCCACTGTACTAATAGCTGTTTTTAGGGGTAAAAGTCTGACAAATTTCAGTCAAATAACTACACATTTTCAGATTTTACCTACAGATAAATTGAACGCTGATCTGTATAATATATACACTGTTTTTTAATAATTTTGCAAAAACCTTAAATAATGTATTAAAAAGCGCATCAAGCTGGAGAATTAACATGAAAAAAATAATCACTATTCTCACCACCGCCACTTTTTTTGCTATTAGCTGTTCTTTAATCGACCAAGTCATTTGGAATAACGATTTTTATTGGTTGAATGCTGGCATAGGCTTCTTTATTGGCGCAGTTTTAGTTATTTTGAGTAAACCAATACACCCTGTCAGAAAAACAGGTCCTATCGCCTGATCAGTTTACTTTCCTAGTCTGGTCTCTCAATACCGAGTTTTTTCATTCTGGATCGCAATGTGCTGACCGGCACATCCAGAATCTCGGCAGCCCCTTTTCCCCCAAATGAGCCAATTTAAATCATTCAACACACTGATAATATAACGCTTTTCATTTTCGGCCAGTGTCCGATAAGCCACTGATTTTCTAGCATTATCCGCTTGTTTATTGTCATCAACTTCATCACCTGCTCGTTCAGCTGAATCTTTGTGTAATTTCACTTGTTCAATCGATACCGGTACCAGTGCATCATCGACTTCAATTATTTCACTTTTTGATAAAATAGCAGAGCGTTCAATTACATTTTGTAATTCACGAATATTGCCCGGCCAATGATAATCCATTAGCAATGCCATACTCACCTCTGAGATGCCTCGGAAATTTTTGCCCAGTTTATGACTCAAATTATCAAGAAATTTTGCTAATAATAATGGAATATCAGATTTTCTATCCCTTAATGGTGGTACGGTTAAGGGGAAAACATTTAAGCGGTAAAAAGATCCATTCTAAAACTACCCTCATCCACCATTTTTTTCAGATTACGATTGGTTGCTGCAATAATACGTACATCCACAGAAATCACTTCGCCACTGCCAACACGCTGGAGCTCCTGCTCCTGTAAAACCCGTAATAATTTAACCTGTACTTCTAAGGAAAGTTCGCCTATTTCATCCAGAAAAATGGTGCCCTTATCAGCTAGCTCAAAATGCCCGGTTCGATCACTAATTGCACTGGTGAAGGCGCCTTTAACATGACCAAATAATTCACTTTCCACCAATGATTCTGATATTGCACCACAATTAACTTTGATTAAAGGGCGATTTTTTCGGGGACTGAATTGATGGATAGCCCGCGCCATGGATTCCTTTCCCGTGCCTGACTCACCATTGATTAATACTGTCGTATCCGTCCCTGCAACCTGCTCGGCTTCTTCCATGGTTTTTATTAAGGCCTGACTTTGACCGATAATTTCGCCATAGTTTTGTTCACTGCGAATTTCTGCTTGCAGATAACTGCTTTGCGCACGTAAAACCTGATTTTCTACCTGTAATTTCTCTTTCAGTTCTTCAACGGTTTGCAGGGCATGGTGCAATTCACTTTCACGTTTTTTCGTGCTGCAATATTTTTAAAAACGACACAGACACTGCTAATATCCGTTTCACCTTCAATCATGGTCACGGTATATTCAACGGGAAAACTGCCTGAATCTTTATGCCAAAAAATATTACTATCACTTTGTCTTTGCACTCGATCTCTCAGGGTGTTAAAGACATCATCTTTTTCCAGTGGATGGCGATGGCCCTGACTATCTGTGTGCATTATCACATCATGAAAGTTTTTACCTCGAATCTCATCTTCCAGCCAGCCGATAATTTCTGCACCCGCAGGATTGATAAAGGTGATTAAACCCTGTTTATCAACACCCAATAGACCTTCACCCATTGCATCCAAAATCAGTGCATTATCTTCTTCTAAACGCTTATTTTTTTGCGCTAAGATGGTTTCCAATTGGCGAATTTTAATATGAGTTTCTACTCGTGCGATAACTTCTTCTGACTGAAAAGGCTTGGCAACATAATCCACCGCACCACAATCAAAGCCTTTTACTTTATCTTTTACATCATCTAATGCCGATAGAAAAATAATGGCAATATCAGCCAGCTCGGGGTTAGATTTTATTTTTAAACACACCTCATAGCCATCCATACCCGGCATCATAATATCCAATAAAATCAGTTCCGGATGTACTTTATGAACAATGTTTAGCGCATCTTCACCATTTTTAGCGAGCAATAACTTGTAGCCATGCCCTTCCAGAGTCTGATATAACACTTGTAAATTAGTAGGATTATCATCTACCAATAATAATGTTGCCTGTTCTTCTTTATGTATTGCATTCATATTTGTGGGCTTATTTTAATATTTAAAATTGCGTATGCCATCAAAATCAAATTGTTTAATCAATAAATTTAATTGCTTATCGGCTTCATCACTTAAGAGTTTATTTTTGCTTATTTCTTTATACACGACATTAATTTGACTGATATCCCCCATCTCACTGGCGGCTTTTATTTGTTTTATCAATTCCTCTAATTGTTCTAGTGCATGCTCATCAAAGACTCGCTCAGACTCAGCGGCTGGCGTATTCTCTAAAGTGACATTTTCATACTTAAAATGTATGTCCAAGTGCTGTGCTATTTTATTAAACACCTCAGACACTTTAAAGGGTTTGGCAATAAAATCATCCATGCCTGTTTCTGCTATCTGCGTCTTTAATTCCGGAAAAACACCGGCTGTTACCGCAATAATAACAAGTTTCTGTTGGCTCTCTTCTTGCTCCATGCTTTGTCGTATGAGTTTTGCTGCGTGAATCCCATCCATCTCCGGCATACGAATATCCATTAAGATCAGGGGATATTTATATTTCTGACTCATGGCCACGGCCTCTTTACCATTGTTTGCCGACATGGTTTTAAAACCCGATGCTTGTAATAAACGCTCTAAAATATCACGATTAACCTGTCGATCATCTACAATCAAAGCCGTTAACTGTAAACCATCCGGCAGCTTGGGGATCACTGAATCATCATAATGCTCACTATATGTCACCTCTAGCTCATCATCACTGACCTCTATAAGCGGCAAACAAAATGAAAAAGCACTGCCTTCTCCATACTGGCTTTGCAGAGTGATTTCTGTGCCACCCATTTCTTGAATAAGGCGCTGACTAATGGCCAAACCAAGACCTGTACCACCGGCATCCATACCTTCTTTAGCTTGTTTAAAGGCATCAAAAATTATCTGATGTTTTTCTTCAGGAATACCGATGCCAGTATCCGCTACCACAAAGCAGACATTGGGCGATTCTTGTTTATCATAGACAGAGACATGCAGTGAAATCGTACCACTATGAGTAAATTTTACCGCATTACCCAAGAGATTAACGAGTACCTGTCGCAATTTAGTCGCATCCGTTTTTATTCCCTTAGGCAAGCCCTCTTGCATGATCACATCAAGCTTAACACCTTTGGCTGACGCACGGTGGATCACCATGTCATATACCCCTTTAACCAACTTGGGTAAATCCACGGCACTGATAGTAAAGGCCATATTGCCCGATTCTATTTTCGATAAATCCAGCACATCATTAATCAAGGTGAGCAGGTGATGACCACAACTCTTAATCGCATCCAGACTTTCCATTTGCTCATGAGTTACTTGCTTATCATTTTGCAAAATTTGCGCATAACCCAGCACCCCATTTAAAGGTGTTCTTAATTCATGAGACATATTGGATAAAAATTCACTCTTGGCTTTATTGGCTTCTTCGGCAACTTCCTTAGCACTAATAATTTCCTGTTCAGTTAATTTTCGCTCTGTTAAGTCCTGTATCAAAGCAATAAAGACTGCTTGTTCATTCATAGTGGCTGCGGTTAAAATAATTTCTGCCGGAAAAGTTTCACCGCCTACGCGCTCAAAAACTAATTCATATTGCTGATAACCTACATCGACAGCCTGAGCCATTAGTTGGTTTAATCGATCAAATGAGGCTTCGCCATCAGGCTGAATGGCACGAGTGAGCGAGTATAAGCGTGATCCCAGCACATCTTCTTTCTTACTAAAGCCAAAGAGATCTAAAAAGGCATGGTTACAATCAAGAATTCCCTCATCTGAATACAACAAATTAGCCTGTGAAGAACTTTCAAATAAAACTCGAAATTTTTCTTCTTCACGCTTACGTTCAGTAATATCATGCGCCATACCTTCCAAAGCAATAATCTCACCATGCTCACCTTTCACCGGCACTTCAATAATTTCAAAACGTAATAATTCACCATTGCGTGCGATCAACTCCAGTTCAAAGGCTTCTTGTTGCTCACCCTGAAAGGATAGCTCGATCATGTGAGTCGCCTGATCATTGAGTGGGCTTTCGACAAAATATTGCTTAAAGAAATTTTTAAAATCACTCGGTGTATAACCCAAAATGTCTTTGACCGCAGGGCTGACATAAGAGATATGACCCTGTTTATCATGGGTAAAATAAAAATAACGCCCTTTTAAGCCCTGTACTATTCGACTGAATCCTTGTGAACGTGCATCACGAATATCCTGTTCACGCTTACTTAATTTAGCCGCCATATCAGTAAAACTCTGCGTTAATACACCAATTTCATCCTGGCTGGTTACTTCCACTGTGGCATCCAGATTACCTGCGGCAACTGATTTAACACCCTCGGTCAAACGTGCTAAAGGCTGAGTCATCCGGCCTATCACTAGCCATACGGTAATAATGATTAAAAGCAGAGAAAAGAGTAGTACTGCGGCAAATTGCAGCCCTTTCTTTCTGACCTGAGCTAAAACAACTTTCTCCGGAACTCTCAGGGCAATGCCACTCAGTATTTTGAATTGGATAAAAAGCCACCCACTGCTTTTGCTGAGTTTCCCAAGAATCTAATTGGACGACTCCCCGTTTACCGGCAATCATTTTATCGGCTAGGTCTTTGAGTCCATTCTGATGATATTTTTTAGCGTCTTTATAAATGGAATTGGCTAGGATTTGTTTGGGATCGGGGTGGTAAACATAATCCCCTTTATTGGTAATGATTAGTAAGTCCAGATCGACATCAATACCCTGATTCACTTTTTCTTCTAAAATTTCCAATTGCACATCAACCGTAGCAATCCCTCTAAACTGCTTCTTATAAAAAAACGGCACCGCATAGGTAGCCATGACGATATCGCCAACCCCTTTATCAAAATAGGGATCGGTCCAGATAGGATGTTTGGCCTGTTTGGCCTTGTCCCACCATTGCCAATGCCCTGCGGTATAATCGGTTATGTCTGCAATATCTAAGGTATTGACCCGACCTGAGGTGCGGTATGCATGCATAGGGAGCAAATAATTCATTGTCGTAGTCCGGATCACGAGCAAAGGCAATGGCACTGCCATAAACAATTCGGTTATGTCTTAGATTCGATTTAACCTGCGCATAAATCTGGTAGTCATGAATGGTGGGGTTTTGTTCGATAATAGCCGCTGTAGAACGGGCAATTTGTGCTGATTCATTCAAAAGCCAGAGAAGATACCCGCATATTGCTGCGTTAAACGCCGCATTTCGTCTTCAACATCTGCCCGTAAATGCAATTGCAATTGATAAATACCAAAGCCGAAAATCAGCAAATAAATCAATGCGATAGGTATGACTGTCAGTAAAATGATTTTAAAGCGTATCGAGGTGAACAAGCACTTATCCTTCTGTCAAATCGCTGGAAAGTCCGCCTAACCTTATCAGCTAAGAGCAGTTTGGGTATAATAGAAGTATACAAAAGCACCTAGCTTGCCGCAAATTTGTGCTAATATATGAAAAATATGAGCTTAAAATTCACTCCCTTATTACTTTTTAACAGAGCATTAATAGCAATCATGAAAACCATTACAGATTATCCGCTGACAGAATTAAAACTAATCTACAACCTGCTTCATGCCAATGTGCAGTCACATTTTGAATTAATGGACTCCGAACTGCTCTCTGATCTACAAACACATTTACAATCTAGCGCAAAAACCGAAGGTATCGATGTCACTCATCATGCCCAATGGAAAGCCTGGTTGGATAATCAAAGCCCTTTTCCTTTGGATGAAGCGCCTGGTGATATAGGCGCTTAAAAAGAGGCGCTGATTTTATCTCATAAGGTATAAAAAAAGGGCTTTTCAGCCCCTTTTTTTTCTTCTTCGCTTTTTCGCCACTTTCTTCTTAGTGGTCGATTTTTTCTTTTTTACCACCTTTTTCTTAGTTACTACTTTCTTCTTCGTAGTAGACTTTTTCTTAGGTGCGACTTTCTTCTTCGCAGCGACCTTTTTCTTAGGTGCGACTTTCTTCTTCGTAGCAGCCTTTTTCTTAGGTGCGACTTTCTTCTTCGTAGCCACCTTTTTCTTAGGTGCGACTTTCTTCTTCGTAGCAGCCTTTTTCTTAGGTGCGACTTTCTTCTTCGTAGCAGCCTTTTTCTTAGGTGCGACTTTCTTCTTCGTGGCAGCCTTTTTCTTAGGTGCGACTTTCTTCTTCGTGGCAGCCTTTTTCTTAGGTGCGACTTTCTTCTTCGTAGCAGCCTTTTTCTTAGGTACGACTTTCTTCTTCGTAGCAGCCTTTTTCTTAGTCGCTACTTTCTTCTTCGTAGCAGCCTTTTTCTTAGTTGCGACTTTCTTCTTCGTAGCCACCTTTTTCTTAGTCGCTACTTTCTTCTTCACAGCCACCTTTTTCTTAGTCGCTACTTTCTTCTTCACAGCCACCTTTTTCTTAGATGCAACTTTCTTCTTCGTCGCAGCCTTTTTCTTAGTTGCGACTTTCTTCTTCACAGCCACCTTTTTCTTAGATGCGACTTTCTTCTTCACAGCCACCTTTTTCTTAGATGCGACTTTCTTCTTCGCAGCGACCTTTTCTTAGTTGCGACTTTCTTCTTCGTCGCAGCCTTTTTCTTAATTGCGACTTTCTTCTTCGTAGCAGCCTTTTTCTTAATTGCGACTTTCTTCTTCGTAGCCACTTTTTTCTTAGTTGTTACTTTCTTCTTCGTAGCCACTTTTTTCTTAGTTGTTACTTTCTTCTTCGTCGCAGCCTTTTTCTTAGTCGCTACTTTCTTCTTCGTCGCAGTCTTCTTCTTAGTTGGCTTCTTAGTAACCGCTTTCTTCTCTTCTTTCTCAGATTTTGTCACTTCTTCAAGCTCGCCTTCAATGGTAGCTGTTTCTACAGCCTTGGGCGTTTTAACCAGTGGATCAAGAATTGCTGTTATTCGGGCAAAGATTTCATCGACATCACCTGCGCCTTCAATGGCTACATTTTTGCTTTGTTGCTTATAATAAGAAATCAGTGGTTCAGTTTGTGAGCTATATATATTTTCAGGCGATGACCAATGGTTTCTTTATTGTCATCCGCTCTTTGAATCAGTTTACCACCGCATTTATCACAGACTTCGGTTAATATTGGTGCAGAGGTATAAACATTATACATTTGACCACAGTCGGCACAGGTTCTACGGCCTGTTAATCGGTGCATTAGGTCGTCCAGATCAACATCAATTAAAATTGTTTTTTCCAGTGGCTTATAAATCGTGTTGAGCATATTATCCAATGCTTCCGCCTGAGGGATATTTCTTGGAAAGCCATCGAGGATGAAACCATAAAAAGCATCAGGTTCTTTTAAACGTTCTTCGATAATCCCTAGCACGATATCATCGGTCACTAACTCACCGGAGTCCATCGCGTGTTTGGCTTTTAATCCGAGTGGAGTTTCATCTTGAACTGCGGCGCGTAATAAGTCACCTGTCGATATTTGTGGAACGCCATATTTTTCAATTAATTTTTTTGCTTGTGTACCTTTGCCTGAACCTGGTGCGCCTAATAAAACAATTCTCATTTTTTTCTCACTGGATAAAATAACCAAAAACATTTTTGTTTAGGATCGAAAATGATCAAACCCTTATTAGTCATTCTAACTCAGAGTTTCATAAAGTAAAGTTTTGACCATAGATATTATTCACTTTATTAACTTTTTCTTAAGTTATATCAATAAATAAGTCACATCACTTTTAAAAAACAACTTAACAAATGCTCTATTCGCTTATTTTTCTCTGATCATATCTTCATGTTCTTAAATCAGATAAAATACGCTCCAATATAAAGAGTCCTTTAAGCTGGTAGATTAGCTATTATGAATGATGATCAATTACTGCGTTACTCACGACAAATCATGTTGCCCTATGTCGGTATTGAGGGTCAGGAAAAGCTACTCAATGCCCGCGTATTGATTATCGGCATGGGTGGTTTAGGCTCACCGATAGCAATGTATCTTGCATCGGCTGGCGTTGGCCACTTAGTGATCTGTGATTTTGATGAGGTCGATTTATCCAATTTACAACGACAAATCATTCATTCTTCTGAGCAACGCATCGGGCAAAATAAAGCGGAGTCAGCCAAAGAAACCCTCTTACAACTCAACCCCCATATTCAAGTCACTGCTTTAAGCCACAAGCTTGATGAACCAGCCTTGCTAGCACAAGCTCAATGCGCTGATGTGGTTATAGATGGCACGGATAACTTTGACGCTCGTTTTTTACTCAATCAGGTTTGCTATCAAGCTCGTACACCACTCGTTTCAGGTGCGGCAATTCGCATGGAAGGTCAGGTAATTGTCTTTGCCAATCAGGGCGAAGGGTCTTGTTATCGTTGTTTATATAAAGACGATGCAAATGATGTGGCAACTACGTGTTCTGAAAATGGCGTTTTGTCTCCAGTGGTCGGAATCATTGGTAGTGTCCAGGCCGTTGAGGCGATGAAGCTTATTATGTCTATTGGTAAACCTTTGGTATCACGCTTACTCTTATTAGATGCCTATACAATGGATTGGCGTACCTTAAAACTACCTGCCGATCCACAATGCCCGGTTTGTTCGAACACTTAATTCCCTAACTCCTGAGTAAGATCGACGATGAAAATAGTTTTGGCACCCATGGATGGACTAACGGATGCTTATGCCCGTGAAATTTTAACCGCTATTGGTGGCTATGACTTATGTGTCACAGAATTTTTGCGGATCACTAATACCTTATTCCCCACCCGTGTTTTTTATCGGCGTTTTCCTGAGTTGAATATAAATCCTGATTCGGGACAAAAGATCAGCCATACCAAATCCGGCACGCCGATTTTTTTACAATTATTAGGCAGTGATAATTCAGCCATGGCCGACAATGCAGCCAAGGCGGTTAGTCTTGGCGCTGAAGGTATTGATCTCAATTTTGGTTGTCCTGCAAAGACTGTCAACCGCCGTGATGGCGGTGCTAGTCTGCTCAAATTTCCTGATCGCATCAACCAATTAGTTTATTCTGTGCGTCAGGCTGTGCCAGCCAATATTCCGGTCACGGCAAAGATGCGCCTTGGCTTTGATGATCAATCCCTGGCTCATGATAATGCCCAGGCGATTCAGGATGCAGGGGCTGACTGGCTCACTATTCACGCCCGGACAAAAAAGATGGCTACCGTCCACCTGCTTATTGGGATGCTTTAGCACCGCTTGCAGATCAGCTGACGATCCCCATTATTGCCAATGGTGAGGTCTGGAGTGTGGATGATTATTATCGTTGTAAAGAACGTAGTCACTGTTCAAGTATTATGTTGGGACGTGGTGCGATGGTAACACCTGATCTGGCCTTGCAGATAAAAAATGCCTTAGACGATAAAAGCACACCTCAGAATCAAAGGAATTTGGGATGAATTACAGCAGAATTGAAGAATATTTAAAAGAAACTCCAGAGGTGTCATGCCCTGATAATTCATGTAAAAATAATCTCATTAGTATTAAGTTAGGAAAAGAATTTTACCAGTCTTTTGGGAAAACAAAATCAGGTTCTAGTCGTTATCGATGCAAGTCTTGTAAGAAAACATTTTCAGTTAAACAATCTACAACTGGTCAAAAACAGCCTCATAAAAACAATCTTATTTTCAAACTTCTAATGAATAAATCCCTTTAAGGCGAATCTGTGAAGTTGCTGATGTTGGTATGGCGACTGTTTATGCAATCAATTTCTCTGAACAAAAAAGTCTGAAGAATTGAAGATCCCTGTTGCACTTTTTGTCATACATACTTACAACTCTCTTTTGATAAAAATTCTTGGTGCAGAAGTTGTAATAATTGATGGATTAAAAGGTATTTTGCTTTCATTCTCCATGTATAGAGCGGATAAATTAACTTCCGCACGTTCAAAAGATGTTCTTAAGTCGTTTTATCAAGATCTCGTGCCAAATGAGCTACGAAAAAGTCTGGGTGAATTTTATACACCAGAATGGTTGGTTGAAGTCACTCTGGATAGAATCAATGTAAAAAATTTTTTTAACTCAACGATTTCTTGATCAACATGTGGTTCAGCTTCTTTCTTACTGGCTTTAATCAGGAAAATAAAAATACAAGCAACAGATGATGGGTGGGGTGATTTAGAAGTGTTAAAACACATCATAAACAATAATGTGGCTATACTTAACCGGACACACAACTTAAAATAACTAAAAGATAAAAAGTGTGACCTAAAATGAATGATCAAACAAAAAAAACCGAATAAAAGCTATACATCAGAATTTAAAGAATCAGCTGTCAAATTAGCTAATGAGACGGATCAACCCGTTTCTCAGACTGCCAGGGAGCTAGGTGTTAATGTAAATACTCTACATACCTGGATCAGTAAATATTCCAAACCGGTGAAGACGGTAGCCAATAGAAGTGATGAACACATTTATGATGAAGTAAAACGTCTGAAAAAAGAATTGGCAAAAGTGATTCAGGAGCGTGATTTATTAAAAAGGCCACAGCGTACTTTGCAAGGGAAACTTTGTGAAGTACGCATGGATAACTGATCAGGCTAAAGATTACCCGGTAACGATTCTGTGCCGTTTTATGGATGTTTCCGTAGTTGCTATTATGATTGGGTTAGCTCTCCTAAAACGGATAGAGAGAAAGAAAATGAAGCGCTTACTGAGCAGCTAAAAAACTGTTTGAAGACAGTCGCAAGACTTATGGAACCCGTCGTCTTAAAAAGAAAACTGGCTGAAAAAGGCGTTCATATAAGCCGCCGGAGAATTGGTCGATTAATGAAAAAAGCCGGTTTGTTTTGTAAAACGAAGAGACGCTTTAAAGCGACGACTAATTCCAAGCATAATAAGCGTATATCTCCAAATTTACTGGAAAGAGAGTTTACTGTCTCTCAACCTGATCGCTACTATGTGGGTGATATTACCTATATTGCCACCAAGGAAGGCTGGTTATATTTAGCGGTTGTCATTGACTTATTCTCTAGGCAAATTGTTGGCTGGTCGATGGATGAGCGAATGAAAGCCAAGCTAGTCAATGATGCTTTACTGATGGCCATATGGAAGCGTAAACCAATGGATGGATTGCTTTGGCATACTGACCGAGATAGCCTCTGATAGTCCAATATTCAGTCTATGAGCTGCTGGGACAATGCTGTATCAGTTCATAGTTTGAAAACTGAATTGACGCACCATTGTCGATTCAAAACCAGAGTAGAAGCAAAGCAGGCAATATTTGAATATATTGAGGTATTTTATAATCGGGAGCGACTTCATTCGGCTAATGATTATTTGTCACCAGTCGATTATGAAATACAGCAGGAAATAGCTTAAATCGATTGATTGAAGAGGGTAAAAGGCGACATAAATGCCGCCCATTACCGTTGACGGCCATCGGCTCCTCAGCCTGTGCCGTGAAGATATTGTAACAATTACCGTTGTGAAAATTTAAATCCTTTAGCAGTCCAGACTGCCCGAGTGAATATATTAATCGCTATTTCTGATTTATTAGACAATAACAAAGGAACAGATATAGAAATACCGATTCTTTTAGCGGATGCAGTGTATTCCCCAGCTCGAAATCCTAAAAAGATGAATTGATTGTCTCTTATAAAATTGGTAGTGAAGTAGCCGATCTTGAAATTTTATTGCCTTCAGAATTGGCTTTTGATAGAAGTCGTTTAGATTCCGTATTTTTACTAATGGATAATTTAGTTTCAAAAAGTACTCAGTGGCGTGAGACAGAAAAAAATTAATACAAAAAAATTAATTACATCCAATGAAATGAAAGAATGGAGATCACCACTCAAGCATACTTATGAAAAAATTCTGGATTTACATGAAAGAAACTGGAATGGTATCTGGTTTCGTATAGTGCGTAATTTCTTCTGGTCTGCTATTGCAGGAAAGTTTGATGTGGTTGTTGGTAATCCACCTTGGGTCAGATGGTCAAAATTACCCGAATTATACCGTGAACGTATAAAGCCAACCTGTGATCATTATGGAATTTTCTCAAAAACAAAATTTCATGGTGGAAATGAACTTGATATATCAGGAATGATCACCTATACCGTTGCAGATAAATGGCTCAAAGATGAAGACGGAATTTTAGCATTTGTTATCACGCAAACTCATTTTCAATCACCATCTTCAGCAGGTTTTCGATCATTTTATATCGGAAATAATCAGATCATTCAACCTGTAGGGATTGATGATCTAAAAGCTTTAAAGCCATTTCCTGATGCAGCCAATAAAACAGCTATTTTTATTGCTAAAAAATGCAAAGGTAACACAATAAAATATCCTATACCCTATGCTATATGGGAAGCGGCTAAAGGAAATAAAAAAGCAATCCCTGCTCACCTCACAAAACAAGAAGCTCTTGATTCAGTTGACATTGATAAGTGTGAGGCAACCCCTGTTACGGGAGGTGATTCACCATGGGCTATTACACCGAAAGGTGGTTTTAAAGCATTTAAAAGATCACTGGTGCAAGCACTTGGGTTAACGGCAGAAAAGGAGTAACCACAGAATTAAATGGTATTTATTTTGTAAAAATTATTGATACAAATAAAAATAATAATTTGGTGCAAATTAAAACCTGCCCTGACTTTGGAAGAAATGAAAAAGTAAAACCAGCAAGAAAGTTTTGGATAGAACCTGATTTTCTATATCCTTTAGTTAAGGGGGCTGGAGATATACAGGAATGTTATGTCTCAATCAAAAAAGATTTATATGTACTGGTGCCTAATAAGGGGATCACAAAACAGTTATTAGAAGATTGTGAAAATGACATGGAAGACAAACCAAAGTGTGAAGGATTTTTTAGCACCTATCAAGACCAGCTTATTTTAAGATCAACATATAGCAAACGAATGACAGAACACGCACCTTATTTCTGTATTTCAAATGTTGGCAGTTATACTTTCGCACCATTTAAAGTGGTATGGCCTGAACAGCCTGGCAATAAATCATTTAGAGCGGCAGTCATTACAAAAGGTAACGATCCTATCAGTGGTCAAAAGTTTTTGTTCCCGACCACAAATTGTTTTTTGTTGATTTTTATGATTCAGAGCCAGCCTATTATCTTTGTGGTTTACTAAACAGCTCTACAGTACAAGCTTTTATTGATAGTCATAATATTTCAATTCAAGTGGGTAATGTGTTTAAACACATGAATTTACCAGAATTTGATGCAGATAATAAGAAACATAAAGAGTTATGGCTTGTGACACCAGCCAGGGTTTTGCCTGTCGCACGACGGTAATTAGCCGCCAATTGACGAGCCTGTAGCATTAACACATCGACGGAATAGGTATTGTTAGCTTGTGTTTGAGTCATCTTATTGTTCTATTTGTGCCCAAGTTGTGCCCAAGTTAAATTTCAGCCCCTAATTTAGCATATTTTCATGCCCTTGCCTGTCTAATTAGTGTTTATTTGGCTGAATATTCCCTCTTTTCATAAACTTAGTCAAAAAAACAAGTAAAGCCACTCATGTCTTCTCTTTCGGTGCGATAACTATTCACCAATGCATCACAATCTTCATAGCCCAATGCCATACCACAGATCAATAAATCCTCTTCCTTATGCCCTAGTTCTTCCTTTACAATATCAGGATATTCCGTCAGTGCTGCCTGGGGACAGGTTGCCAGCCCCTGATCCACCGCCGCTAGCATCAAAGATTGCAAAAACATACCATAATCAAGAAAGGATCCTGTTCAGCACTGGCATCTAAAAAGAACAACAGCATTACCGGGGCATCAAAGGCACGATAATTAGCTGCCCATTGCTCCAATTGTTTGTCCTTGTCTTCCCGGGCAATATTTAAAGTACTATACATTTTTAAACCACAGGCCTTACGACGACTTTTAAATGGCTCAAGCCATTGTTGAGGATAGTATTGATAGTCCATTTTTGCTTTAACACCGGAACGAAAAGCCGCTTCTAATTTTTCTTGCAGGCGACTTTTAGTTGCACCACTCACCACTGCAACCTGCCAGGGTTGAGTATTAACACCGGAGGGGGCGTGACGCGCGAGATTTAAAATCTGTTGAATTTTTTCTGTCTCAACAGGTTTATTTAAAAAAGCACGGGTGGATTTTCGTTTAATGAGGCTGTCACTCAGTTGCATAGGTTTTCCAAAAGAATAGCTAAAAATTATTTGTTTTAGTAAGGGAATTTCAACATTGAAATTTTTGTGAACATTCTACTGAATCAATCAAGGCTAACAAACCGGCATTAATGGCGCGGTTTCTACCCTGTTTTTTAGCATCATAGAGTGCTTCATCTGCCGTTGATAGTAATTTCATTCCCAATGACTTGATATCATTTAATGAATCAGACCTTGTATCATCAATCATTGTATCATCAGTCATAAGAGTTGAAACACCCGCAGAAATGGTAATAGTTAAAATGACATTTTTATCAATAACGATACGATCTTTATTCACCGCATCGATGATACGCTGAGCGACCATCATGGCTTCATCATTGCTGGTGTCCGGTAATAACACAGCAAATTCTTCACCGCCATATCGAGCCAGAATGTCATGTGTTCTCAGCCCGGTTTGAATGCGTTGAGCCACCTGACATAAAACATCATCACCCACCCCATGACCATAAGTGTCATTGACTTGTTTAAAATGGTCGATATCGAGAAATAAACAAGATATTGCCGTCAAGGCGCGATCATTTCTGGACAATTCTTGAGGCAAACGTTGATCAAAAACGTCGATTATGCACCTGAGTTAATGCATCAGTCATGCTACTCAGTTTAAGGCGTTCTAAATTAAGAGCATTTTCGATACAAACAGCCATGATAAAAGACAGACGCTGTAAAAATCACAAGCGGCATGGGCTTGAAAACGTGTGCGATCATAACTACCGCAACAAAAGACACCTATTTTTCTACCATGACGCATTAAGGGCATCACTGCAATGGATTCAATATGTGGATTATTCATCAGCCATTGATGATGATTAGAATGGTAAAACCCAGTCATCAGCTCTGTCGGCAAATAGTGTAATTTTTCCAGTTCAACAGGGAAATTTAATAAGGTTAAAAAATGATCATTGGGCGTATTTTGAAGCCCATCCGGAATGAGGCGGCGCAAAGAAAGATTCTCATCTTCAAGCAATAAAGCACAATCATCCAGCTTGAACAGGCTAGTATATTCATCACGAATAATGACCAATAACTGCTCAATGGATTCAGCAGCCATTAATTTAAACTCTATTTGCTCAAAACGTTTCAGTTTCAGCTGGTTTTCATGGGCATTGCTCAATAATTGCTTAAGCTGTGCTTTGAGCTGACTATTTTCATCCACTGATTGCTGCATGGTATTTTTTTTGTTCAAAATGACTCATCACTACTTTCCACTTCTCCCCAAAAAGTGTTTAATTTCTCGCACTGCATCCTTTTATACGATGAACTATTAGTTTAGTCTATTTTTAGTTCTTTTTTTTGCCTAGCTTCACAGTTTATTAACAAAAACAGCAAAAATATCATTGTACGTTAAGTCTGACACAAAAAATCACACTTTTCTTACAGCTTTAACCACGCTTTACCTCTTCAGACAGCAATTCCATTGCTATAAACTTCATCTAGTGAGTGTTTATCCGTAAATAGGGTTCTTTATATGCACATTTTCAGCGTGGGCACAAAAGCGTGCCCACCCTACGGTCACAATTATCAAATAATTCTAGAATAAACGGATGGACACTAGTTACTTTATTTGTTCACTTTAATTACCACCATTACTTGAAAAGGATTTCCAATGATACGACATAACGAACAACAGCTTCGAGGCTTTACTTTAATTGAACTGCTCATCACTCTGGCCATGCCAGTATTTTACTCACAACAGCAGTGCCTGCCTTTGCTGACATCCTCAGCCATAATCACCAATCAGCTCAGTTGAATATTTTATTCCACCATCATCAGCTAGCCCGTTCAGAAGCCATTAAACATAAGAGTAGAGTGCTGCTGTGTAAGAGCAATAATGGCCAACAATGCACACCTAGCGCAAAATGGTCTGATGGCTGGCTTATTTTTCTGATCAGGATGGCAATAATAAGCGCAATGCTTATGAAGAAGTTTTTATGTTCAGCAAGCCCTCTCAAAGAGCTTATCACTGCAATACAAAGGCTTTGGCTCCTCTAACTATGTGCGCTATTATTCCGATGGTCATAGCAGCACCAATGGCACATTTACACTTTGTAGTCGTAATGGCACTCAGTTTGTTCAACGTGTCATTATTTCGCGTACAGGACGCGCTAGAATGGCAACAGGAAAAACAAGCAACAAAACATCTGCTTGCAGTTAAGTGACTGATTTTATATGGCAGTTATAAAAAAAATGAATTTTATTTACAATGTTTCTTGACATTAAAATCAAAATGCATAGAATAGCCTTCGTTGCTTCTGATGACTGACAGAAGTTTGCAACAATTCCCCAATAGCTCAGCGGTAGAGTAGGTGACTGTTAATCACTTGGTCGCATGTTCGAATCATGCTTGGGGAGCCATACATATAAAGGCTTTGAGAGACATACACTATTAAGTATGCCCTCAGAGCCTTTTTTATATCTTTTTGTAGTAAAAAACATTGATTGATTTGATTAAAAAATTGGAAGGAAGCCTAAAATGACAACAACACTGAATATCGTTAAAACTGTTACCCTATCGGCAGCAGCTTTGATCGCTCTACTGGCTATTGGTTTGATTTTCAATATCACTATTTAATAATAAGTTTACCCCTGCTTTTTACTACTAAGGTATTATTTCTAAAAAGCTCTACTTTAAATGCCTATAAAGATTTTCAATCGTTTGTTTTCCTCTAATAATAAAGCAATCATATTCGGATCAAATTGACTCCCTGCACTGTTTTTAGATAATCAAAAACGTCATCCATATTCAAGGACTTTTGTAACATCGCTTACTCGCTAAAGCAATTAACGAACCAATACGAAACACTTTTTTATGCGAATTTTTCATCATATCATGACCGATTTTGACATGACTCTTCATTACTTCCCATTCTTCAGCATCAATTTACCCGGCTTATGTAAAATATGATCAGGAATACCAATTTTTCCTAAATCATGTAGCGGTGAAGCCTGAATGATTAAATCAACATGGGTATCAGGCAATTTAAGTTTTCTGGCTAAAATACCCGATAGTTGCGCCACTCGCTTCAAATGAAAGCCGGTTTCATTGGAACGAGATTCTACCGCTTCACCGAGCATATAGACAATTTCTCGTTGTGACTCCTCACCTTCCACCTTGAGGCAAATATTTTCAAAGGCCACCAAAACATTGCGACTATAAATATCCAGCAATTTTTGCTGTAAGGCGCTACGTTTGCCAATGCCCTGAAAAAACAATACATTTTTGGGCGCTCCATGACTTTGATGACAGGCCAAGTAGGAGTCTTTCACATGAACGGAATAAAAGAACTCATTATGCTGCTCTAATAAATTAAATAATTCTTGAGGAATTGCCTGGGAAATTTCATTTCCAATTTTATCCTCAAAACTACCAATACCGGCAATAATTTTGATGTTAGCATTATCATTATTCTGCTCACCATGGGCTGCAAGTCCATTGGTGTTACCATAAAAAAGCACTGTCTTTAAAATTTAAAACAGAGGTTACTTGTTGTAAAATTCCCTTAGAAAACTCCTCAATAAATTGCAAACTAAAGACTTGTGTCGTCGAACTGATGACTTGTTCAAGTCCCTTACGCGTTTGATCAAGAGACACAATGTCTCGATAAGAACGCAAACAGGAATACATCAGAGTATTGAGTTTCGAGCGTGTTAGCTCCGTTTTTTCTTTGTAGTCATTGATATCATAATTAATGATCACCTCATCTTCTGGCGCACTTCCTGGCTGTCCAGTACGCAAGACAATACGTGTAAAGGTATTTTTTAATCCTTCACGGATTTGTCTGGCCAAGTCAAGCCCCGCATGTTCCGTTTCCATTACCACATCCAGTAAGCAGACACCGATATCATCATTATTTTTAAATAATTCCAAGCCTTCGGCTGCACTATAGGCATTTAAAAACTGAACCGGTTTATTATCAAAGGAAAAGTGCTTTAAGACCATTTGAGTGACAATATGCACTTGTTCATCATCATCAATAATAGCAATTTTCCAGGGAGTATCTGTTATTTCATCGTCATCATCAGACGACGCTTTAGGTTGGGCAAATTCAAACTAATGTGGCTATACTTAACCGGACACACAACTTAAAATAACTAAAAGATAAAAAGTGTGACCTAAAATGAATGATCAAACAAAAAAACCGAATAAAAGCTATACATCAGAATTTAAAGAATCAGCTGTCAAATTAGCTAATGAGACGGATCAACCCGTTTCTCAGACTGCCAGGGAGCTAGGTGTTAATGTAAATACTCTACATACCTGGATCAGTAAATATTCCAAACCGGTGAAGACGGTAGCCAATAGAAGTGATGAACACATTTATGATGAAGTAAAACGTCTGAAAAAAGAATTGGCAAAAGTGATTCAGGAGCGTGATTTATTAAAAAGGCCACAGCGTACTTTGCAAGGGAAACTTTGTGAAGTACGCATGGATAACTGATCAGGCTAAAGATTACCCGGTAACGATTCTGTGCCGTTTTATGGATGTTTCCGTAGTTGCTATTATGATTGGGTTAGCTCTCCTAAAACGGATAGAGAGAAAGAAAATGAAGCGCTTACTGAGCAGCTAAAAAACTGTTTGAAGACAGTCGCAAGACTTATGGAACCCGTCGTCTTAAAAAGAAAACTGGCTGAAAAAGGCGTTCATATAAGCCGCCGGAGGTGGTCGATTAATGAAAAAAGCCGGTTTGTTTTGTAAAACGAAGAGACGCTTTAAAGCGACGACTAATTCCAAGCATAATAAGCGTATATCTCCAAATTTACTGGAAAGAGAGTTTACTGTCTCTCAACCTGATCGCTACTATGTGGGTGATATTACCTATATTGCCACCAAGGAAGGCTGGTTATATTTAGCGGTTGTCATTGACTTATTCTCTAGGCAAATTGTTGGCTGGTCGATGGATGAGCGAATGAAAGCCAAGCTAGTCAATGATGCTTTACTGATGGCCATATGGAAGCGTAAACCAATGGATGGATTGCTTTGGCATACTGACCGAGGTAGCCAATATGCCTCTGATAGTCATAGAAAAATATTGTCGGATCATAACATAATTCAGTCTATGAGCCGCAAAGGAAATTGCTGGGACAATGCTGTATCAGAGAGCTTCTTTCATAGTTTGAAAACTGAATTGACGCACCATTGTCGATTCAAAACCAGAGTAGAAGCAAAGCAGGCAATATTTGAATATATTGAGGTATTTTATAATCGGGAGCGACTTCATTCGGCTAATGATTATTTGTCACCAGTCGATTATGAAATACAGCAGGAAATAGCTTAAATCGATTGATTGAAGAGGGGTAAAAGGCGACATAAATGCCGCCCATTACCGTTGACGGCCATCGGCTCCTCAGCCTGTGCCGTGAAGATATTGTAACAGGATCATTACCGTTGTGAAAACACCTTGGGTGAATGGAACGGCTCTATCGTTCCAGAGGGCAAAGCCCTTTCTCTTCATCTGTTTAAAGTTAACATGAGAAACTAAAATGATAGGAAATACAAAATGACAAAAATCACTTGAAACAGCCAAAAAATATTTAGAAAACTGTCCGGAAAAGTGTTGACACATCACGACTGACAATATCACAGCACTCGCAAATCGACGCAATGTTTCAATCCACGCGCCCGTGAAGGCGCGACAAATACATTTGTCAACATGACACTTGACAATAGTTTCAATCCACGCGCCCGTGAAGGCGCGACCCATCAAACGCGATGAACAATCTGCACTTTTCAATGTTTCAATCCACGCGCCCGTGAAGGCGCGACTTATTCGCTTTTTAACTGCAAGATACGTTCCGGGTTTCAATCCACGCGCCCGTGAAGGCGCGACATTGCAGTTGATCCTGCAATTTCAAACACTCAAGGGTTTCAATCCACGCGCCCGTGAAGGCGCGACGTAAATCAATTGGGGATGTAAGTCGAACATGGTTTCAATCCACGCGCCCGTGAAGGCGCGACGCGTAACAGTATATAATAGATCTATATTTGGGAGTTTCAATCCACGCGCCCGTGAAGGCGCGACACCGGTAATTAAATAATTTTTAGCAAGTGTTTCTGTTTCAATCCACGCGCCCGTGAAGGCGCGACATATCAACAAATAAAATTGCAGATAATATTTTATGTTTCAATCCACGCGCCCGTGAAGGCGCGACGCCTGATCGCCAGTAAACCCAAAGCCTACTAATGTTTCAATCCACGCGCCCGTGAAGGCGCGACCAAAACTGGGCAGATTGTGTTATTGCAGCTTATGTTATCCACGCGCCCGTGAAGGCGCGACCTTTTTAATTCTGCAAATGTGCCAGTGCTTGCGGTGTTTCAATCCACGCGCCCGTGAAGGCGCGACTCAGAAAATAGATAACGCCATTACTAAAAAATTATAGTTTCAATCCACGCGCCCGTGAAGGCGCGACTCATCTTTGACATATTTGACGCTCCCCGCAAAACGTTTCAATCCACGCGCCCGTGAAGGCGCGACATGCAAAAAGCCTCGGCAATATAATTTATAGGAATTGTTTCAATCCACGCGCCCGTGAAGGCGCGACCCGCTGAATCTAATGATTAATACAATGCAGTACGTTTCAATCCACGCGCCCGTGAAGGCGCGACAAAACAAAAAATTAAAGAGTGGCTTATAGAGATTAGTTTCAATCCACGCGCCCGTGAAGGCGCGACAACGTATTATTTACGATGGAAAACCAACAACTGTTTCAATCCACGCGCCCGTGAAGGCGCGACGCTGAAAATAATCGATTATAAAGACGGATTTGTAGTTTCAATCCACGCGCCCGTGAAGGCGCGACTCGAAATTTGTCGCTTATACTATTGGGGATGGCGGTTTCAATCCACGCGCCCGTGAAGGCGCGACAGCTCAATATATGCAAAACCCAATCAAGCGCGATGTTTCAATCCACGCGCCCGTGAAGGCGCGACGTCGAATTATTAGAATTTTTATCGAATATAAAGTTTCAATCCACGCGCCCGTGAAGGCGCGACGTCATAACAAAATCCGCAGAGAAATGGGATGGGGGTTTCAATCCACGCGCCCGTGAAGGCGCGACTACTGCAATCACTACAAAAATCAACAATTTAAGCGTTTCAATCCACGCGCCCGTGAAGGCGCGACTGTTTAAAATCAGATATTAAACATTATAAAATTGTTTCAATCCACGCGCCCGTGAAGGCGCGACACAAAAATCATTGATTAGTTCGCTAATAGATAAGTTTCAATCCACGCGCCCGTGAAGGCGCGACATGGTAACAAAATATAACTAAATTGATATTAAAAGTTTCAATCCACGCGCCCGTGAAGGCGCGACTTTTTGCTCTCCGTCTAACAATGCTGCGCCCGATATGTTTCAATCCACGCGCCCGTGAAGGCGCGACATTGCTATTGTTAACGGTCGTATTTTTTTATCGTTTCAATCCACGCGCCCGTGAAGGCGCGACAGCTAAAACTGGCGCGGGTAAGCAAGGCAAGCAAGGTTTCAATCCACGCGCCCGTGAAGGCGCGACGGTCAATCATTTTTCGGGACGTATCTTGCAGTTAGTTTCAATCCACGCGCCCGTGAAGGCGCGACTCTATCTGCGAGTTATTTAAAATTGTATTTGGGGGTTTCAATCCACGCGCCCGTGAAGGCGCGACAATTCAGAACGTCCCATGATTTTTTGTTTTTACGTTTCAATCCACGCGCCCGTGAAGGCGCGACATTGATTCCCCGTGCGCGCTTTTCCCCATGTGAGTTTCAATCCACGCGCCCGTGAAGGCGCGACAGAAATGTTTGGAGTAAAACAGTACAAGAAATTGTTTCAATCCACGCGCCCGTGAAGGCGCGACTATATTGGAGAGAGCCAATAATGTGGCTATACTTAACCGGACACACAACTTAAAATAACTAAAAGATAAAAAGTGTGACCTAAAATGAATGATCAAACAAAAAAACCGAATAAAAGCTATACATCAGAATTTAAAGAATCAGCTGTCAAATTAGCTAATGAGACGGATCAACCCGTTTCTCAGACTGCCAGGGAGCTAGGTGTTAATGTAAATACTCTACATACCTGGATCAGTAAATATTCCAAACCGGTGAAGACGGTAGCCAATAGAAGTGATGAACACATTTATGATGAAGTAAAACGTCTGAAAAAGAATTGGCAAAAGTGATTCAGGAGCGTGATTTATTAAAAAGGCCACAGCGTACTTTGCAAGGGAAACTTTGTGAAGTACGCATGGATAACTGATCAGGCTAAAGATTACGGTAACGATTCTGTGCCGTTTTATGGATGTTTCCGTAGTTGCTATTATGATTGGGTTAGCTCTCCTAAAACGGATAGAGAGAAAGAAAATGAAGCGCTTACTGAGCAGCTAAAAAACTGTTTGAAGACAGTCGCAAGACTTATGGAACCCGTCGTCTTAAAAAGAAAACTGGCTGAAAAAGGCGTTCATATAAGCCGCCGGAGAATTGGTCGATTAATGAAAAAAGCCGGTTTGTTTTGTAAAACGAAGAGACGCTTTAAAGCGACGACTAATTCCAAGCATAATAAGCGTATATCTCCAAATTTACTGGAAAGAGAGTTTACTGTCTCTCAACCTGATCGCTACTATGTGGGTGATATTACCTATATTGCCACCAAGGAAGGCTGGTTATATTTAGCGGTTGTCATTGACTTATTCTCTAGGCAAATTGTTGGCTGGTCGATGGATGAGCGAATGAAAGCCAAGCTAGTCAATGATGCTTTACTGATGGCCATATGGATGAGCGTAAACCAATGGATGGATTGCTTTGGCATACTGACCGAGGTAGCCAATATGCCTCTGATAGTCATAGAAAAATATTGTCGGATCATAACATAATTCAGTCTATGAGCCGCAAAGGAAATTGCTGGGACAATGCTGTATCAGAGAGCTTCTTTCATAGTTTGAAAACTGAATTGACGCACCATTGTCGATTCAAAACCAGAGTAGAAGCAAAGCAGGCAATATTTGAATATATTGAGGTATTTTATAATCGGGAGCGACTTCATTCGGCTAATGATTATTTGTCACCAGTCGATTATGAAATACAGCAGGAAATAGCTTAAATCGATTGATTGAAGAGGGGTAAAGGCGACATAAATGCCGCCCATTACCGTTGACGGCCATCGGCTCCTCAGCCTGTGCCGTGAAGATATTGTAACAGGATCATTACCGTTGTGAAAATACCTTGGGTGAATGGAACGGCTCTATCGTTCCAGAGGGCAAAGCCCTTTCTCTTCATCGTTTAAAGTTAACATGAGAAACTAAAATGATAGGAAATACAAAATGACAAAAATCACTTGAAACAGCCAAAAAATATTTAGAAAACTGTCCGGAAAAGTGTTGACACATCACAATGGCAAAAACAACAAGAGTTTCAATCCACGCGCCCGTGAAGGCGCGACAAAACAAACCCTTTTCGGTCGGGGGTCAATTATTGTTTCAATCCACGCGCCCGTGAAGGCGCGACGCCCCGAGCAATTCAGGTCGGATTTTAGATAATGGTTTCAATCCACGCGCCCGTGAAGGCGCGACATTTTAATGAGACAATATCTTCGCGATTGGCGGTAGTTTCAATCCACGCGCCCGTGAAGGCGCGACTGCTATTGCCATTTGCGATCAAAATATGAAAATGGTTTCAATCCACGCGCCCGTGAAGGCGCGACATGGAGTGTATTTGATCCGACCACTTTTAGTAGAGTTTCAATCCACGCGCCCGTGAAGGCGCGACCGCTGAATCTAATGATTAATACAATGCAGTATGTTTCAATCCACGCGCCCGTGAAGGCGCGACTAAAAAGTGTTAGTGTTTGAAGAAATTTTGATGTTTCAATCCACGCGCCCGTGAAGGCGCGACTGATCTAAAATTCTGTTTGGTGTATTACTATTGTTTCAATCCACGCGCCCGTGAAGGCGCGACGACAAACATGAGCTCGCATTAAAAAGTCATCGACGTTTCAATCCACGCGCCCGTGAAGGCGCGACCATAACATGTTAAACTTTGCTGCTAAAATGCAGGTTTCAATCCACGCGCCCGTGAAGGCGCGACACAAATAAGCAACGCAGGCAAGGCAAGAAAAGGTTTCAATCCACGCGCCCGTGAAGGCGCGACATGATCTCCCTGATGTGTCAAGAAAGGGCTTTGCCCTCTGGAACGATAGAGCCGTTCCATTCACCCAAGGTATTTTCACAACGGTAATGATCCTGTTACAATATCTTCACGGCACAGGCTGAGGAGCCGATGGCCGTCAACGGTAATGGGCGGCATTTATGTCGCCTTTTACCCCTCTTCAATCAATCGATTTAAGCTATTTCCTGCTGTATTTCATAATCGACTGGTGACAAATAATCATTAGCCGAATGAAGTCGCTCCCGATTATAAAATACCTCAATATATTCAAATATTGCCTGCTTTGCTTCTACTCTGGTTTTGAATCGACAATGGTGCGTCAATTCAGTTTTCAAACTATGAAAGAAGCTCTCTGATACAGCATTGTCCCAGCAATTTCCTTTGCGGCTCATAGACTGAATTATGTTATGATCCGACAATATTTTTCTATGACTATCAGAGGCATATTGGCTACCTCGGTCAGTATGCCAAAGCAATCCATCCATTGGTTTACGCTTCCATATGGCCATCAGTAAAGCATCATTGACTAGCTTGGCTTTCATTCGCTCATCCATCGACCAGCCAACAATTTGCCTAGAGAATAAGTCAATGACAACCGCTAAATATAACCAGCCTTCCTTGGTGGCAATATAGGTAATATCACCCACATAGTAGCGATCAGGTTGAGAGACAGTAAACTCTCTTTCCAGTAAATTTGGAGATATACGCTTATTATGCTTGGAATTAGTCGTCGCTTTAAAGCGTCTCTTCGTTTTACAAAACAAACCGGCTTTTTTCATTAATCGACCAATTCTCCGGCGGCTTATATGAACGCCTTTTTCAGCCAGTTTTCTTTTAAGACGACGGGTTCCATAAGTCTTGCGACTGTCTTCAAACAGTTTTTTAGCTGCTCAGTAAGCGCTTCATTTTCTTTCTCTCTATCCGTTTTAGGAGAGCTAACCCAATCATAATAGCAACTACGGGAAACATCCATAAAACGGCACAGAATCGTTACCGGGTAATCTTTAGCCTGATCAGTTATCCATGCGTACTTCACAAAGTTTCCCTTGCAAAGTACGCTGTGGCCTTTTTAATAAATCACGCTCCTGAATCACTTTTGGACGTTTTACTTCATCATAAATGTGTTCATCACTTCTATTGGCTACCGTCTTCACCGGTTTGGAATATTTACTGATCCAGGTATGTAGAGTATTTACATTAACACCTAGCTCCCTGGCAGTCTGAGAAACGGGTTGATCCGTCTCATTAGCTAATTTGACAGCTGATTCTTTAAATTCTGATGTATAGCTTTTATTCGGTTTTTTGTTTGATCATTCATTTTAGGTCACACTTTTTATCTTTTAGTTATTTTAAGTTGTGTGTCCGGTTAAGTATAGCCACATTACTCACCATTTTTCAAATGTTTCAAATTTGTTTCAATCCACGCGCCCGTGAAGGCGCGACCCATTATCGTTTAGCACTCTAATGAGATTTTTTGTGTTTCAATCCACGCGCCCGTGAAGGCGCGACGCGGGCGATCTTGGGTTTTTGTGACAATATAATGTTTCAATCCACGCGCCCGTGAAGGCGCGACGCAATAGCGCAATATAAAAAGAGCAAAAAACAATGTTTTAATCCACGCGCCCGTGAAGGCGCGACTTGGCCTGCAAAGCAGACAAGGTAGACAAGCCCGAGTTTCAATCCACGCGCCCGTGAAGGCGCGACTTAGAGACCAGTAATGTGGCTATACTTAACCGGACACACAACTTAAAAATAACTAAAAGATAAAAAGTGTGACCTAAAATGAATGATCAAACAAAAAACCGAATAAAAGCTATACATCAGAATTTAAAGAATCAGCTGTCAAATTAGCTAATGAGACGGATCAACCTGTTTCTCAGACTGCCAGGGAGCTAGGTGTTAATGTAAATACTCTACATACCTGGATCAGTAAATATTCCAAACCGGTGAAGACGGTAGCCAATAGAAGTGATGAACACATTTATGATGAAGTAAAACGTCTGAAAAAAGAATTGGCAAAAGTGATTCAGGAGCGTGATTTATTAAAAAGGCCACAGCGTACTTTGCAAGGGAAACTTTGTGAAGTACGCATGGATAACTGATCAGGCTAAAGTACCCGGTAACGATTCTGTGCCGTTTTATGGATGTTTCCGTAGTTGCTATTATGATTGGGTTAGCTCTCCTAAAACGGATAGAGAGAAAGAAAATGAAGCGCTTACTGAGCAGCTAAAAAAACTGTTTGAAGACAGTCGCAAGACTTATGGAACCCGTCGTCTTAAAAGAAAACTGGCTGAAAAAGGCGTTCATATAAGCCGCCGGAGAATTGGTCGATTAATGAAAAAAGCCGGTTTGTTTTGTAAAACGAAGAGACGCTTTAAAGCGACGACTAATTCCAAGCATAATAAGCGTATATCTCCAAATTTACTGGAAAGAGAGTTTACTGTCTCTCAACCTGATCGCTACTATGTGGGTGATATTACCTATATTGCCACCAAGGAAGGCTGGTTATATTTAGCGGTTGTCATTGACTTATTCTCTAGGCAAATTGTTGGCTGGTCGATGGATGAGCGAATGAAAGCCAAGCTAGTCAATGATGCTTTACTGATGGCCATATGGAAGCGTAAACCAATGGATGGATTGCTTTGGCATACTGACCGAGGTAGCCAATATGCCTCTGATAGTCATAGAAAAATATTGTCGGATCATAACATAATTCAGTCTATGAGCCGCAAAGGAAATTGCTGGGACAATGCTGTATCAGAGAGCTTCTTTCATAGTTTGAAAACTGAATTGACGCACCATTGTCGATTCAAAACCAGAGTAGAAGCAAAGCAGGCAATATTTGAATATATTGAGGTATTTTATAATCGGGAGCGACTTCATTCGGCTAATGATTATTTGTCACCAGTCGATTATGAAATACAGCAGGAAATAGCTTAAATCGATTGATTGAAGAGGGGTAAAGGCGACATAAATGCCGCCCATTACCGTTGACGGCCATCGGCTCCTCAGCCTGTGCCGTGAAGATATTGTAACAGGATCATTACCGTTGTGAAAATACCTTGGGTGAATGGAACGGCTCTATCGTTCCAGAGGGCAAAAGCCCTTTCTCTTCATCTGTTTAAAGTTAACATGAGAAACTAAAATGATAGGAAATACAAAATGACAAAAATCACTTGAAACAGCCAAAAAATATTTAGAAAACTGTCCGGAAAAGTGTTGACACATCACAGATCAACAATTGCCCCGTTCATATTGTTTCAATCCACGCGCCCGTGAAGGCGCGACGTTGATTTTTGTAGTGATTGCAGTACAAGTGTTATGTTTCAATCCACGCGCCCGTGAAGGCGCGACGGGGAATTTGTCGCTTATACTATTGGGGATGGAGGTTTCAATCCACGCGCCCGTGAAGGCGCGACACAGAAAATGAAGAAAAACGTATTGCTGAATTGTTGTTTCAATCCACGCGCCCGTGAAGGCGCGACGTTTGCCGTGGTCGCTAGAATTGTATTTGCAGATGTTTCAATCCACGCGCCCGTGAAGGCGCGACTCATTTTTTGAAGTATTTGCGGGCGTTATTTCAAGTTTCAATCCACGCGCCCGTGAAGGCGCGACGTTTTTTTGATTTTATTTAATGTATTTTTAAGATCTGTTTCAATCCACGCGCCCGTGAAGGCGCGACCACAATCATGGACTAAAATACATGATTTAAAATTGTTTCAATCCACGCGCCCGTGAAGGCGCGACCTGTAAAGAAGTTGATCACGAACGTACTGATTTTGTTTCAATCCACGCGCCCGTGAAGGCGCGACCCCACTGAATGATAAAGCCCCCAACCAAGTTGGTTTCAATCCACGCGCCCGTGAAGGCGCGACGTTTGATATAAGTCTGATAAATCAGTGCGTAATTGTTTCAATCCACGCGCCCGTGAAGGCGCGACATATTTTCTAATCTTTGTCCATTATCGATTGCCAAGTTTCAATCCACGCGCCCGTGAAGGCGCGACAGTGTGCAACTACTTGTTCTATGATTTTTTTAGTTTCAATCCACGCGCCCGTGAAGGCGCGACCTTTTTGTGTGAGTGTCCATACCCAGCCTGTGCGATCAGTTTCAATACGCGCCCGTGAAGGCGCGACGATAAGAAAATTATTATTGCAGAACAAATCTGTGTTTTTCAATCCACGCGCCCGTGAAGGCGCGACGCAAAATACCTTGTGAACTGTTTTGTATTCAATATGTTTCAATCCACGCGCCCGTGAAGGCGCGACCTTTACTACTTCACTGCCTTCTTTTTTATCTATTAGTGTTTCAATCCACGCGCCCGTGAAGGCGCGACCAAGATATGCTCATGGATTCAGCGTTCAATATGGTTTCAATCCACGCGCCCGTGAAGGCGCGACACGGCACAGAACTTGGATCAATTACTTGATAATAGTTTCAATCCACGCGCCCGTGAAGGCGCGACGTATTGAATTTTGTACAATTTATCAAAAAATGTATGTTTCAATCCACGCGCCCGTGAAGGCGCGACTTATATCGACGGAAAAACTTGCCAGCGATGGTGTTTCAATCCACGCGCCCGTGAAGGCGCGACAAAATGATAAATATATCCCTGGATTTTACATCGGTTTCAATCCACGCGCCCGTGAAGGCGCGACATCGGGTTTGCAGTCAAAGATATTAACGATATTGTTTCAATCCACGCGCCCGTGAAGGCGCGACATTTTTGTCAAAACATAAGCGTTTGCAGTTCCAGTTTCAATCCACGCGCCCGTGAAGGCGCGACAGGTAAATCATTTTTCGGGACGTATCTTGCAGTTAGTTTCAATCCACGCGCCCGTGAAGGCGCGACAATTGATACGATCAGAGTCATTATTAAAAATAATGTTTCAATCCACGCGCCCGTGAAGGCGCGACTAATAATACAATTTCATCGATTGTATTATTAGCCAGTTTCAATCCACGCGCCCGTGAAGGCGCGACAATGAAATGATTCTGCAGAATCGTTTGCGCAAAGTGTTTCAATCCACGCGCCCGTGAAGGCGCGACCCCAAAGGGCGTCCGTCTCAAGTTCAATTTCCCGTTTCAATCCACGCGCCCGTGAAGGCGCGACACAATATTAAAAACTTTTCCATTTTCTGTGCCCGGTTTCAATCCACGCGCCCGTGAAGGCGCGACGATCTTGACTTATATTTAAGTCAAAAAAGATAGGTTTCAATCCACGCGCCCGTGAAGGCGCGACACTTCCGACCTAGTTCCAGTTCCCTCACCCCACTGTTTCAATCCACGCGCCCGTGAAGGCGCGACGACGAGCAGTACATTAACTGCGGCGGAATGGGACGTTTCAATCCACGCGCCCGTGAAGGCGCGACGCGCTTGGCTCGCTGTATCAACATAATTTAAAAATGTTTCAATCCACGCGCCCGTGAAGGCGCGACTCGATATTATCTATTTCTTTTTTATTTGTTGAGTTGTTTCAATCCACGCGCCCGTGAAGGCGCGACAAGAAGCAATTATCGAGTTTACACTGCAGCGCTGGTTTCAATCCACGCGCCCGTGAAGGCGCGACGAACCTAGATCTGGATATGAACCTGATCTGGATATGTTTCAATCCACGCGCCCGTGAAGGCGCGACCATTCTTTGAAGTATTTGCGGGCGTTATTTCAAGTTTCAATCCACGCGCCCGTGAAGGCGCGACTCGATATTGATGCCAACGTCGGTTTCATCAGCAAAGTTTCAATCCACGCGCCCGTGAAGGCGCGACATTAATGAATTTAATAGTTTTATTAATGATATCACTGTTTCAATCCACGCGCCCGTGAAGGCGCGACATCCCATTTCATATGCGAACAAAGGAGAAATGACTGTTTCAATCCACGCGCCCGTGAAGGCGCGACGGGGAATTTGTCGCTTATACTATTGGCGATGGAGGTTTCAATCCACGCGCCCGTGAAGGCGCGACTTATTAATTGGGCATCCCGGATCAATGGGGCATGGTTTCAATCCACGCGCCCGTGAAGGCGCGACGATGGATCAACATGATGACCGGATACAACAACAGTTTCAATCCACGCGCCCGTGAAGGCGCGACCGTATTTTTTTATTGAAGTAAAAACCGGAAAAGGTTTCAATCCACGCGCCCGTGAAGGCGCGACAAAAAAATTAAAATCAAGAGCACAAACAATTTCGGTTTCAATCCACGCGCCCGTGAAGGCGCGACATTTTTTCTATAAATTTATCAATATCATTTTTTGTTTCAATCCACGCGCCCGTGAAGGCGCGACTTAACAGTACTAAATTTTGTCGCTAAATCTTCTGTTTCAATCCACGCGCCCGTGAAGGCGCGACTTGTAGAAAACATTTAGGAAAGCAAAGGTATTGGGTTTCAATCCACGCGCCCGTGAAGGCGCGACTTATCGATTGAAAAATGATCCCTATCAAATAGTTGTTTCAATCCACGCGCCCGTGAAGGCGCGACTCTTTCAGGTCATTTGCTACGCGGAGGAAGTGGTGTTTCAATCCACGCGCCCGTGAAGGCGCGACAAGGGGCTTTGCCCCTCGCTACGCTCACCCAAAAGTTTCAATCCACGCGCCCGTGAAGGCGCGACACTGAGTTGTTTGCCTGAAAAAAGTAATAATTTCTTGTTTCAATCCACGCGCCCGTGAAGGCGCGACATATAAAAAATCATAATCAATATCATTGATTAATTGTTTCAATCCACGCGCCCGTGAAGGCGCGACGATATTATCTATTTCTTTTTTATTTGTTGAGTTGTTTCAATCCACGCGCCCGTGAAGGCGCGACATCTTTCAGGCCATTTACTACGTGGCGGGAGTGGTGTTTCAATCCACGCGCCCGTGAAGGCGCGACACCAATGGGCTTCCTTCCCGGGCAAGAAGTGCATGGTTTCAATCCACGCGCCCGTGAAGGCGCGACAAGATGGATCAACATGATGACCAGATATAACAACAGTTTCAATCCACGCGCCCGTGAAGGCGCGACAATTTTAAAAAATACAAACCCGTCAATTTGACTGATGTTTCAATCCACGCGCCCGTGAAGGCGCGACAATACTATTGGCGATGGCGGAATTAATTGTTATTTGTTTCAATCCACGCGCCCGTGAAGGCGCGACTTGTAACTTTTACATTATTGGCAAGATTGTGATCAGTTTCAATCCACGCGCCCGTGAAGGCGCGACAATAATTTTAGAAAATTATTGCGGGGTTTAGCAGGTGTTTTCAATCCACGCGCCCGTGAAGGCGCGACACAATTTTTATATCCCCTCGGGGCTCACTTAATTTGTTTCAATCCACGCGCCCGTGAAGGCGCGACGTTTGATATAAGTCTGATAAATCAGCGCGTAATTGTTTCAATCCACGCGCCCGTGAAGGCGCGACACTAATGTTTTTTTGACTTGCCCCATTTTCACTCGTTTCAATCCACGCGCCCGTGAAGGCGCGACAAATTGATACGATTAGAGTCATTATTAAAAACAATAGTTTCAATCCACGCGCCCGTGAAGGCGCGACATGATTTTTTTTGTTCTATCATTTTTATATCTCCAGTTTCAATCCACGCGCCCGTGAAGGCGCGACCAGAAAATGAAGAAAAACGTATTGCCGAATTGTTGTTTCAATCCACGCGCCCGTGAAGGCGCGACAAAAACTTTAGGTGCAGTCGTTACTGTCAATTCGGGTTTCAATCCACGCGCCCGTGAAGGCGCGACATTTCCGATTTCCATGCACTTCTTGCCCGGTCCGGTTTCAATCCACGCGCCCGTGAAGGCGCGACATCCCTGATGCGTGGGATGTGACCGTTTATCGTCTCGTTTCAATCCACGCGCCCGTGAAGGCGCGACAAAATAGCGGAACGATAACGTTAGGTGAATTTAAGTTTCAATCCACGCGCCCGTGAAGGCGCGACAGTTCCATAAATCAAAAAATCGACGTTCGACTTGAGTTTCAATCCACGCGCCCGTGAAGGCGCGACCTCTGTTTGCAAATAATGTTCTATTTCTTGTTCTGTTTCAATCCACGCGCCCGTGAAGGCGCGACATTGGTGCTTGATAAAGATTAACTAATTTTTTCCCTTGTTTCAATCCACGCGCCCGTGAAGGCGCGACATTGATAATATCACAGCACTCGCAAATCGACGTAATGTTTCAATCCACGCGCCCGTGAAGGCGCGACACAGTCTGTATTAATGATTGATACAGATTTTTTATGTTTCAATCCACGCGCCCGTGAAGGCGCGACAAAATGAGATTTTAGGATCGTTGGCGGGATTTAGTGTTTCAATCCACGCGCCCGTGAAGGCGCGACAGACACAATCTATTGCTGAATTTACAAAATTTAATGTTTCAATCCACGCGCCCGTGAAGGCGCGACATTAGAGAACAGATCAACAATTGCCCCGTTCATGTTGTTTTTCAATCCACGCGCCCGTGAAGGCGCGACAATAATTTTTGGGAGCGGGGAGATATCCGTATTAGTTTCAATCCACGCGCCCGTGAAGGCGCGACACCAACGCCGAAACCTAAATCTTCGCCTTTAAGAAGTTTCAATCCACGCGCCCGTGAAGGCGCGACATTGATATAATATACCTTGAGGCTCGTTGTGCCTTGTTTCAATCCACGCGCCCGTGAAGGCGCGACATCATTTTTGAGGTATTTGCGGGCGTTATTTCAAGTTTCAATCCACGCGCCCGTGAAGGCGCGACAATTGTTTTACAACAAGTCTAATAATACGCTTATTGTTTCAATCCACGCGCCCGTGAAGGCGCGACAACAATTTCATCGATTGTGTTTTTTGCCAGAATGTGTTTCAATCCACGCGCCCGTGAAGGCGCGACACTAATAGCAATGTCATTTCAAATGTATAACGATGTTTTCAATCCACGCGCCCGTGAAGGCGCGACACTATAATGCAACCTCTGGAAAATTTGATATTGCAAGAGTTTCAATCCACGCGCCCGTGAAGGCGCGACACATGAAAAGAACATTACAAACAGTTATCGAAGATGTTTCAATCCACGCGCCCGTGAAGGCGCGACACTAAAAAAATGCCATTTAAAAAAGGAAAATCGGGTTTCAATCCACGCGCCCGTGAAGGCGCGACATATTCGAGTCTAACCTATTGAAATTAAAAAAACAAATCGATAGGATCCGCTAACCTTAAAACTTAAACAGAGGAAATTAATCATAAAATGATTTACATTTAAATTCATTTAAAAAACAGTCACTTATTGCTCCGCTAAACTGTCGGGGAATGAATGAGAACGAAGGGTTAGCGATTAAAGAATTAAAGCATCATTGATGGGATCTAAAACAGGCTTTGCTCCAAGATGTTCAACCTTCTGACGTCCTTTTTTCCCAAGCATATAAAAACGCAAACTATCTTTTTTTGAATCAAAAATATCTACTAACTCGCTTTTAAGTTGAACAAATTGTGCAGGTGTGACTTCACATTCAAAAACAGAATTTTGCACCCTCATGCCATGATCTAAACACGTTTTAGCAATTCGTCGTAAGCGACGCTGTCCTCCGGTAGAAATCACACTAACATCATAAGTAACAAGTACAAGCATAATTATTTAACCAAATAGGGGGTATAAAATTCAGTGTCACCCCGAATATGTCTAGCTAAGAGCATTGCCTGACAGTGAGGTAACAGTCCAATAGGAATTTGTTCATTCAAATAGGGATGCAGTATTTCTGTTTGCTTACGTTTTTGCCATGCGGTCAAAAATATTTTCCTAGCATCATCTTTTAAGCGAACAGCACCACTCGCTTCAGTGATAAAATCATTAGCTTTAATCTGTTTACGGTTAATTAGCGTCAACACAAAACGATCTGCCCAAGAAGCTCGGAATTCCTCCAACAAATCCTGAGCGAGACTGGTTCGCCCTGGCCTATCCTGATGTAAATAGCCAACATAAGGATCCAATCCAACACCTTGCAAGGCTGATGCACATTCATTACCAATCAGAGTATAGGCAAACGATAACAATGCATTGACAGCATCTGTGGGAGGACGGCGAACCCTAACACTAAAATTAAAATCACTAGCAATTAATAACTCATTAAAAACTGAAAAATAAGCACTTGCCGCATCACCTTCTATTCCCATCAATTCACCGATACTATCTGCATGCTGAGCATGACGTATACTTGCAGCTAAATGTGTAGAAACTTCGGATAATTTCATGTTTTCGCCATGATTACGTATTTCACGCAATAGCACTGCACGACTATTGGCAATTTTAGCCGCTACTATCAAACGAGCAATAGAGACTGATTTCTCAGTATCATCTGCCCAACGATATTGGGCTCGCCTCAGTAAAACATTACCTGACTGTTTACCTTGTACTCGGGCAAGAAATTTACCATATTCGCTATAAAAAGAGAGATTAATTCCCTGCTCTCCACAAAAGCCCATAAGAAAAGGGGATACAGATACTTGTCCAAAGCAAAGAATGTTAGCAATATTGATAGCCGGAAACTGACCGAGTTTATCCTTGCCCTTTTTTATAATAATAGTTTCACGCTCTTTATGAAGATAGCTTTCTTGGCGCGTAATATAAAGAGTGTTCAGTAATTTTTTCATAATATTCTGATACAGTATTCCTTATTTTCTTACTTGTTCAAATAATTCATTAATATAACTTTTGGAATGATCTTCTCTAAAGGTATCAGGCTCGCACAAATCAACGAGAGAACAAGCTCTACAACGTTTTGTTTGGTTAGTTGGCGATGGTGTTTTCCCTGAACTTAAAATCAAATGAGCATCATCAATGGCAGCTATTGTTTCAGAACGCAATTTATCATCCAATGATACCTGCTCACGCTTTCTTACTTGCCAATACCATAGTGCACCCTTATCAATCGTAATGTTACGCATTTCTTCAAGACAAAGGGCTTGAGCACATAGTTGAATTTTATCCCAGCTTTCAATTTTTGGTTTACCACGCTTATATTCCACCGGAAAGTATCGCACCGGAGGATTACCTTCAATTTCCAACAGATCGAGTTTTCCAGTAATACGTAAGTGCTTTGATTTTACCGCAACACTTCGTTCATAGCGCACATTACCGCGTTGTTCAGGCTCACAACTGTCAACACGCTCATGTAATAGATTGCCGTGAGCCGTAAAATAGTTATCAGCCCAAACCTGCTCAATATGAATTAAAGCAAACTGCCGTGGACAGTAAGCGTAATGTTGTAGGGCGGAGAGCATAATAGTTTGTGCATCATCGCTCATTTATTCTTATCTTTATTCTGTGACTCTAGCAGTTCATCAAAGTCTGATTTAAATGATCTATCTTGAACAATGCGATATTTTTCAAATTCTAACTCAGCAAAATTTTTAGCTACTTCAGCAGTGATTTTCCCTGCATTTTCCAGAATTTCCCTTTCATTAAAATGAAGAAATGCATCCAATTTTTTAGACCAATCATGCATGCTCATGACTTGCATCTTCTTGGCTTGCATTTCAGCATAATCCAAATACATTGTTACAATACGGTTTAACTCATCCAGCTCTATTTTATTCAAGTAATTTTTCGCAATCCAAACGTCAGGTTTTCGAACTCGGCCTGCGGGAGCATTTTTCCATGAATTAAGCCCCATGTTCTGTTTTCGACTATCAGCCCGTTCATGAACAATTTCTGCAGCCGTCTGTTGGGTAATAGCCCAATGTAGTTTATTTTGAACTGTTGCAAAAAATCGTTTTGTTTCTTCCGTGTTCTTCCTGTAGTCCACACTACACTGAGCGAAGATATCTGTAATTTTCTGATAAAAACGACGTTCACTAGAACGAATATCGCGAATACGTTCCAGCTGTTCTTCAAAGTAATCTTCGCCAAAGACACGCTCAGGGTTCTTAAGTCGTTCATCATCCATGGTAAAACCCTTGATAATGTACTCTTTAAGGCGCTCCGTTGCCCAAATGCGAAAATGTGTTGCCTGTATTGAGTTGACACGATAGCCCACAGAGATAATTGCATCAAGATTGTAACAATTAGTCTTGTAGTTTTTACCATCTTGGGCAGTTAGTTCCATTTTGGAACTAACTGAATCCTTAACTAACTCACTAGATGCAAAAATATTTTTCAGGTGCTTAGTGATTGCCGGTCTCTGCACCCCAAAAAGTTCGGCAATTTTATCCTGAGTCAGCCAAATATTCTCATCTTTTAAAAATATCTCAACCTTTACTTTATTATCTGGCGTGGTATAGAGAATAAACTCCGTAAATAAATTTGTAGGGTTGCTTGTGATTTTTTTTCTGCTCATTCGGGCTTGTCTTGAGTTTTGTAGATAATTAATTTAGAGATGGGTCACTTAAACATTTATTTTTAACCTAACAATTTAATCAGTTCTATACCCTCAGGTAAGTTTGAATCATCAATTTCCACCTGATAGTCATTGAAATTTCTGGCAATATCACATTCTTCTTTTCTCTGTACCTGAACTCGATCAAGCAATACTGTTGCTGGTGCATGGCCAAGCGCATTACTGTGTTTAAATACATACAAGCCTCTAGCACTCATTTCACCACGGCTGGCAGAACGATCGTGATCAAACATTTGCATTAATGATTGCCAGAATAATTCCAAATCATCTTCATCAAAGCCTGTTTGTTTTGCCAGATGAGCAGAGATAAACCCATGGCAACGGTACAAACCATAGGGGACGGTGAATTTTCGACCCATGGTACGGTTTTCACCACTTTGAGCCTCTGCTTCTTTAGATGTAGTGACGGCCATGCGTGTAATAGTATGCTCAGATGCAACAACTGGATCAATTGATCGAGAAAAAGTCATTTGTATTGGCCCTCGAACCTGTCCGGCATTTTTTCCCGTACTCATAACAGCACCAAAAGTACGAACATCATAATAATTTTTACACATCCAATTTTTTGCAGCTTCTGTTTTATCACCTTTCTCTTTATCTTTTACCCCTTCTTGCTCATGTGATTCATCAATCATATTATTCAATATTGCTTTTTCACGAACAAATATTTTTCTGTTTGCATTATCAGTTTGCGTCATTTGAACAAAGTTTCTCACTTTTCTTTTCAAACAAACATCCGTAACCAACCCCATACCTGTTTCTGCATCCATACGTGGTAAATTTCCGGCATCCGGATCTCCATTTGGATTTCCATCTTTTACATCAAATAACAAAACAAATTCATAGCGATTATTAAGACCCATAATTATTCCCCTTTATCCAAATTCTTAGTATAAAAATCTTGTTTTTGGTGATAGTAACCAATGGCAAACAGCCCCTGATTTTCCAGATTAAGATGCGATGGAAATTCAGAAATACAGCCCATGACTTCGCCAATGCGCTTCTCTGCATTAATTCTCCAGCCCGGGTTTTCCAATTTTTTAAGATGATGAGTTGATAAGCGCATTAATGTGCCAAACACAGATTTTGGCGTACAACTTGCGCTGCTATAGTAACGATCTCGAATAGTAGCATTGATACCTGGCTGTGCATCTGCCTGTAATTTTTCTAACACGGCAAACAAACGACCTAAGCAATAGCCTGGTCGTTTTTCTTCTTTATTGAGTGACACGGTTAATTCCCTCTGCTTAGTAGTTGAGAAACGGTATTTACGATTTAGACAGGCTTTTATTATGCAAGCACGATTAAAACTGACTTTGCCTTGCTCGGCTCTAACTCTTCGTAATGTTGCTTGAAGAAATGTATCAGGTAGCCTTGTTCCTGTTAAAATACTTCGAATAACATCTGCTGGTAAATTAGGAGATATATTGTCATCTTTATATTGAAGTGCAGTGGTACGAAGTAATTTCTTTAATGGTGGATAGCCAGAATGATCGCGTCCACTAATATCAATATCATTAAACCATTGTGCAATTTTTTCAGAAAACTCTGCTATAGTATCTACTTGCCAGTACCTTACGACAATGCGAGCTGAATTTGGCGCTAGCCCCAATACAAAAAACTTATCATTACCATCATTTTCAATATAAGCCCCATTATGAATAGTAGAAAATAAACTCTTTACAGCCTGAGTAGTTGCATCGGGATCATCTTTTGCATCTGTAAATATTGAAACTAAGGTATTCTCCAAAGCATTATTTTTATCAGACCAGCACACATATGAGGTTTCACCGATACGAAATTTTGTTTGTGATGATTTACGTAACAAGTAATTTAATGTAGCTGCATATTTAAAAGAAGATTCTGCACTAACGGGAAAATTAAACCCCTTATCTTTTCCAAATGAAGTATATGCAGGCTCATTAATAGCCGCTAGGGGTGCAGGTTTTTGATTAACACCACTCACAGAATCATGCAACCGAACAATCTTACTCTTTTTTCCTGTAATTAAACAAAAGCCATCGTGCACACTAGACTCAGGCAATGCTTGCCGCTCAACCCAATTAATAACCTGTTGAGATTGACAAACTAAATGAGAATTCCCTGATAATCTAAAAGTTAAATTGCACCCTTTTATTTTCAAACATTCCTTCCATGTTTCGTGTGCTTTCAGTTTTTCAACTTCATTTTCTGAATTTAAAAATAAATCGACGGCTTTAACGCCAGAATCTTCAGATAGTTCACTACTTAAATTAGAAACTAGATTTTTAAAACTTCTATGCTGTTTTTTTGCATCTTCTATTTCTTTTTCTTTAGGCGTATCTGCAGGTTTTGCTAGTTTGGGTTGCGCAGCAATATAACCATAGTGATCCCACAAACAATATGCCGTTTCATAAGATTTAGCACCGCTTCTACCTGATGCTTTTGGTACTCGGACTGGCTTTATGGTGGTTTTACCGTCCTCTATTTCTCGATTATCATCTAGTTGAATAAATTGACCGGCTTCATCAATAACAACGATAAAGGGGATCGCTTTTTCTTCAAAGCCGAATGGAGGTAAATCATCCTGCTTACGATCATAGTAATCACATAAGGCTTGCAATATCATCCTCGAACCTCATCACTTTGTTTTTCTGGCACATCTATTACACCATTGTTCATAACAGCATTAAAAAATAATGGCATGGGATTATTTGATTGCTGATAATCCATATCATATAGCATCCAGCCTAGTGCCCTGCTTTCCTCAATTGTGGAGTTTTCATTTTCAAGCTCCTCAATTAGTCGGAAATCACAGGAAAATTCTCTACAACCTAAGTAAGGTTGATTAAAACACTGCCCCTTCTTTGCTCTGCGTTTAAACATTTCCACAAATTTACCGACGTTATCAGAATCGCCTGCATTTTTTGTTAATGAAAAGCTACCATGAAGTCGATAAGCCACGTTTTTTAGAAATAATCCCGCCCTTTGTTGCCTAGCATCTTCAACATATAAAGCAGGTAATGCCCCTCCTTTCATGGCTTTATTAATATTGCCAACAGGTAATACAGCACCAACCTCATTACGTCGAATACTGACCCAACGAATCGGTTTTAAGACTTCAATTTTATGGATATGCCATTCAATCGCAGGCTTCCATAAAACAGCTTCGAATATAGCCCGAGCAGCAGACGGTGTAATCACATCATAACTAACTCGCTCTACTTTCATTTCTGGCCGAGTAAAGCAGGCATAATCCCCTGTCACTTCTAAGCAAAACCCCATAGCCCCCCCTAATTTAAAACACACTATCTTCTGGTGAAATCAATATATCCGGTGTATCAACACCCCAAAGTACATGATAAAAACTATCAAGTAGTACAAACAATCCAGCTCTGACATCAATACAGCCATTTACCTGAAATTGCTTAGCCATATTTTCTGTTATTGAAACAGTATAGCGTTGTAGCTTTTTATAAACCCATTTTTGCAAAGGATCTGCCTCAAGCTGACCAATCCATCCCTCTACCGGACTTAAATCAGAGCCATCGGGTTTGAACGGCACAATAATTGACACGCCATTGTTATCAATTAACCTAAACTTTTCTGCCGCAGTTCGAAACTGAATAGCAAGAGGTGCGTCACTGCTTTGACTAGCCCTCAATAAATCCAAAATACCATGTTTATCTCTATCACCTTTTGCATTCATCAATGAAAAATATTTTGCAAAACTATTGGGTGACAATGGTTCATCGAGTTGACCCGATGCTATTAATTCACTGGTTATTTCCTCACCCTGTTTCAAAAAACCTGGTGGAGATGGATGCTCAGCTTTAAAAACAATCACTTTACCCAATTCTTTTAATTTACCTTCTCGATTACAACGACCTGCTGATTGTGCAATTGAATCAAGCCCAGCCATTGCACGATAAACGACAGGAAAATCCACATCAACCCCAGCTTCAATTAGTTGCGTACTAATAACTCTTAATGGCCTTTGACCTCCATTTCTTCTTTCTTCTAATCGTTCTTTAATTTGCTCAATTATTTCTGTTCTATGCTGTGCGCACATATTTGCAGATAGGTGTAGATTATTTTTATCATCAGGCAGTAATTCAAAAAGTTTCCTAGCCTGCTTTCTGGTATTTACGATAGTAAGTACACTATCCTCTGTTTTAAGTTTAAGAGCCAATTCATCCCAACTTAATTTTGGCTCATCCGCTGCTGGAAGCTTCACTTCAACGCGCTTTAATTGCATGGAAAGCTCAATCGGATTCGATACAATTTCACGAACATTATTTAAACCTTTTAATAAAACCTGTCCGAAGGTATTTTTTGACTCAGTTAGTACAGGTTGTGTTGCCGTACATAACACCCATGTCACACCAAAGTGTTCAGATAACTGCTGCATCACCTGTGTAATAGGCGCGTGAAAGTCCCGTGGAATTTGTTGCGCCTCATCCAATATAATGACACTATTAACCAAATTATGTAGTTTACGACAACGGCTGGTACGTGATGCAAATAAAGATTCAAATAATTGAACATTAGTGGTCACAACTAAAGGTACATCCCAATTCTCGGCAGCCAATCTTGATTTGTTATTTTCTTTGTTAGGCGCAACATCCAAGCTGCTATGATGTTCCAACACGGCATCATCACCGATAAAACGTCTAAATACATCTGCATTTTGTTCAATAATACTGGTAAATGGAATAGCATAAATAACACGTTTCTTATTATGAATTCGAGCGTGTTCCAATGCAAAAGCCAGGCTAGATAGTGTTTTACCTCCCCCTGTCGGCACCGTTAAACTAAACAACCCCGGTTGCCAGTGCGCGGCAAGCATACTTTCACGCAAAATATTATTTCGAATGTTATTTAATTCAGACTTAATACTGTTTTTCTTTAATACTTCCATTTCAGATGTAAAACGAGTTTGAAGTAACTCAAGGCTTGCACCAGTATTTCTTTGTGCCGATTTTTTCGGTTGCATATATAATTCTGTATCCAGAAAATCCGCATCAACCAAGCAGGAAAACAATATTCTCATCCATAAAGAGATACTTTCAACTGATTTTGCTACTTCAGGTAGTTCGGGACATTCTCCATGCAGGATATCCACAGGTATATTTTCTGCCAGAGCTTCTTGATATTCTTCAATTCCATCTACAAGCCGGTATTTAAGACTGCCTTTACCACCATCCCAATCAGGCAAACCTGCATGGTGACCTGCAATCAAATAAGAAATAATATGGCCTAAGCCTAGAGGTAACATTTTAGTCGAATGAATTGCCCCTGCCGTTGAATGAGGTGCTCTTTTACCATTTTCAATATGCGCATTTTCTTGCTCATAGCCTGATTGTAAGCGAATATAATCCTGAAATCTTTTTCGATATTTGCCCAAATCATGCCAAATCCCTGACAAAACTGCCCAATCAGGATCAATATCCTTGGCAAATTCTGCAGCTAACTTTTTTACACAACGCAAATGATCATCCAGTATATGTGGCTCATCCCATTCATCATTTTCTTTTAATTTTACATGTGCAACTTTAATTCTATCTATTTTGTAATTTGACAAATTTTACAGTCTCTCTAATCCTAAATTAGTTTTTAGATATCACACTATTTTATCTGCAGCCTTCAACATTAAATTTTATCTTTTTAATCAGCAACTTGAACCATTCAAACTTCCATATAAACCAACACCCTGACCGCATCCCAAGCATATTTTTCTGAATCAATCTCATCTACCTTAACAGTTAATTTTCCTCCTGACTGTAGGATTCGACTGATATGTTTGTTATCAGTTCTGGGGACATAACCCAGCTTTTTACTCTGGAATGACACTTCAACCGCATATTTATCATACTGATTATCCGGTTCTTCTGACAATAATAGGACGTCATTTTGCTTTATTTCTTTAAGGCATGATTGGCCATCATAGTATTGAAAGCCCGCAATAGAAAAACGGTTAATTAATACGGTTTTTTTCTGTACCGGTAATGCCTGACTTTGTTGTTGGAAACCAAACAACAGCGGTAGACTAAGAAAGTTCTTTAGTAGTGAACGTCTATTTTGCATGATGTTGTCCTTTTTCTTTTCCTTTTTCATTTAATAAGGCTATAAGATAGAGTATCCTTATTTATTGTCGGTGTATACGATGCAAAAAGTGACATGTCGCTTTTTCAGGCACATGCCATTATTGTGGGGTATTGTTATGGAATAGCGATTTAAGCGGGAAGCGCAATGACAGGTAAAAATAATATCAACAAAACCTATCTTGATTACCCATAAAGCTCCGCCATTTTTAGGAGCTTTCCATTCATAGGTGGCGTTTTCATCGCCACGCATAAAAACCTTGGCATCATGTCTTTTAAGTTAAAGCGTCTATTAAACCGATAACAAAATTCAGCAAGATACCGAGGTAAATGTTTTGAGTTAATGGAATGATAGCTTCCCTTCATAGAGTTTTTAATATTACCTATCATAGTGTTAACCCAGATAAACTCAATTTTATCAACACTTGCCGCACCACCACCCGTGACGATTGGAACATGCTTACAGTCAGCTTCTTTAACCGCAGGAAAACAATTTAACCCATCTGAGTAAACAGTACTTCCAGGTGTTAAATGAGTTTGTGCCCATCGTTTTATTTCACTGGATTTAAACCCTTTAAGCACATTTAAATTCATTGCAATCGGGTGTCCATCTTCATTAGTAGAAACGGCTGCAACGAACGGTGTTTTATTTTCTGAACCACGACCTCTGGAGCCGCCTCTGTGCTCACCACCCCCCAGTAGGCATCATCAATTTGAATGATGCCTGATAAAGGTTTACTGTCATCACGTTCTTTCATAACCTGCATGATCTTTTGTTTCATACTCCAGGCTGTATTGTAGCTTACCTTAAGCTGTCTCTTTAATTCTAATGCTGAAACCGCTGTCTTCAATTGAGTCATAAGATGAATCGCTAAAAACCACTTAGATAAAGGCAGTTTGGTACTATCAAATATTGTCCCACAGGTTGCTGATGTCTGATGATGACAATGGTGGCACTGATAAAGATGGCGATGTTCTAGAGTGCAATAAGTCTTATTGCCACACTCTGGGCAAACAAATCCATCAGGAAATTTCCATTTAAATAAGGCTTGTCGGCACTGTTTGTCAGTGCCATAATCATTAAAAAGCTCAAATAAACTATAACCTTCTTGAAACTGAATTTTATTTTTTGACATCATTCTACTCCACACATAATCTATACTTTAATTATAGTATAATTATAGTATAATTATAGTATAATTATAGTATAATTATAGTATAATTATAGTATAATTATAGTATAATTATCGAAATATGGCGGAGCTTTGTGGGTAATCAAGAAACCTATAGTTTAAGTTTGTTACTCAAATATCAATTGATAGAAATCATGGCATTATGGGAAGGTCGTTTAACAGCGACTCATTTAGTCAATGCGTTTGCGATTGGACGTCAACAGGGCTCGAAAATTATTGAACGTTATAGAACTGAAATATCAGATGAGAATTTGGTTTATGACAAACACCTCAAAGGTTTTAAGCCCACTGACAATTTTAAGCCCGTTGTGACAAAGGGCTCTTTTGATGAATATATGCAATTGCTTAATAGTAACAATGATTTAAGCGCTCATCTCAGCTATTTGAAAATGGAGGCAGCTAATACAGAAGTCATTTTTTCACCTGCAAGACATATTGTACCTGAAAATATTCGCCCGATTATTGCTGCAATCTATCAGATTGACCGACTTGATATTCAGTATTCATCTTTTACCTCTGGCACAGATGAAGGGCGTGTTATCACTCCTCATTCATTGGTGTATTCGGGTTATCGCTGGCATGTACGTGCGCATTGTGAAAAAAACAATGATTATCGTGATTTTGTTTTGTCTCGTATTAGTTCGGTGCCCGAAGTAGTATTGCCTTCGGAGCATGGGGTTGAGGGTGATATCGCATGGAACACACACATTATCTTAAACATTATTCCCGATCCACGTTTGTCTGAATTTCAACAAAGTATTATTGCTCGTGATTATAATATGAAGAAGCAAACCTTAGAAATCACGACTCGGGCAGCACTGGCCAACTATTATTTGCAATATTTGCGCATGACACCCAGCCTCCCCGAACAGTCTCCCGAAGCACAGCAACTGGTATTGGAAAACTATGAGCAAGTAAAACAGTATTTATATTAGCCTGAGCTTATTGCCTTTTCATCGGGCCGATATAGGATTTGGAAATCACGATATTATCAATGGCCATGTGTTGATCATAGGGGGTGTTTTTAACACCGCCATAATATAAACCAAAGTCGGCGACATCAATATTAATGTAGTCCATGTCAGTGAAACGCACATTGGTTTTTTCAAACACCAAACGACCATCAACCCAGCCTCGGACTATGCCATCTTTGGCACCGGATGAACCTTTGATGTTTTTGCCATCGCGGGTATTCATGGTGACTTGTTGCTCAATGCTATGCCATTGACCTTTTTTGATCAAACCATTGGGGGTTTTGTTCCACCGGATAGCATCACCATAAGCACCACTTTGATCGGCATGATATAAATAGGTGGTGAATGGGGTATAGCCCTCTAATGGATTATTGCCAAAGGGAACTTCTTCGGCATAACCGCCACGGGCAGACCAACCATTAGCGCCGTTAGTGGTTCGACCGCCCCAGCCTGCGGCATAGGCTGTGTTAACTTGTCGTCCAGAGATACCACCAGGACGTTTGCCACCTTGTTGTTTAATGTTTTCACCCCAGGTTTCACCGAGAAAGATGTAGATCCGCACAAACAATTCGTCGGTTTGCTGCTGGTTGGAAAAATTACCTACTTTCTCGCCAATACTGACCCCATAATTTCCCAAACCCTGAGTATTGGGAGGCCCGTCTTCATATTTGATTCGCAGGCAGAGCGCATTGCCATTATCCATTGCTTTATAGCCGGGAATGCCGGGTGCAGGAGTCGATTGACTGCCATCTTTTTGTCGGCCAACGGGGGATAAATCATCACATGACCAATAGTTTTTGGCATGACCACCGGTTGCCGTAGGCGATAAATATTGTCCTCCATCCACGACATCATTGCTATCAAATGAATCGTGCAAATACACATCAGGATGATTGGCAATGCCTTTATCATTGGGATACTGTGCAGCCAACCCCTGAACCGGAGCAGTATTATCCCATTGTGTCGTGGTCACGGCGAATAGGCCATGCACGGAATCACTATTGGTATATTGTGCGGTGGTGGTTAGTTTTAATTCAGCGCTGCTGATGAGCTTGCCTTTCAGTGACTCTAGATCAAACCATAAGATGATATTATTGGTATTATTACGCACCCGCATACCGGTATCTTGACCCGCTGTCAGCGTAGAAGTATAGGAGGTAAGGTGAGTATCCACTTGCGGAGAAAAAGTCAGTGTGCCTGAATTTTTTGTCGTGACTGTCAGCAAGGGGCGTAAAGCACTATCACTATGCTCTTGTGTTACATAATCAACAGGGCCGGTTGAACCCGACACCTGACGCAGATGAAAACCTCGATTGGGGTAGTCTTGATTGTTCCATGCTTGCACTAACGTCGTTACATTCCACATGATAGGCTTGGTCGAATTGGTATCAATAATGGTTTGCTCAGCCCAAGGGCTTGTGCCTTGAGCCACGCCATTGGCATCGATATAATCACCGCCTTTATTTTTCCAAATTAAGCCAGCACCTTTATTAAAATGTGTCCATGATGCGCCATCATTAAAGGCTTTACCTTCACCACCTTCTGAGGGAATTAAAAGTTTCGTATCAAAGTTGACTGTGATTTTTAGTGCCGCAGATAATTTAGATTCATTGTTTTTCGCATCTATAGCTGAAACCTGATATTCATAACTTTGACCGGGGCTAATATCGGTATCAATCAATTGCTGACCATTGCTGACATTACTTAACAAGCGTCCATTGCGGTAAACACGATAGGCTGATACCGCAATATTGTCACTGGCGGCATTCCATTGAATGATAACTTGAGAGCTATTATTGGCCGATATTGACTTGAGCTGCTTAGGAATTGAGGGGGCAATGACGTCATTGGCAGTGGTCATGATAGACAGTTTTAAATGACTGGTCATGCCCGTGTTTGATACAGCCGTTGCAGCAATTGCTTGTGTACCGCTCAAAACAATAAAGAACGGGACTAATAATAGTGCTGCAACGATATGCTGATGCTTTTTTTTGTATTTCATAACGACTACCCCAGTAAACATTCATGCTATTTTTTAATATCATAAGCGATTAAGAAAACATTTATGAGATAAAGTACAAAAAATGAACATTTAACCAAGCTAGCTTCGTAGCGTGGGCACGTCTTTTGTGCCCACTCTACGCCCCGAACGGTATCAGTCTATGAAATTTTAAAAACGCTTTTTATTTTGTTATAGTTATCTCAACACTCGTTATTTAAGAAGCGTTATTTAAGAAGCTACCCATGAACCACAATATTTGTTCTATCAGTCTAGTGATTTTTTTAATTGGTATATTCTCTCAATCATTAGCACAAAAACTTCCCTTTGCAGCCGATATCACACCACAACTTGAAAATAAGCTGATACAAGCCTATAAAGCTAAAAATTCCGATTATCAGGCTCACACTGAGCATTTTTGTGGGACAAAGCAGCCCTGTTATATCAATCGTTTGATCTTTGAAGACTCGCCCTACTTATTACAACACGCCCATAATCCCATCAATTGGTTTGCCTGGGGTGAAGAGGCTTTACAAAAAGCCCAACGAGAAAACAAGCCTATTTTTCTATCCATTGGCTATGCCACCTGCCATTGGTGTCATCGTATGGAAAAAGAAAGTTTTGATAATCCTGAAATTGCGCAATTCATTAATCAACATTTTATTGCCATTAAAGTGGATCGTGAGCGACGTCCTGATATTGATGAATTGTATGCCATGGCGGTGCAGTATTTTCAGGGGCAGCAAGGCTGGCCAATGAGTTTATTTTTAACGCCCAATGCTGAACCTTTTTTTGGTGGGGGTTATTATTCTTTCACTGAGTTTAAGCAATTGTTACAAACACAAAACAATGACTGGCAAAACAAACAACAGGAATTAACTCAGCAAGCTCAACAATTAATTAAGGATTTGCATCAACACAGTCAAAGCAATCAGCAGAGTAGCTCATTAGATGAACCACTCAGAAGACGTGCAATTAAAGATTTATTGAGTTTTACTGATGGTTATCATGGTGGCTTTGGTGAAAGTCAGAAATTTCCTCGTGAACCTTGGTTAGACTTATTTTTAGATGATAGCTATCGCTATGATTATGTAAAAAACAATGATTCGTTGACTGCTTTGACGACCAGTTTGGACTATATGGCACGTGGTGGTATTTATGATCAATTAGGTGGAGGCTTTCATCGTTATAGCACTGACCCTTATTGGAAAATTCCTCACTTTGAAAAAATGCTGTATAACCAGGCTTTATTAGTGCCCTTGTATTTATCAGCTCACCAGCTCACAGCCAATAAAAATTACTTACGCGTGGCCAAGCAAACACTTGACTTTGTTTTAAGCGAATTACACTCACCTGAAGGGGTTTTTTATTCCGCTTTGGATGCAGATACTGAAGGTGAAGAAGGTAAATATTACCTTTGGACATTGGGTGAATTTGAACAAGTATTAAATGATTACAACTATAAGCAAAATAGTGAGAAAAATAATGAGCAACAAATAGATAAAGAAATTTCCCGTGAAATTTTTGCTGTCGATACCTATGGTGAGTTACAACAGGATAATATTTTATATCTGTCACAATCACTCGCTGGTTTTGCTCAAGATTTCAAAATACCGGAGGAAAAGTTCTATCCTTATGTGGATAAACTGCGCTCCATCTTATTACTGGCTCGCAATCAGCGTAGCAAACCCCATCGGGACGAAAAAATCATTATGAGTTGGAATGCGCTAATGATCAGTGCTCTGACACAGGCTAGCCAAACCTTAGAGCACCCAGAATACCTATCAGTGGCGAAAAAAGCCGCTGACTTCATTTGGCAGAAAATGGCTCAGGATGATCAACAATCATGGTATCGGGTAAATTTTAAGCATAATAATTCAGAACCGGCACAATTAGAAGATTATGCTTTCTATTTGCAGGCCTTAATCGGCCTCTATGACGCAACTCAAAATACACTCTGGCTTCAACGTGCACAACAATTATTAGAGGTGATGCGACAACAACTATGGGATGCTAAAAAAGGCGGTTTTTATAAGACTGCGATTGATAAGAAAGCCCCCTTACCCATTCGTAACAAATCCGCTTTTGATAAAATTCTGCCATCGGGCAATGCCATTGCAGCAAAAATGTTGCTTCGACTAGCCCGCAGAACGGGTGAACAAAAATATAAGGACGATGCCAAACGTATATTATCAGCCTTTGCCAGTGATGCAAAGCAAACACCCAGTGCTTTTTCCAGTCTCCATATCGCCGCCCATGAATTACGTCAGGGTGAGCATCAACTACCTGTTTATGGTGCTAGGGGTAAGCTAGTCGTTACTGCCTCGCTAAAAGAACAACCAAATGATGAGTATTTATTAGTCATTGACATTAATATAAAAAAACCCTGGCATATTAACTCAAACCAACCATTAGAAGATAATCTCATCGCCAGTAAAATTGAATTATCTGACAATAGTCAATGGCAGCTCAAAAAAATACACTACCCCATGCCTGAAACTGTTAAACTTGATTTTAGTGATAAGCCTTTAAGTTTGTATCAGGGAAAGACTAGGATTACGGCAATAATAGAACGAACTAAGACCACACAAAGCTTTGATGTGTCAACACTTTTCCGGACAGTTTTCTAAATATTTTTTTGGCTGTTTCAAGTGATTTTTGTCATTTTGTATTTCCTATCATTTTAGTTTCTCATGTTAACTTTAAACAGATGAAGAGAAAGGGCTTTGCCCTCTGGAACGATAGAGCCGTTCCATTCACCCAAGGTATTTTCACAACGGTAATGATCCTGTTACAATATCTTCACGGCACAGGCTGAGGAGCCGATGGCCGTCAACGGTAATGGGCGGCATTTATGTCGCCTTTTACCCCTCTTCAATCAATCGATTTAAGCTATTTCCTGCTGTATTTCATAATCGACTGGTGACAAATAATCATTAGCCGAATGAAGTCGCTCCCGATTATAAAATACCTCAATATATTCAAATATTGCCTGCTTTGCTTCTACTCTGGTTTTGAATCGACAATGGTGCGTCAATTCAGTTTTCAAACTATGAAAGAAGCTCTCTGATACAGCATTGTCCCAGCAATTTCCTTTGCGGCTCATAGACTGAATTATGTTATGATCCGACAATATTTTTCTATGACTATCAGAGGCATATTGGCTACCTCGGTCAGTATGCCAAAGCAATCCATCCATTGGTTTACGCTTCCATATGGCCATCAGTAAAGCATCATTGACTAGCTTGGCTTTCATTCGCTCATCCATCGACCAGCCAACAATTTGCCTAGAGAATAAGTCAATGACAACCGCTAAATATAACCAGCCTTCCTTGGTGGCAATATAGGTAATATCACCCACATAGTAGCGATCAGGTTGAGAGACAGTAAACTCTCTTTCCAGTAAATTTGGAGATATACGCTTATTATGCTTGGAATTAGTCGTCGCTTTAAAGCGTCTCTTCGTTTTACAAAACAAACCGGCTTTTTTCATTAATCGACCAATTCTCCGGCGGCTTATATGAACGCCTTTTTCAGCCAGTTTTCTTTTTAAGACGACGGGTTCCATAAGTCTTGCGACTGTCTTCAAACAGTTTTTTAGCTGCTCAGTAAGCGCTTCATTTTCTTTCTCTCTATCCGTTTTAGGAGATCGGTTTTTTGTTTGATCATTCATTTTAGGTCACACTTTTTATCTTTTAGTTATTTTAAGTTGTGTGTCCGGTTAAGTATAGCCACATTAAAGAGACCTCAGAGCAACTGGAAATTGTTCCTGCTCAGGTATATGTTGTAGAACATGTTCAGGTTAAATATGCCTGTCGTGCTTGTGAGGAAGGCGTTAAAACTGCTCCTAAGCCTGCACAGCCCATTCCTAGAAGTTTTGCATCACCCAGCCTGCTGGCCTATATCATTGTTTCTAAATTCCTAGACAGCTTGCCTCTCTATCGACAGGAAGCGATATTTAAACGCTATAAGATAACACTTTCCAGAGCCAGTATGTCCAACTGGGTGCTTAAATCAGCTGAATTACTGTAAACGTCAATTAAAACCCACGTTCACAATAAGCTTCAGTTAGCTCAAACTATGATCTTCAATTCGTAATTTGGAGATACAAATGAGCAACCATTCAAAAGATGCTTCGATGAAGCAACACATAGAGGCCTGCCAAGCCAGTAACTTAAGCCAGGCAGTTTATTGTCAACAACATAAGATACCCTCTCATATTTTTAGCTATTATCGAAAGAAGTTGGGTTATGTTAGCTCATCAAAACAGGTCAACACCAACAATCAACTCATTCCCATTAATTTACTGGCCAATTCCCCCACAAGCAATGCAATTAAAGTAAGCCATACCAATGGTTTCAGTTTGGAAATCAATTCTGATACGAACCTGAATCAGCTCAAGTCCATTCTGGATTTGCTCAGGACTGTTTCATGATAACGGGCATCACAGTCAATCAGGTTTATCTGGTTTCTGGTGTTACCGATATGAGAAAAGCAACCAATGGGCTATCACTGATTGTCTCAGAGCAATTGGAACACAATCCCTTTGATGGCAGTGTCTTTGTTTTTGTAATCGTCAGCGAGATAAACTTAAAATACTGTACTGGGAGCGTAATGGTTTCTGGCTTTACTATCGTACACTTGAAAAGGGAAATTCCAGTGGCCGATGGAAAAAGAACAACCCACTCTTTCGTTAACACTGAGAGAATTACAGTGGTTACTGGATGGTTTATCTTGCACACAACACCATGCTCACCCTGAAATTCATGGTCTGGAAAACAACTAAAAAAGTCCCTTTAGATGCGCATTAAACAGAATAAATACAAGCATTTAACGCTCATTTTTAGTATAATATAACGCATGAGTTCAACAGACAAAATACTACCAGAAGAGATACCAACGCTCAAAAACAGGGTGCTTGAACTCCAGTCAAAAGTGGACTGGTATGAGGAACAATTTCGTCTGTTGCAACACAAACGGTTTGGTACTTCCAGTGAAAAAGAAGCCCACCCCGACTTCTTTAATGAGGCAGAAACGTTCGCCGAAGAAGCACCGGAAGTCCGTGAAACCATTACTTATGAGCGTAAAAAGCCCGGTCGTAAGCCTTTACCTAAAGACCTACCTCGTAAAGTTGTTCGTCATGAGTTATCTGAAGCAGAACAAGTCTGTGACTGCGGTCATCACTTGCATGAAATTGGTGAAGAGACCTCAGAGCAACTGGAAATTGTTCCTGCTCAGGTATATGTTGTAGAACATGTTCAGGTTAAATATGCCTGTCGTGCTTGTGAGGAAGGCGTTAAAACTGCTCCTAAGCCTGCACAGCCCATTCCTAGAAGTTTTGCATCACCCAGCCTGCTGGCCTATATCATTGTTTCTAAATTCCTAGACAGCTTGCCTCTCTATCGACAGGAAGCGATATTTAAACGCTATAAGATAACACTTTCCAGAGCCAGTATGTCCAACTGGGTGCTTAAATCAGCTGAATTACTCAAACCCTTTTATAATCGGTTGTTGTATTATCTCATTAGGCAGAAAATCATCCAGGCCGATGAAACAACGATGCAGTGATCCATGATGGACGTGAGAATTGCCCTAAATCTTATATGTGGCTCTATCAAAGTGGCGGCTATCATTCCAAGTGTCCCATTGTTTTGTATGAGTATCAGCCTACTCGTGCAGGCCAACATGCCAAAACCTTTTTAACGGGGTTTTCAGGTTACCTGCAAACGGATGGCTTTCCCGGTTATCATATATTCGAAAATGAGAACAGTGAAGTCACTTTATTAGGCTGCATGGCACATGCTCGTCGCAAGTTCCATGATGCCTTAAAAGCATTACCCAAGAACAGTCAGAAAAAAGCCTGGCATGGTACAAATGGCGATCAGTAAAATTGCTAAATTGTATGCGATTGAAAAACAAATCAAACCGCTCAATGCTGAACAACGTTACCTGATCCGTCAGGAAAAAAAGCAAACCACTACTGGATGACTTTAAAAAGTGGTGTGATGATAAAGTGACTAAAACAACAAAAGACAGTAAGTTGGGTGTCGCTATTCGTTATGTGATCAATCAATGGAAGTATCTGACTGTCTATCTTGAAGAGGGCAACCTCCAGATTGATAATAATATGGCAGAGCGGCGGATCAAACCCTTTGTGATTGGGCGCAAAAACTGGGTCATGAACCAAAATCCTCGTGGTGCTGAGGCCAGTGCTATTTTATATTCAATCGTGCAAACAGCGAAAGCAAACAACCTAGAGCCCTTTGCCTTTTTAACACACATTCTGACTGAGTTACCTAAGCTGGGCAGGCATTATGATGATGAGGCTTTAGAGCAATTGTTGCCATGGAATTTGACTGAAAAAATTCAGCCTTTAAATAAAGTGGAATGATACGTCAACGTGGGAAGTTTTGACGTATACGAATTACTCAAACCCTTTTATAATCGGTTGTTGTATTATCTCATTAGGCAGAAAATCATCCAGGCCGATGAAACAACGATGCGAGTGATCCATGATGGACGTGAGAATTGCCCTAAATCTTATATGTGGCTCTATCAAAGTGGCGGCTATCATTCCAAGTGTCCCATTGTTTTGTATGAGTATCAGCCTACTCGTGCAGGCCAACATGCCAAAACCTTTTTAACGGGGTTTTCAGGTTACCTGCAAACGGATGGCTTTCCCGGTTATCATATATTCGAAAATGAGAACAGTGAAGTCACTTTATTAGGCTGCATGGCACATGCTCGTCGCAAGTTCCATGATGCCTTAAAAGCATTACCAGAACAGTCAGAAAAAGCCTGGCATGGTACAAATGGCGATCAGTAAAATTGCTAAATTGTATGCGATTGAAAACAAATCAAACCGCTCAATGCTGAACAACGTTACCTGATCCGTCAGGAAAAAAAGCAAACCACTACTGGATGACTTTAAAAAGTGGTGTGATGATAAAGTGACTAAAACAACAAAAGACAGTAAGTTGGGTGTCGCTATTCGTTATGTGATCAATCAATGGAAGTATCTGACTGTCTATCTTGAAGAGGGCAACCTCCAGATTGATAATAATATGGCAGAGCGGCGGATCAAACCCTTTGTGATTGGGCGCAAAAACTGGGTCATGAACCAAAATCCTCGTGGTGCTGAGGCCAGTGCTATTTTATATTCAATCGTGCAAACAGCGAAAGCAAACAACCTAGAGCCCTTTGCCTTTTTAACACACATTCTGACTGAGTTACCTAAGCTGGGCAGGCATTATGATGATGAGGCTTTAGAGCAATTGTTGCCATGGAATTTGACTGAAAAAATTCAGCCTTTAAATAAAGTGGAATGATACGTCAACGTGGGAAGTTTTGACGTATACGATTATTACCATTACCAATATGATTGCGCCCAATGATAATGAGCTAGCACAATCTGTCAGACGCGACCTAGCCAATTTGATGGCCAAATAACGATAGAATAATTGGGCTTATTCTGACACTGCCAGACATAAAAGATGAAGGTGATTGTTTACAGTCAATCATTTCCCATTTAATATAGTGGACCCCGAAAACTGGACAATAGGTTAAGATATAAGAGCTAACCTAACGGGGAACAAAAAATGAGCACAAAAAGAAAAACATTCAACAACAAATTTAAAGCAAAAGTAGCCATTGAGGCTTTGAAAGGTCAAAAAACAGTCGCAGAAATTGCGTCAGAATTTGAAGTGCACACCACCCAGGTCAATAGCTGGAAAAAGCAGATGCTTGATGGTGCAGCCGATACTTTTTCAAAAAAAAATTAGAGAATAAAGATGCTGAACATGAAAAGGAAAAAGAACACCTGTACAGCCAAATAGGTCAACTAAAAGTAGAGGCTGACTGGCTGTCAAAAAAGTTGAAGATGTTCAACTGAGTAGAGCAGAAAAGCGGTGTTGCATAGAAAAAGAGCACCCTCAGTTGAGCATCAAAAACAATGTGAGCTTATCGGCCTGAACCGTTCAAGCTATTACTATCAACCTAAAAAGCCTCTGCAAAATAAAGATTTAACATTAATGAATTTGATTGATGAGTTGTACATAAAACATCCATTCTATGGCAGTCGTCAAATTCGTAATGCATTAAGATTGAAATGTTATAAAATTAATCGTAAAAAGTTCAACGGCTTATGCGGATCATGGGATTGGTTTCAGTGGCACCAAAACCCAATACCAGCAAGCCTTGCAAAGTAAATAACCTCTATCCATATTTGCTCAAAGGAATTGATATTAATAGGAATAACCAGGTTTGGTGCACAGATATCACGTATTTACGGATGCCACATGGATTTGTCTACCTAAGTGCTGTTATGGACTGGAGTAGCCGTTTTGTGCTGTCCTGGGAAGTGTCAACCAGCATGGAAGAAAGCTTTTGTATCAGTAGTCTGGAAACAGCACTGCGACGATATGGAAAGCCAGAAATCTTCAATACGGATCAAGGTGCTCAATATACTAGCAGAGCATTTACAGGTGTTCTAAAGGCCAATGATATAAAAATCAGCATGGACGGCAAAGGCAGAGCAATGGATAACATTATGATTGAACGACTCTGGCGAAGTGTAAAATATGAGGAAATTTACCTCAAGGATTACCAAAGTATTGATGAGCTAAAGAGCTCATTAAAGGAATATTTTGAGTTTTACAACCATGAACGACCACACAGTACACACGGTGGAAAAACGCCTGCGAGATCTATGGCGTGATGAAAGAAGTTGTTCCAGACTTAAAACGGGCAGCATGATGAGAGGATAATCAACTTTACTGGCAACCGCCTTGTCCACATATCCACAGGCCAAGCCAGTAGCCCTGAGATATATCGCAAGCGTCTCTGGACTACTGGCAGACCTGTGGATATGTGGATAAGAAATAATACTATAAATAACCAACAGAATTATATCTTAATATTTGAGAAAGCTGTCTTGACAAATCGCTAAAAACCACTTAGATAAAGGCAGTTTGGTACTATCAAATATTGTCCCACAGGTTGCTGATGTCTGATGATGACAATGGTGGCACTGATAAAGATGGCGATGTTCTAGAGTGCAATAAGTCTTATTGCCACACTCTGGGCAAACAAATCCATCAGGAAATTTCCATTTAAATAAGGCTTGTCGGCACTGTAATCAAGTAAGGTTAAATCTTCGAGTGAAACCAAGGTTTCCAATCCTTCTAACTTTTCAACTTTATGAAATCTAATTTCCAGTTTTTTAAATTTTCAAGATTTCCAATATTTTCAATTTTTATTATTTTTCTGTCACTATCATTACTTGCATCTAAACTCAAGACTTCCAAGTTTATTAAGCTGTCTAATCCCTCAAGCTTTCTTATGTCGGTACCTTTCAACATAAGAAATTTCAAAGAAGGAATACCATCAAGATTTTCTATTTTTGAAATATAAGTTCTTTCCAAATCTAAAAGTATCAATTTGGGTAGATTTTTAAGCACACCTATTTTAGTTATTTTCGAAAGATGAAAATCAAGACCTTCTAAAGAAACTAACCCTTCAATTTTTTTAAATTCCTTAAGACTTCTACATTTACAAGAAAAATGAATCAGAGATTTAAAAGAATTAATTAATGAGAGATTCTTAAATTTAGTATTATTTAGATTTATAGCAATTACATTCCCCTTAATATCAAAATAAATTCTTTTATCACTAATATTCGTTATCTTCCATCTTTTATCCCGTCCTTTTCTATGCACTAAAAGTATGCCATTTCTTCGGCCTTCAACAATTAAGTTTTTAGTCAGCTTTATTTCATTCCAGCCAAGTTTTGCATCTTTCAAAAGTGCTTCAATAGCTGCCTGCTCAATTGGATCATCTGTCACAATTTTGGCAAAACTAATATTTACAGCCATTAAAAACACAAGAAAAATATTAATTAATAATTTATTCATTTTCATACCTAAGGTCTTGGATATTCCCGATAACGAGCATAATCTATGTCTAATTTCCTGAGCAAATAGTAAGCACTCAAATTAGTTTCAAAAAAAGTACCATTATTAATCTTCTTAGCAATTTCTGGAAAGGTTTCAATCGTGCCATCAAAATCGTAATAATTCTCTGATAGTTCTGGCTTGTTCACTCTCTCTGAAAAATTCATTAAGTCCCTAATCAAGGAGGAGTTATCACTATCTCCATCTAACATTTCACGTATTTCATCTAGGTTACGTCCCAACGACAATAATGGAATCAATGAATTGATATATAGATTATTAGTATACGTCAAAACTTCCCACGTTGACGTATCATTCCACTTTATTTAAAGGCTGAATTTTTTCAGTCAAATTCCATGGCAACAATTGCTCTAAAGCCTCATCATCATAATGCCTGCCCAGCTTAGGTAACTCAGTCAGAATGTGTGTTAAAAAGGCAAAGGGCTCTAGGTTGTTTGCTTTCGCTGTTTGCACGATTGAATATAAAATAGCACTGGCCTCAGCACCACGAGGATTTTGGTTCATGACCCAGTTTTTGCGCCCAATCACAAAGGGTTTGATCCGCCGCTCTGCCATATTATTATCAATCTGGAGGTTGCCCTCTTCAAGATAGACAGTCAGATACTTCCATTGATTGATCACATAACGAATAGCGACACCCAACTTACTGTCTTTTGTTGTTTTAGTCACTTTATCATCACACCACTTTTTAAAGTCATCCAGTAGTGGTTTGCTTTTTTCCTGACGGATCAGGTAACGTTGTTCAGCATTGAGCGGTTTGATTTGTTTTTCAATCGCATACAATTTAGCAATTTTACTGATCGCCATTTGTACCATGCCAGGCTTTTTCTGACTGTTCTTGGGTAATGCTTTTAAGGCATCATGGAACTTGCGACGAGCATGTGCCATGCAGCCTAATAAAGTGACTTCACTGTTCTCATTTTCGAATATATGATAACCGGAAAGCCATCCGTTTGCAGGTAACCTGAAAACCCCGTTAAAAAGGTTTTGGCATGTTGGCCTGCACGAGTAGGCTGATACTCATACAAAACAATGGGACACTTGGAATGATAGCCGCCACTTTGATAGAGCCACATATAAGATTTAGGGCAATTCTCACGTCCATCATGGATCACTCGCATCGTTGTTTCATCGGCCTGGATGATTTTCTGCCTAATGAGATAATACAACAACCGATTATAAAAGGGTTTGAGTAATTCAGCTGATTTAAGCACCCAGTTGGACATACTGGCTCTGGAAAGTGTTATCTTATAGCGTTTAAATATCGCTTCCTGTCGATAGAGAGGCAAGCTGTCTAGGAATTTAGAAACAATGATATAGGCCAGCAGGCTGGGTGATGCAAAACTTCTAGGAATGGGCTGTGCAGGCTTAGGAGCAGTTTTAACGCCTTCCTCACAAGCACGACAGGCATATTTAACCTGAACATGTTCTACAACATATACCTGAGCAGGAACAATTTCCAGTTGCTCTGAGGTCTCTTCACCAATTTCATGCAAGTGATGACCGCAGTCACAGACTTGTTCTGCTTCAGATAACTCATGACGAACAACTTTACGAGGTAGGTCTTTAGGTAAAGGCTTACGACCGGGCTTTTTACGCTCATAAGTAATGGTTTCACGGACTTCCGGTGCTTCTTCGGCGAACGTTTCTGCCTCATTAAAGAAGTCGGGGTGAACTTTTTCACTGGAAGTACCAAACCGTTTATGTTGCAACAGACGAAATTGTTCCTCATACCAGTCCACTTTTGACTGGAGTTCAAGCACCCTGTTTTTGAGCGTTGGTATCTCTTCTGGTAGTATTTTGTCTGTTGAACTCATGCGTTATATTATACTAAAAATGAGCGTTAAATGCTTGTATTTATTCTGTTTAATGCGCATCTAAAGGGACTTTTTTAGTTGTTTTCCAGACCATGAATTTCAGGGTGAGCATGGTGTTGTGTGCAAGATAAACCATCCAGTAACCACTGTAATTCTCTCAGTGTTAACGAAAGAGTGGGTTGTTCTTTTTCCATCGGCCACTGGAATTTCCCTTTTCAAGTGTACGATAGTAAAGCCAGAAACCATTACGCTCCCAGTACAGTATTTTAAGTTTATCTCGCTGACGATTACAAAAAACAAAGACACTGCCATCAAAGGGATTGTGTTCCAATTGCTCTGAGACAATCAGTGATAGCCCATTGGTTGCTTTTCTCATATCGGTAACACCAGAAACCAGATAAACCTGATTGACTGTGATGCCCGTTATCATGAAACAGTCCTGAGCAAATCCAGAATGGACTTGAGCTGATTCAGGTTCGTATCAGAATTGATTTCCAAACTGAAACCATTGGTATGGCTTACTTTAATTGCATTGCTTGTGGGGGAATTGGCCAGTAAATTAATGGGAATGAGTTGATTGTTGGTGTTGACCTGTTTTGATGAGCTAACATAACCCAACTTCTTTCGATAATAGCTAAAAATATGAGAGGGTATCTTATGTTGTTGACAATAAACTGCCTGGCTTAAGTTACTGGCTTGGCAGGCCTCTATGTGTTGCTTCATCGAAGCATCTTTTGAATGGTTGCTCATTTGTATCTCCAAATTACGAATTGAAGATCATAGTTTGAGCTAACTGAAGCTTATTGTGAACGTGGGTTTTAATTGACGTTTACATTAAAACCCATTAAGATAACGCTTAAATAACGACTTCTAATAACTCTCCTTTCTAATAGCTCCCCTGCATCTCTAACCTATCATCATACTGCTTAAACTTCTGCTCTTTTTCATAAGCGGTCTCCATTTCCGGCTGGGACATTGTTTCTAGTGCTTCTTTTTCTGCCAATTCGTCAGCTTCTTGATCAGCAACAGTGCTTAAATAAGCATTTTTTTCTTGCGACAACCGTTTCTGCTCTTTCTTCCGAAGTTCATTTTCTCTTTGGCTTTGTTTTTCTTGCAAGGTATCTTGCTTGTTATCCAGTGCCATTAATTTTTGCTGCTGAGAATGATAGGATTTTTCTTGTTGATGTATTTTTTCTTGTATTTGCTCACCTTGAGATACGCTTTGAGCAACAACAAAGTGGCTGGCACTCAGGCTAACAAACAAGCTGTATGAGAGATATTTTATGGCGTTCAGTGCTGATGGTTTCATAGCATGTCCTCTTTTCAGAGCAGAATAAAATCTATTCTGGAGTGGTTAAAATACCATTCTAACCAACATACCAAGAAAATAATGTGATATACCTATAATCCTAGAATAATCCTTGAAAATACCCCAAGGGTAATTTTTTCAAGGCTCAGTGAGGCATTTAGCTATATTGAAATGACTTATACTTCTTCGTAAACCTCTTCTTCCTGCTCACCTTCTTTTTTCACTGGTGCAAGATCTTCTTTACTGACATTCATTGCCACTAATACGGTACTGGCAACATAAACCGATGAGTAGGTTCCAATTAAAACACCGGCAAGTAATGCCGTTGCAAAACCATGAATTAATTCCCCACCGAAAACAAACAAAGCAAACAATACTAAGAGGGTCGTTAAGGAAGTAATTAATGTCCGAGACAAGGTCTGATTTAATGAGGCATCAATCACATCAATCGCATCACCCTTGCGAATTTTACGAAAGTTTTCACGGATACGGTCAAAGACCACAATGGTATCATTCAAGGAATAACCAATCACCGCCAACACAGCAGCCAAAACCGTTAAATCAAATTCAATACCAAAGACAGAAAACAAACCGAGCACAATGATAACATCGTGTGCCAAAGCAGCCACCGAGCCCAAAGCAAAACGGTATTCAAAACGCAGGGCAACATAAATTAAGATACACACTAAAGCCGCCAGCATCGCAATGCCACCTGTTTCAGTCAGTTCTTCACCCACTTGAGGTCCGACAAATTCTACCCGACGATTTTCTACCGCTGAATTTTGCTCTCGAAGCAGCTCAAACAAATGCGTTGAAATATCAGCATTGGATAGGCCTTCTCTGGGTGCAACTCGTACCAGCACTTCATGTTCAGTACCAAAATGCTGCACAATAGCATCTTTAAAATCGTTGCTGTGCAGAGCATCTCGAATGGGCGCAAGTTTCACATCAGCAGGATAAGCAACTTCTAGTAAAGTGCCCCCTGTAAAGTCCAAGCCAAACTGCAGGCCGCGAGTGGCTAATGATACCAATGAAATCACGATTAAAACAGCAGAAATAAGCATGGCGACTTTACGCTGTGCCATGAAATTAATATGTGTATCTGTCAATATTTGCATAGTTTTATATTTTTACGTTTATGTTTTATGTAAGATTCGAATAGCAAAGGTATTAATTAGAAAGATATTAAATAGAAATATCTTTAATACGCTTGCCACCATAGGATAAATTAACCACTGCGCGCGTCACCATAATAGCGGTAAACATAGAGGTCATAATACCGATGGATAAAGTGACAGCGAAGCCTTTGATGGGGCCTGTGCCGACAACAAAAAGGACAAAGGCCGCGATCAATGTCGTAATATTAGCATCAGCAATTGTCATCAGAGCTTTTTCATAGCCTGAATGAATACTGTTCTGAGGTGAATTACCATTACGCAATTCTTCTCGAATACGCTCAAAAATTAAGACATTGGCATCAACCGCCATACCGACTGTTAGTACGATACCGGCAATACCCGGCAAGGTCAGAGTGGCTTGTAATAAAGATAATACTGCAACGATAATAATTAGATTCAAGCCCAGCGCCAGATTAGCAATCATGCCAAATTTGCGATACCAAAATGCCATAAAGAATAAGACCGCTATAAAACCAATAATGACCGAGCTAAAACCTTTATCAATATTGTCCTGTCCCAAACTTGGACCAATCGTACGTTCTTCAATGATATAAACCGGCGCGGCCAATGCGCCCGCTCTGAGTAAGAGTGAAAGGTCATTCGCTTCCTGGACACTATCAAGTCCAGTGGTTTCAAAGCGATTAGAGAAGTGTCCACGAATAACCGCATTACTGATCACTTCCTCAGTGGTATGGCGCTTAACTTTCGCCTTACCATTTTCATCTCTAACAATATTGCCCTGCTTATCCAACATGGTTTCTTGTTTTGTTTCCAGATAAACGACCGCCATACGCTTGCCAACGCTTTCCTTGGTGAAAGCACCCATACGCTTACCACCATAGCCATCCAAAGAAACATTTACTTTCGCACCACCCGAATCCGGATCGATACCAGCTTGCGCATTGGTAACATGTTCACCCGTAACAATGACACGTTTTTTCAGTAATACCGGCACAGAAGGAATCACCCGACTGCCTTCATGACGTTCACGGGTATAGTAGATTTTTGAGCCCGCAGGCACACGACCATTTAAAGCTTGTTCTACCGTATGCTCTTCATCAACGGCACGGTATTCTAAGGTCGCAGTTGCGCCCAGAATATCCTTAGCACCCGCAGTATCCTGAATGCCCGGCAATTGAATGACAATACGATCATCACCCTGTTGTTGAATAATTGGCTCGACTAGGCCATGAAATTTTTCATCAATACGTTTTCTTAGCGTGGTGATATTTTGTTTCAGGGCAAACAGTTTTAATTCTTTCAGCTTCGCTTCGCTCAGACGACCTTGCAACATAAATGTGCTGCCACTTTCTTTTTCAGTGAAACTCAGGTCACGCATATCACGGCGCAGAATTTCATAGCCTTTTTCACGTAAGTCAGCGGATTTAAAACGAATGACAATATCATTCGCCACTCGCTTGCTACCTAAATAACGTACCTTAGCCTTACGCAAAATCGAGCGCGAGTCGCTCACATAAGTATTGACTGATTTGATGACGGCAGCTTCCATATCTACCTGCATCAGGAAGTAAACACCACCACGTAAATCCAATCCTAGATACATGGGTTCAGCGTTCATATCCAACAACCACTGGGGTGTGGCTGTCGCTAAATTGAGTGCTACTGCGTAATCATCACCCAGCTCTTTTTCTGCCACCTTTTTTGCTTTCTCCTGTTCGGCCTTATTGGCAAAACGGAATAACAAGCCGGTACTTAATAGCTTGGCATTGCGATATTGTATGCCCTCGCTTTCAAATTTCTTTGCCACACGGCTCAGGGTTTGACCATCAACTTCAACGCCTCGGGCTGAAGCAGCCACTTGTAAGGCAGGATCTTCACCATAAAGATTCGGTAAAGCGTAAAAAGCACTGGCCACAATCACCAGAAGGATTAACAGGTATTTCCAAATAGGGTAATGATTTAGCATATTGTTTTCTTTATTTGATCGATAATAATGTGCAACAAATCATTTGCTGCACATTTTGCAAAGCAGATTAATTAGTCTTTAATGCTCTTAATAGTGCCTTTAGGCTGAATAGCGCCTACAGCTGAACGTTGTACATTCACCATCACATCACGAGAAACTTCTAAAGTCACAAAACTATCATGCAGGGCAACAACTTTACCCAAGATACCACCATTGGTCACAACTTCATCACCCTTGACCAGCGCTTCTACCATTTGCTTGTGTTCTTTCATTTTCTTGTTTTGAGGACGAATGAACAGCAAATAGAAAATTAGAAAAATTCCGCCAAAAACCATTAGTTGTGAAATTAAATCAGGCGCACCTGAGGCGGCCGCGCCACCTTCTGCTATGGCATCTTCGATAAAAAAACTCATTGTATATCCTCAATTTACTTAATTATTACTAAATTTTTGCTTAATTTTATTTTGTTATACAGCTTTACAGCCTATAAAGTGGCGCTATTATGTCACAAATTCAAGGGACTTTCCCTAACTTAGGGAAAGCACCTAGCACATTTTACACATTCTATTTAGCTCGCCGGTTCTCGCTTAGCATAAAATTCATCAACAAAGTCATCAAAACGATGTGCCGCTATCGCATCTCTCATACCTTGCATCAGCTCCTGATAATAAAAAAGATTATGCAGGGTATTCAAATGCGAGCCGAGCATTTCATTGGTTTTATCCAAGTGACGCAGATAGGAACGCGAGTAGTTTTGACAGGTATAACACTGACAAGTTTCATCCAGAGGGCGCGTATCGAACTGATGCTTTTGATTACGAATTTTAACCACGCCCTGATGGGTAAATAAATGGCCATTACGGGCATTACGTGTCGGCATAACACAATCAAACATATCAATGCCCCGACGTACTCCTTCAACGAGATCTTCCGGGCGGCCAACCCCCATCAGATAACGCGGCTTATCCTGTGGCATCTGTGGCGTCGTATGTTCTAAAATTTTAATCATCTCTTCTTTTGGCTCGCCGACTGATAAACCGCCAATCGCAAAACCATCAAAATCAATATCCGTCAATGCCTTCAGGGAAACATCACGTAGCTCTGGATACATGCCCCCCTGAATAATACCAAACAAGGCAGCACTATCATCCCCTTTAGGGGCTAATGAGGCCGAGAAAAACTCATCTTTAGAACGCTGTGCCCAAAGCAGGGAAAGCTCCATCGAAACTTTTGCTTCTTCATGAGTCGCCGGATATGGCGTACATTCATCAAAAATCATCGCAATATCAGAGCCCAGAATTCGTTGCACCTGCATAGATTCTTCTGGTCCCATAAAAACTTTTCGTCCATCAATGGGCGAGGCGAATGTCACCCCTTTTTCGCTGATTTTACGTAATTTACCCAAGCTAAACACTTGAAAACCACCCGAATCAGTTAAAATAGGTTTATGCCAGTGCATAAAATTATGCAGGCCATCATGTGCCTTAATAACCTCCATACCCGGTCTGAGAAAGAGGTGAAAGGTATTACCCAAAATAATCTCTGCACCAATGCTTTGCACATCTTCTGGCGTCATGGACTTTACTGTGGCAACAGTGCCGACTGGCATAAAAGCAGGCGTTTGAATCGTGCCGCGAGGAAACGTCATCGCGCCTCTTCGTGCCGTGCCATCGGTGGTGAACAAATCAAATTTCATAATACAGATACAACCTTTCTTTAACGTATAATAATTAAGCTTATTACGTGTCTAAACCTTATGCTTATCCAATCGAGCACTCTTTGGAGTAATAAACATGGCATCACCGTAACTGAAAAAACGATATTTTTCGGCAATAGCATGCTGGTAAGCCTTTTTAACATTCTCCAGCCCAGCGAAAGCACTGATCAACATAATCAAAGTGCTTTGCGGCAAATGAAAATTGGTCACCATGGCATCCACCGTTTTGAATTCATAGCCCGGATAGATAAAAATATCAGTATCACTATGAAATTCAGCAATACTGCCATTCATTGAGGCACTTTCAAGACTTCTCATTGCGGTTGTCCCTACGGCAATGACTCGCCCACCATTGGCATGGGTTTGTGTTATTTTAGCAACTGTTTCAGCAGGTACATCAACATATTCAGAGTGCATTTTATGATCCAGAATATTGTCTACTCTAACCGGCTGAAATGTACCTGCCCCGACATGTAAGGTTACCCAGGCAGATTCTATGCCCTGTTCAGCAAGTAATGCCAATAAGGCTTCGTCAAAATGCAAACCTGCTGTCGGTGCTGCCACAGCCCCCTTTTCTTTCGCATAAACCGTTTGGTAACGCTGCAAGTCATTTTTATCATCATCCCTCTCCACATAAGGTGGTAGAGGCATGTGACCGAATTGATCCAGCACAGAAAATACCGTTTGTTCTTTTGCATCCAGCAATTGCAGATGAAATAAGTCCCCTTCACGGGCAAGCATCGTCACCTGAAAGCTATCCCCATTTTCAGCATCAATGCCTAGTTCCAGCACAGCACCTACTTTCGGTGACTTACTGGCGCGTATTTGTGCTAAAAAGGATTGCTCATCCAATACTCGCTCAACCAACACTTCTAATTTACCACCTGTGCTTTTACGGCCAAACAAGCGCGCCGGAATAACCTCGGTATTATTAAAAACTAACAAGTCACCGGCGTGTAATAATTCCGGCAATGATTTAAAGATACGATCCGTCAAATGCCCCATATCACCCTCCAAACAGAGCAAACGGCTATCCGTCCTCTCAGCCAAGGGATATTGGGCAATTAACTCTTCAGGTAGGTCAAAATTAAATTCAGATAAATTCATAGGACGGCATTTTAACAAATATAAACGCGAAGAGCATTCATAACGGCCTAATAACCACCATCTAAACGAGATATTCTACTAAAAACCAGAGATAAAACTTGTCAGATAAATATAATTCCCTATAATAGTGCTTCCAATTAAATGCCGATGTGATGGAATTGGTAGACATAGGGGATTCAAAATCCCCCGCTAGCAATAGCGTGGCGGTTCGAGTCCGCCCATCGGTACCATTTATTTTTCAACCAGCTACAATCAATCCAAACGCAATCAATAAAGTAGTTCAAAAGTAAGTCTTAGCGAAGAAACCTGAGTCGAAGCCAAATCACTATAAAACAATTTTATTTTTTACTGTCACTGACAATTTCCTATCTTTTGAGGCGTTACTTCTAGTATTGTTCAGGTATGAAGTCCAAAAATTGTAATTCGATAACAAAAGTTAATTTTTCTCATCTATCGAAGCGCCCCGCTCCTCTTACAGTTAATTATCTTGTTCGAGGCATATTATTTGTCTGTTGCGCAATATGGAATAAAGTAAAAGATAGGATAAGATAAAAAATAACGGGGTTAATTTTTTCTATGGCAGGTCAACTTTTCTATTTAGCTATAATCATCATTGTATTCATTTTTCTTGGTATTAAGCTCTACAAAAAACGTCAGTTGGAACGAAAAACTTATGAAGAGCGTGAAGACAATGTATTTTATGATAACGTCAAAAATATTCGCAGAGATTAGACTGCTCTAAATGTGAGCTAATGTGAGCTGGCAAATAGAAAGGGGGCGACCACAATACCCTTGGCGGTTTTAATATAAACATCTGCACGCCATTCCATGTGGTTTCGGACACAAACCGGTAAAATGCCTGTACCAGAAAACTCACCCGGCGTTAATTGCTCAAGAGTAATATTATTCGGCCCCATATCCATGCCAATACCCTTAAAATCAACAGCAACTTCCTGCACATCCATATTACTCACTTGCACCTTAATCTGAAAAGGTTTGACCATGGGAATTGGACGATTGGCAATAAGCAAGCTGATCTGAGCACCATCTGGCGTCAGTAAACTACAGTTTTTTTGTTGTAAATCACAGGATGGATCGGAGCCCAGCCAAGTAATCAGGGTATCCGTCGTTGGCTTGCCGACATTGGCATAACCAGCAAAAAGCAAAGTCAGTATTAATGCGCCTGAGAGCAGGAACATAAGCAATGTTTGTTTCTTCATGACTTAATTTTAGTCTATTTAAGCAAAAGATAAACTAGCTCTGAATAGATGTGTGAAATGACACAGCGATTAACTTACGCCCCCTGATTAGACGATAATTAATTTGTCCGTTGAATACCCCCTCAATCCATTTTTTTAATACGAATCTTTCTGCCCTTCTTTTTACCACGATTAGCCTCTATTTTTGCTTCATCAATGGCTGCAACAATTTGGTCAATAACTAATTGTGTCAAAGCATGGGGAAGCAACCAGCCCCAGTTCCCCATCGCCTTTTTTTCAGCCATTGCTTCATTCAGTTTTGGGTTTTGCTTACTGATTTGCTCAATTAGCTTCGCGGTAATGCGTTTATCCAGTCCCTTGCCATAGAGTTCTTTTTCAATATAGTGATACAATTCCTCTTCCAGCTTCACCAATTCTTTTTTGGTAAATTCATCTGGCAACATTTTAAAAATCAATGCCGACACATAGGCCTCATAATCGACACTCATTTTTACGATACGAATTGCAATTATCTCTAGAGTATAATCCGAGGCCTGTGGCGACTTTAGAAAAGACTCAACAAGCTCATATAAATTTTCAGCCTGTTCAGTATTGAGTTGCCCCTTTATTTGATAGGCAATCAGTTTATCTAGAAACTGATGTTGTTTCGTTAAGTTCCCCATTTATTCCCTATTTTTAAATGCTAATATTTACTGGATAAAGTTGTTTTCTTATTTCTGAACGCTATTTTACAATTTATAGTATAAAAAGCGCATTTTTTCTTGAATAAGCTTTGAATATTTTAAAACTTGAGTTAAATTACAGGAATAAATAATAAACACGGTAAGTTAGAAAACCACTCTATAAGCATATACTTATCTATTATTTACATAACAAATGGAAGTCAGTACAAAAAGAATCAATCATGGAAGGTAATGAGCAATTCTATCCATTTTAAAATAATAATAATACTTAAATAGGCCTGGAGTTCATTTATGTTGTTTTTGCGAAATATTCACCATTCTGTAATAACACTGCTTTTCCTCTTTTTATGTTCTCTTAGCGTTTCTTCGCAAGCCGCTAATAAAGAAACATTCAAACCTTTTGTGCTTGCCGAACAAACCAATATATCAATGGCTGATGCACAGGAAAAAGTTGCCCAACAAATTCAACAATCTCCCTTCACTTTAGTTGCTGAATATTCACCCTATGACGATGCTCATATCTACGTTATTACCAGTGATGAGCTAAAATCTCTCGCCTCGGAAGCGCAGTATGGTGGTTTTGCAGCGCCACAACGTATCAGTATTACTCTGGTTAATAACCAAATACAAATCGCCTATACTAATCCGGTATATATGCAGCACATAGGCTGGATCTTTAAAGCTATTGATTTATAAGCTATTATTTTAAAAATATAAAAAAGAGTAAAAAAACAGCTATATTTAAGCATTTAAGTTGAACTATTAGGCGTTCAAATGATCAGATCAAGTAGACCAATACTTATAGCGAACTGATCAAATGAACAAAATCTATATTAAACAACTTGGAAATAAATGCAAAAAGTTTTTTCAGAAAAGACATTAAATGATTTGGGGAAATCCTTAAAACTGGCATCACGCTGTAGGCAAATAACACCTTACCGATTGGGCATGGCTTTTATAACGGTTCTTTCACAACATGAGATAAAAACAATAGCAGATCTTCATCGAGGATTTAATAATCTGTTTGGGATCAATATTGCTTATAAGCCATTTCATAACCAACTACGAAAGAAGCAATTCCCTGTTTTTATGCGTCATATGTTAGAACATTTACTCAATGAGTTTGCCTATCAATCACTGGCATTTAACAAAGGTAGTCCATTTGAAATATTTAAGAAAATCCTATTACAGGATGGTTCTTCTTTTGCTGTTAATCCCAAATTAAAAGACAAGCTTCCTGGTCGTTTCAGCCACTATAACCCAGCGGCAGTTGAGTTGCATGTTGCATTGGATTTATATTCAGAAACACCTGAGACGATTATATTAACTCCCGACACAAATGCTGAAGCCCAATATTTACCAAAGCCTGAGCAATTAGAAGACACTTTAATTATGGGAGACAGAGGCTATTTTAAAAAGGATTACATGTATCGTGTATTACAACAAAGCAGTGTTTATTGCATCATTAAAGCGACTTCAGCAATAAACCCTAATGTTAAAAAAGTACTGATCGATGATAAACAGCTTAAGAAATTTTCAAATAAAAAGCTCAAAGACATAAAAGAAAAAATTATCTAAAACTGATGTAATTGATATGGATATTCAATGGGAAGAAAAAGATAAAATAATTAATTGCCGAATGATTGTTAGTTGGAACCCCAGGCCAATTACTTTCAATATTTAACGACAAATTTGCCACGAGATACATTTTCACCAGAACATATTATTGAAGCGTACCGACTTCGCTGGCAAATTGAGTTGATGTTTAAAGAATGGAAATCATTTGCCAATCTGAGGACATTTGTCACTGAAAAAGAAGCCATTGTTGAGGGGCTGATTTGGGCTTCCTTATGTGCGGCCATTTTAAAAGGTTTATTGCCCATGTTGCTCAAAAGGCGACAGGCGTTGCCATTTCAACACACAAAGTGGCTAAATCTGCTTGTTACTTTATGGGTGATATTATGAATTCAATAATACATGACCCCGATAAAATCAGAATGGCTCTTGAAAAAGCGATTCTATTTTTAAAAACAATACTCGGCGTGATAGTATAAAGCGAGATAAAAAATCTGGGCGATCAAAACTGGGGCTAAACCCTCTATATGGAGCGTAAATTTATGATGTTAAAAATTCATAATTCCTTAAGGTCCAGCCTATGATATGCAGCATGCTTATCGCATGAAAAACATTGATCTCCAACCCATCCTGGATCAAATGTCCCGCGCCTTTGGTTTTGAACAATTCTTCGGTGGTGAAGGCTTAACTGCTAGAAAATTGAAACGCTATAAGTATAGCTTTGGCCTTGAAGGCTTCCACTCTTTTTACGAATTACCTGAGTATAAAACGCATTCAGCAGCGATAAAAGCGCTGGAAGAAGGCTTTAAGAAAGACAATAGTGGCATCAATAAAGTATATAAAATAAAGATACCGGGTAAAAATCAGGTTATTTATGGCGTATCTATGAATGATAGAGAAACCGGTGAAGAAGCACTCAATACCCGTAAAACCATGGATATTGTTGACTATTTACCGCTTAAACGTACTGCTTATTTTACCTTATGAAATCATGGTAACTGATAATAAAATCATTGCCTTACATGCTCGTTTTAGAATTGCGGCTTATTTCTACGATTTGAAAATGTTTGGTAAACATGGTTTTGGTAAGTTATTTTCTACACCAACGGCATACTACAAAGCGTTTACTCAGGTATCAGGTGGTTCTGAAGAAGAAGATGACGACGATAATGAAAATGGTTTTATTAACTGAATAGCAATATTTATTTTTAAGAGCGGTATAGTTTATTCCGCTCTTTGAAAAGCATTCGCTTAGCTGTAAAATAGTAATATCCTCCTCCTGAACCCCATAACTAATATCCCTGCATACTTGATGCGCTTCGTACCTCAGCAGCATCCTACTTTTTAATACGTCTCTGATATAGGATATCGCTGCTTAGCGAAGCGTATTGTCATTAACCCTTTATAATAAAAATAGAGTATAATACCCGCCATTATTCCTATTTTGACTCGGGTTAAATTAATTTCATTCATATCATTCCGCAAAAATATTCCAACGATTTAACCCAATAATTATACTATTAACCGAAGAGAAGACTCTCACTAACAATCGAGTCTTAAGGCGATAAATTATGTACGGCGATAAAGAACTACGCTCAAAAGTGAAACAAATTGGCTCGGCCTTGGGTGATATTTTAAAAAATCACACCCGCGAAACTGTTTTTGATGTGGTTGAAGAGCTACGCACCGGTCACATTGAGCTAAGAAAAGAACCCGATGAAAACAAGCGTCAACAATTGATGCAACTCATCGAGCAACTTGACTCACAGACACTTGAACAGGTTATTCGTGCTTTCAGTACTTATTTTAACCTTGTCAGTGTGGTGGAAGAAACTCAACAACATAAAGAACGCCGTCGCCAGGCCAATGGTGGTGAAGCCTTATGGGAAGGCTCATTTAGCGAAACGCTAAGAGAATTCAAACAACAGGGTATTTCTGCCGAACAATTTCAAGAACTCTTAAACAGCCTGTCCTATATGCCGGTATTCACTGCTCATCCAACGGAAGCTAAGCGCCGTACTATTTTAGAGTGTCTGCGACGTATTTTTATTGATATTAAAAAGCTCGATGATCCACGTTTAGGGCCCTACCAAAAAGAAAGCCTTACTCAGGAACTCAATAACGAGATTCAGGTATTATGGAAAACCGATGAAGTACGCAGTGAGAAGCCACAAGTCATTGATGAAGTTAAAAATGGCCTATATTATTTCCGTGAATCCTTATTTGATGCCATTCCTGTTATATATCAATATTTAGAGCGTGCAATTCAACGTGTCTATCCTGAAGAAGCGGCTAACTTTAAAATACCGGCTTTTCTACAATTTGGCTCTTGGATTGGCGGTGATCGCGATGGCAACCCCTTTGTTACCGCAAAAATTACCGAAACCACTGCACGTTACCAAAGCCGGGAAATACTTAAGCGTTATATCAGTGATGTTGATAAGCTATCACACCAATTAACACATTCCAGTGCTTTATGTACCCCAAACGATGCATTTTCAGCTTCTTTAGAACACGATAATAAAACCTATAAGCATTTATTTGAAAACCGTCCCAATCTTTTTTCAACTGAGCCCTATCGCCGTAAATTATTTATTATGCGCAATAAACTCGAATACCGTATGGCTCAGGTGCAAGCAAAAATTAAGGGACAACGTGCTCAATCCAATTATAGCGGATATGAAAATGAAGCTGATTTCTATCAGGATTTGATTCTAATTCAAGACTCACTATGCTCTCATAATGATTGTGAATTAGCCTTTGGGCCGTTAAAAAATGTCATTCGACTCGCAGAAACCTTTGGTTTCTTTCTGGAACAACTGGATATTCGTCAAGAATCAAATTATCACAGCGATGCGGTAGCTGAATTATTACAATGCATGAGCCTAGAGGCTGACTACCCTAGTCTCAATGAAGATGAACGCATGGCACTTTTAGCTCGCCTGATCGATCAAGATGAATTACCACACTTTAATCAGGGTGAGCTATCAGAAGCCACGGCCAATATTATTCAAGTATTTGATGTCGTATTGCGTCTGCGTCGTGAAATCAGCCCGAAACTCTTTAATCAATATGTTATTTCCATGACCCATACTGCCAGTCATGTCATGGAAGTCATGTTGTTATCTCGCCTCAGCGGTCTCTTAGGCAAAGATAAAGACGGACAGCCATTTTGCTATATCACCGTATCACCCTTATTTGAAACCGTAGAAGATCTGGAGCATATCGAGCCGGTGATGCTGGCCTTGTTTGATAATGATACTTACATCAAATACCTGCGCTCTGCCGGAAACCTACAAGAAGTCATGCTGGGCTATTCTGATTCCTGTAAAGATGGCGGTATCCTCGCTTCCAGCTGGAATTTGTATGGTGCGCAACGTCGCATCACTGAATTAGCCAAAGAAAAGAGCATTGATATTCGACTGTTTCATGGCCGTGGTGGTACCATTGGTCGCGGTGGCGGCCCAACCCATGAAGCTATTTTGGCACAGCCATTTGGCTCAGTACATGGACAAATTAAATTCACCGAACAGGGTGAAGTATTGTCCAATAAATACAGTAATAGTGAAACAGCAGTCTACGAATTGACCATGGGCATTAGTGGCCTCATGAAATCCAGTAGTTGCCTGATTAAGGCTGAGCGGGATGACAATCCTGACTATCTGGAAACCATGGCGCAATTAACAAAAATTGGTGAACATCAGTACCGCACACTCACCGATAACACCCCGGGCTTTTTAGATTATTTTTATGAAGCCACACCGGTGAGCGAAATTGGCCTGATGAACATTGGTTCACGTCCATCCCATAGAAAAACCGGCGATCGCTCGAAAACCTCTGTCCGTGCTATCGGCTGGGTCTTTGGCTGGGCACAATCTCGCCATACATTGCCTGCCTGGTATGGCATTGGTGCGGCCTTGAGTCAGTATATTCAACAGGATGAAGCTAACTTACAACGGCTACGTGAAATGTATCAGAATTGGCCTTATTTCAATTCATTGCTGGATAATACCCAGATGGCGCTTTATAAAGCAGATATGAACATTGCCAAAGAGTATTCTGAATTGTGTCTGGATGATAATACCCGTGATACGATTTACCCTCTTATTCGTGATGAATATCAGCAAACTGTTGAGAGTATATTTAAAGTTGCTCAAATTAATGAATTATTGGAACATAATCCAACACTAGGGCTTTCATTGGGTCGCCGTCAGCCCTATTTAGATTCATTAGTACATGTGCAGCTCACTTTGCTCAAACGCTATCGAAATGAATTGCTAACCAACGAAGAACAAGATATCTGGCTCAGCCCCTTATTGCGCTCAATTAATGCCATTGCTGGTGGTATGAGAAACACTGGTTAGTATAATCCTAAAAAAATCAGTTGAACCTACTGCGACCGCCTTATGCACTGAATCTTAAGGATTTTCCAGAATATTTTGACTTCACCCGTAGGGTGACTACGAATAAAGCCAAAATAACCTGTAAAACCCTTAATCTTCAACACCTAAGTCGCTCTCGCTACGATTCAACTGATTATTTTAGGATAATAGCTATAGTGAGAACAGATCAACCTGCTTTGCACTTCAAATGTAGGATGTGGTGAGGAACGAACCGCATCAATGGGGCTTTAAACAAACGTTTTTGATGCGGTTCGTTCCTCACCACATCCTACAAGTGTAAAGATAAATGGGCTTATTTGATCTGTCCTTTATAGTCTTCTATTTTTAAAGTATTTAACAGGTTATTTATAATGCTTATTGTGATTTCACCCGCTAAGAAACTGGATTTTGATAGCTTGCCTCAAACTGATGATTTTACCCTGCCTGATTGCCTGTCAGATGCGAGTGAACTCATCGAAACCTTGAAGCCCTACTCTGCCAAGCAATTAGAAAAGCTCATGCACCTGAGCAGTAATTTGGCCAAGCTGAACTTTGATCGCTACCATGATTGGAGTCAGCCCTTTAATCCGCAAAATGCGAAACAAGCAATTTTAACTTTTAAAGGTGATGTCTATGCGGGCATTAACATTGAAAGTTTTTCTGATGATGATCTCGCCTTCACGCAAGATCACCTGCGTATTTTATCCGGCTTATATGGTCTACTACGCCCTTTAGATCTGATGCAACCCTATCGCTTAGAAATGGGTACTCGTCTGGAGAATGAGCGGGGGAAAAACCTTTATGAATTCTGGGGTAGTCAAATCACCCAATTGCTGAACAAGCAACTCAAAAAAGCAGGCAGTGATACCTTAGTGAATCTGGCCTCAAATGAATACTTTAAATCCGTTAAAACTAAAGAAATACAGGGTCAGCTCATCACCCCTGTCTTTAAAGAAACACGCGATGATGGCAGTTATAAAATCATTGGCATTTATGCAAAAAAAGCCCGTGGGATGATGAGTGCTTATATTTTGAAAAATCACATCATTGATGTTGAGAAAATCAAAGAATTCAGCGAAGCGGGTTATGCCTATAATGCTGAATTATCGACGGCCAATGATTGGGTGTTTTTGCGCTAATTTAAAGGCGGAGTGCTTGTATCAAAAGGTCACGAGGCCAGAATCCTGAGCCGTTATAAATATCACTAAAATTTCTTTCTCAAGCGCACTTTATCACCATCACGTATCATGTGAATACGACTGAGAAAGGTTTGTCCTAGCAACACCTCATTAGGATAAGCACCACTTAACACCACTGCATCAACATTATAGAGCAGGATATGGCCTATTTTCACTTTATCCAGTTTAACACGATAGCCGGTTGCAACACCTGATGCAGTGCTTGCTTGCATCAAAGCCCCCTGCTTATAACTCAAACCAATACGATTAGCGGCATGAGAACTCATCGCGATAGATGATGCCCCCGTATCAACCAAAAACTGCATGGCCTTATTATTGATACTGCCATCGATACGGAACATATTGCGGGAATCTTTCCAGACAATCAGTTCCTTAGAGGGGTCAGTTTTCTTAAAGCTGGTAGAAATTTCAGAGCCTAGTTTAAATGATTTTTTTTGCCCATGCAGTTGCAAAACCACTGCATCACTATCTGAGCTGATCAGGGTAATGCCATTAAAGGTTTTACCTTTTTTTAGTACCTTTGTCTGACCATCAATCATGACCATCGCCTTATCGGTAAACAAAGCCATGACTTTTATTTTATGACTGGCAAAACTATTTCCAGTCCAAAGGAAGAAAAGTAGAGCCGCCAAGCTGCAGTTGTTAAAGTGTTTCCATTTTACTCGTTTCACACACAATCCTTTAGCCAATTTATCTTTTCATTCGTAGGATGTGGTGAGGCACGAACCGCATCATAGATGTTTGTTTAAACCAATTTCCTATTTAAACCATTGATGCGGTTCGTACCTCACCACATCCTACATTTTAAGTGTAAAATTAGTATGGAGTTATACTCAATTTACCAATAACTAACGATCAAATACAGGCAAATCCAGGCAAATATCCCTGCCAATACATCATCAATCATGATCCCAAAGCCACCTTCAACGTGCTTATCCAGATAACGAATGGGCCACGGCTTCACAATATCAAAGAAACGAAAGAGAATAAAGCCGATTAGTACCCATTTCCAATCCAAGGGAATAAGAAACATGGTGATCCAAAAACCTACAAACTCATCCCAGACGATACCTGAGAAATCATGCACTTTTAAATCATCCGATGTGATCTGGCAAATTTTGATGCCAATAAAAAACGCAATGATAGTGATTAAAGCATAGGCAAGCCAGGGTAATTGCACCAATAAAAGATAGAGCGGAATGGCCGCCAAGGTACCGAAGGTGCCGGGAGCAAACTTAGCTAAGCCTGAACCAAAGCCAAAGCCGAGAAAATGCCAGGGATTTGTCCAGACCTGATGACGACTGCGTATTTCATCCTTATCCAAAATGGTCATAGCCTCGTATTGATAGTTTAATTTCTTTTTCTTGATCCAGCAGGCGCAGGCCTTGTTCGGCACAAATAAGGCCAATCACAGTAAAATGCGGGTATTTATTTTCTAGTTCAGGCCAGTCTGCTGCTGCGATGGTAAAACACAATTCATAATCATCACCACCCGTCAAAGCCTTTTCCCAGGCAGTGTTTTTATCTAAACAGCCCAAAGAGGTTGCCAGAGGGATTTTTTCCAGGCTTATCTCTGCCCCTACATGACTCGCTGTTAAAATATGCCCCAGATCAGATAATAAACCATCTGACAAATCCAATGCAGCATGGGCGATGCCTTGCAGACTTAAGCCTTCTTCAACTCTTGGTATTGGGTAATTCAGCGCCTTAAGCGCCGATGCCTTCTCGGCTTCACTCAAACAAGCATAGGACGACTCATTCTGTTGTAACGCGATATCCAGACCGATAGCAGCAGCTCCCAAAACCCCCGTCAGCACAATTAAATCATCGACTTGAGCACCAGCCCGTTTCATTTGAGCGTCGGGGGGTAAATAACCCGTCACCTGAATCGTAATTGATAGAGAGCCTTTGGTTGTATCGCCACCAATTAATTGAATATTATACTGTTGTGCCAGGGAAAATAATGCACTGGAAAATTGTGCCAGCCATGCTTCACGTGAAAACGAAGGTAGCGTTTCAGGTAAACTCAAACTCAGGGTAAACCATGCGGGATCTGCTCCCATGGCGGCTAAGTCACTCAGATTTACCGCCAGTGCTTTATAAGCAATCGCATCAGGAGAGGTATTGTGAGGAAAATGCACACCACTGATTAGGGTATCAATAGATACTGCTAATTGAGATTGTTTACGTGGCGCAACAATGGCGCAGTCGTCACCGATGCCGAGTATGACATCATCACGAGACACAGGAGTCGGATCAGAAAAATAAGCTTCTATAAGTTGAAATTCTGATTTCGACATTTGACCCTTAGCGTATTATTTATTTCTTTCTTGCTTTCTTTTTACGCGGTGCATTCATTTCTGCTGCACGTAATTTTCCGGCAACCTTATCCATAATACCATTGATGAATTTATGGCCATCTTCTGCACCAAAAACTTTTGCACATTCAACCGATTCATTAATGGACACGCGATAAGGAATGTCCAAGCGCTGTTCCAATTCAAAAACACCGACCAATAAAATAGCCTGTTCAACCGGATCAACACTGGCAAAGGCACGACTCAAAAAACTTTCCATATGGTCAATCAAAGCCATTTTATGTGTCGTCACAAAATGCAAAATTTCCTGAAAATAGGCCACATCAGCATCTTCCATATCGTGATCATTAATAAAATGAACTTCAACATCAGAGACATTCTGTTCCGTCAGTAGCCACGAATAAAGTGCCTGAACGGCAAATTGACGTGATTTGGTTCGATTTTTCACTATGACTTTCCTAGTTAAAATTTAAGCAAAGTTTTTCAGAAGGTTAACCATCTCAATGGCTGATAAGGCAGCTTCGGTGCCCTTGTTACCCGCTTTAGTACCAGAGCGTTCAATGGCTTGTTCAATGGTATCAACGGTTAATACACCAAAGGCCACGGGTAAGTCATAGTCCATACAAACCTGCGCTAAACCTTTTGAGTTTTCACTGGCAACAAATTCAAAATGCGGTGTGCCACCACGAATAACAGCACCCAGTGCAATGATTGCATCGTATTTCTTACTAGCCGCCATACGTTTGGCCGCCAGCGGTATTTCTACCGCACCGGGGACACGAACAATTTCGATATCATCTTCTTTACCACCATGTCTTAGGATAGTATCCAATGCACCATCAAGTAAAGACTCCACGAGAAAACTATTAAAACGACTGATGACGATACCAAATTTAGCACCCTCTACAACCATTTCACCTTCGTATGTTTTTATATTCATTCTTCAATCCTGATTTAATTCTTTTCTAGTCTTTAAATTCTAAACTTTTGAGTTGTAGTATTCCACTACTTCCAATCCAAAACCGGATAGACCATGTATTTTTTTCGGTGCTGACATGACTTTCATGTGCTTAACCCCGATAGATTTCAATATTTGTGCACCTAAGCCATAGGTACGTAAATCTTTGGTTTTGCCAGGGTGAGAAGACAGTTTTCCCTGTTGTAATTTCTGATAATGATCCATGCGATGAGTGAGTTCTGAACTGGTTTCATTGCTGCGTAAAATAACAATGACACCGCTGCCTTCTTTGTCCATGCGTTGCATTACATCACTGAGAGGCCATCCACAGTCATCCATTTTTGCGCCCAACATATCACAGAAGGAATTCTCCATGTGTACCCGGACTAAAACCGGCTCATCGGGATTAATCTCACCCTTAATCATGGCAAGGTGTACCTGACCTGAAATAGCATCATGATAGGCTTCTAAACGGAAATCACCGGCATCTGTCGGCAGAATACAATCACTGACTTTTTCCACTGAATGTTCATTTTTCAGACGATATTCAATCAAATCGGCAATGGTACCAATCTTTAAATCAAACTTGTCAGCAAAGGCTTCTAAATCTGGTCTTCTGGCCATGCTGCCATCTTCATTGAGGATTTCAACAATCATCGCTGATGGTTCCAAGCCAGCTATACGTGCTAAATCACAGCCCGCTTCAGTATGACCCGCACGGGTCAAAACACCGCCAGGTTGCGCTTCTAAGGGAAAAATATGTCCCGGTTGCACGATATCTGAAGGTTTTGCACCGGGGGCAACGGCAGCCTGCACCGTCACAGCCCTATCACCGGCAGAAATACCTGTCGTTACACCTGCCGCTGCCTCAATGGATACGGTGAAGTTAGTACCGTATTCTGCGGTATTGCTATCAACCATCAACGGTATTTGTAATTGCTTACAACGTTGTTGTGTCAAGGTCAGACAAATCAAACCACGGCCATTGGTGGCCATAAAGTTTACATCTTCCGGGGTGACTTTACTTGCCGCCATCAAAAGATCGCCTTCATTTTCACGGTCTTCATCATCTACGATGATAACCATATTTCCCTGTCGGATATCTTCCAGTATTTCTTCAATCGAATTAAAATTTGCCATAGTGTTTTATCATCTTTTTTTACAATGTAATGTATAGGCTGGACACAGCCCAGCTTCAGAATTTTTAGCGGCTTAAACCTAAAATAATCAGTTGAACCTACTGCGACCGCCTTATGCACTGAATCTTAAGGATTTTCCAGAACATTTTGACTTCACCCGTAGGGTGACTACGAATAAAGCCAAAATAACCTGTAAAACCCTTAATCTTCAGCACCTAAGTCGCTCTCGCTACGATTCAACTGATTATTTTAGGTTAAAAAGCCATTTTCAGCCAATAGAGCCATAGTGACACCCTGTTGTCCCGTTGTCTCTGCGGCTTTATCACCGAGTAATAAACGCTCCAGATAACGGGCAATAATATCGACTTCAAGATTAACTTCATCACCGGACTGAGCGCTGGATAAAGTCGTTTCGTCTAAAGTATGCGGTACAATATTCAGCTCAAACATTGCGCCATTCACTTCATTAACTGTCAGACTAATGCCATTGACACAAATAGAGCCTTTGGCAGCAATGTATTTTGCTAATGTATCCGGTGCTTTAATCTTAAAATGAATCGAGCGTCCCGCATGACTACGTTCAATTATTTTTCCCAGACCATCCACATGGCCGCTGACCAGATGTCCGCCGAGATGCGTTGTCGGCAATACTGCCTTTTCCAAGTTAACCCGACTACCCACTTTAATTTGTTTAAAGCTGGTTTTTTTCAAGGTTTCACCCGACACATCAGCCCAGAACCCATCACCAGGCAGACTAACCGCAGTCAGACAAATACCATTGGTGGCAATACTATCACCAATGGCGACATCACTGAGATCCAAAGCGCCTGTTTTAATATAAAAACGGCTATCCAGACCTTTGGCTTCAATCGTCGCCACCTGGCCAATCGCTTGTATAATACCGGTAAACATTTTTTCTTATAGCCCTGTTGATTTTGCTTTGTTAAGCATTCGCTGTAATACGCGCCGTAATACGAAAGTCCCTACCAACAGAACGAATATCCTCAATTTGTAAATCAATACGTTGTTTCATGGTGTCTAAGCCGGGTAGATTGAACAAACCCCGTGCCTCACTACCCATTAAATTCGGTGCCATATAAATAATCAATTCATCAACAAAGCCTGCTTGCAACATCGCACCCGTTAAGGTCGCACCGGCTTCTAACAATACTTCATTGTATTGCAAGGTATTCATAAGTTGCATCACAGCACTTAAAGGCAGTGCAGGCCCACTCGCCTTTTTCTCCAAGGCTTGTTGCAAAAAGTGTATTGTTGCACCCTTAGCCTGCAAGGCCTGAATTTCACCTTGCTTCTCAGTTTTATGTAAATCTGCCATCACAATATGGGTATTGCCCGCTAATGCTAGCATTTTTGCCTGTGGCGACATTCTCAAGTGAGAGTCTAATACCAACCTATCAGGCTGTCGCTTATTCTCAATATACTGCGCTGAGCGGACATTCATTGCGGGATCATCGGCTAATACAGTACCGATCCCGGTCAAAACTACCGAGCTCTCTGCCCGTAAACGCTGCACATCTTCACGGGCTTCGGCACCGGTTATCCATTGGCTTTCACCACTGGCCATTGCTGTGCGCCCGTCCAAACTCATCGCCATTTTACAGCGTATTCGCGGACGCTGTTTGCTCATGCGTTGGATAAAGCCAAGATTAAGTGCCCTTGCTTCACTTTCCAGTACACCACTGAGCACTTCCAGACCATTTTCCTGCAAACGTTGCACGCCTTTGCCCGACACCAAGGGATTGGGATCAACCATGCCAATGACGACACGTTTAATGCCTGCCTTAATCAGGGCATCACTACAGGGTGGCGTTTTACCAAAATGGCTACAGGGTTCTAAAGTCACATAGGCCGTCGCAGCCTCAGCCTGATCATTCAATTGTGCTAAAGCATTCACTTCAGCATGCCCCTGGCCTGCATATTGATGCCAGCCTTCGGCAAGAATAGACTGCTCACGCACAATAACGCAGCCTACTCGAGGATTAGGATGGGTGCTATACCAGCCTTTTTTGGCTAGGCTAATCGCCCGTGCCATGTAGTATTCGTCAGTTAAGCGCTTAGCAGTTAACACATTAGTCGTTAACACCTTATTCGTTAACGCCTTGGGGCGATTCCAGACGTTCAATTTCCTGGCGAAATTCATCCAGATCTTGAAAACTACGGTAGACCGAAGCAAAGCGCACGTAGGCCACTTGATCCAGCATCTTTAATTCGTCCATCACCCATTCACCCAAACGTTCTGCAGGCACTTCTCTATCACCCGTCGCACGCAGGTTATATTTGATATGGTTTACTGCCTGTTCAATGGTTTCCATTGACACGGGGCGCTTTTCTAGGGCTTTGGACATGCCTTGTAAAAGTTTTTGCTCATCAAAAGGTACTCTAGAGCCATCACTTTTAATAATGCGTGGCATGACTAATTCGGCCATTTCAAAGGTCGTAAAACGTTCCGAGCAGGTCAAACATTCCCGTCTGCGACGCACTGAATCACCTTCATTGGCCAGACGAGAGTCTATTACCTTGGTTTCTGGTGCATTACAAAACGGACAGCGCATAATAACTTTCCTGTGGATTAAATTAGGCGTAAACAGGAAAGCGCTTGCATAAATCCAGTACTTTTTGCTTCACTTCTTTAACTGTCTTCATTTCTGCGATTTTTTCAGGCACACGATCCGCTTCGTCCATTGAACACAATTCGTCCAGAACATCACAAATCCAACCGGCTAAATCTGAACTCTCTTGTTCTTTAAAACCACGGGTCGTAATAGCAGGTGATCCGATACGCAGGCCACTGGTCACAAAGGGTGATTGTGGGTCATTGGGTACAGAGTTTTTGTTTACCGTAATATTGGCAAAACCTAAAGCAGCATCGGCGGCCTTACCCGTCAGTTCACGACTGATCAAGCTCACTAAAAATAAGTGATTATCGGTACCACCGGAAACCACGTCATAACCACGCTCAAGTACTACAGCAGCCATCGCACGGGCATTTTCTATCACTTGCTTTTGATAAACCTTATAGTCATCTTCCATCGCTTCTTTGAAGGCAACCGCCTTACCGGCAATCACGTGCATCAAAGGACCGCCCTGAATACCGGGGAAAATCATAGAGCTTAATTTCTTTTCCAAATCAGGATTTGACTTGGCTAAAATAATACCACCACGAGGACCACGCAAGGTTTTATGGGTTGTTGATGTGGTGACATCAGCAATTTGTACGGGACTTGGATAAACACCTGCGGCGACTAAACCAGCAACATGCGCCATATCAACCAGTAAGTAGGCACCGACTGAATCGGCAATATCACGAAAACGCTGCCAATCCATCACACGGGAATAAGCACTGAAGCCGGCAATTATCATTTTTGGCTTATGTTCTTTGGCTAAACGCTCGACTTCGTCATAATCCACTTCGCCGGTTGCTTCATTTAAACCGTATTGAACGGCATTGAATAATTTACCGGAAAAACTCACTTTAGAACCATGAGTTAAGTGACCACCATGCGCCAGGCTCATGCCTAAAATCGTATCACCGGCATTTAATAGGGCAAAATAGACTGCAGCATTGGCCTGAGAACCAGAATGAGGCTGAACATTGGCATAATCAGCGCCAAATAATTCTTTTGCCCGGTCGATGGCTAACTGTTCAGCCACATCGACATTTTCACAACCACCATAATAACGTTTGGAAGGATAGCCTTCGGCATATTTATTTGTGAGTACAGAACCCTGAGCCTGCATGACTCGAGGGCTAGTATAGTTTTCTGACGCAATCAATTCGATATGCTCTTCCTGCCGAACTTCTTCACGTTGCATTGCATTCCAAAGCTCGTCATCATAGCCAGCAATTGTCATATCTTTCGTAAACATGAGGATTCCTTATAAAATTAGGTTAAAATAGCGCGTAAATTTTTTGCATTAAGCAGAAAACTGAAATTATGTGCTTCGGCAAGCATCATTTACAAACAAAAAAGTAGATATACCCGTGATATTTGGAAATGTAGCAAGGCATTTTGACTAAGAGCCGATTGAGTGTATAAGCACTACATGATTGAGGCTTTTAGTTAAAATAACGAAGTCTACATTTTCAAGTATCATGGGTATAATGATACTGCCAAACGCCAAGTTTCGGGATCATACCTTAATTTTACTAAAAATTCATGCCTTGGAGTATTGAATCACCCATGAATGCATCACAATCAGACAGTCAAACCAACATCGCTAAAGCGTCTTTATTGGATTACTTTAAAACCTGGCCATTATTTTTACTGCCCCAACACCTTTTATCGGCATTAATGCATCGTTTTATGCGCATTAAGCATACGGAATTTAAGAATTTTCAAATCAGCCAATTCATCAAATTATTTCAGGTCAATATGAGTGAATCTGTGTATGAAAATGCGAGCGATTTTGCAGATTTTAATCATTTTTTTACCCGGGAATTAAAAGCCGATGCACGGCTTGATAAGACCCAAAGAAATGAACTTTGCTGTCCCGTTGACGGGGCTATTAGTGAGCTAGGTGATATTGAAGAGGAACGTTTAATTCAGGCCAAGGGGCATTATTTTGAATTAAATGAATTACTCGGTGGTGATGACAAATTAACGACCACTTTTCGTAATGGTAAATTTGCCACCATTTATCTTTCACCCAAAGACTATCACCGAATTCACATGCCTATCGACGGTACCTTGCAAGCAATGTTACATGTACCCGGACAATTATTCGGGGTCAATAATGCCTCAGTGAAAACCATTCCACGGTTATTTGCTCGCAATGAACGGGTTATTTCTATCTTTGATACTCCAGCTGGACCTATGGCTTTAATCCAAGTAGGGGCGATTTTTGTTGCCAGCATTGAAACCATCTGGCAAGGTGTGGTCACGCCACCACGTCGTCAACAGGTGCAGCGTTGGCAGTATCAGGATCAAGATAAACTCAGTAAAGCCCAAGAAATGGGTCGTTTTAATATGGGCTCAACAGTGGTGTTATTGTTTGCTAAGGATGCAATTAAATGGCAGACAACTTTACAACCTAACTTACCTGTGCAGCTTGGGCAATTGCTAGGGAAAATACAGCATGAAAATTTAAACGTTTAAACCGGAAGATAAGCCGCTGCCAAAATTATTTTTGCAGCGATTTGCGCCCTAGAAAACCAACACCCAATAATAACAATACCAGAGTTGAAGGCTCTGGCACACTGATAACATTACTTTTCACTGCATCAAAATCAGTATTATTAAACCAACTGATAACTGTTGTCGTTAAAGGAGAGTTAGCCGTACCCCGCACATCCACTAGCGTATTGCCATTTGCATCTTGAGCATCACGGAGTTGATGGCAATTTCCCTTGGTATAAGTTTTGGAACCACCACCGGTATAATAGGCATTATTAACATAATCAGGGCAGGCTAATGAGACTTGTGAATATAATCCTGTCGCCCCAGCATAGGCAGTTTTACGGGCAGTAGCTGAATTGGCAGCAGGCGCATCCAAATCCCCAAACACATCCAGTACAGGAATAGAGTCAATTAGAGCTAGGTTACCTAGGGTATCAAAACCACGAATATCATTTGGCCCAGTGGTCGAATTTGCAGAATTAATATACATACCCGTGCCAATAAGACCAACCAGATCTAAACCATTACCCAGCACACCCTGATCAGCAGCTGCCGTCAAAGCCGTTGCATAACGCGAACCCATACTGAACCCCATTACCACGACACGTTTAATACCCTGCGTTTTTAATCCATCTAGTGCCGTATTAAAACGTGCTTGCATCTGATCAAAAACAATCGCTTCAGCAGCGTCATATTCAAAAAAATCAGCACGATTATTACTATTAAGATCATTGGAAATATTGGGGGTTTCAATTGATAGTGTTGTCAGGCCAAGCGAAGTATTAAGATAAGTTCTTAATTGCCTTACAACATCACCATTAGGGTGATTTTTCATTGCCTGACCCGCTAGTTTCTTGTTACGACCATGCAAAAAAAGCACGGCAAGATCCGATGCTCCATTGCCTTCTCTTAATAAAGCACTATAAGCATCACCGGATGAATTCATTTCAAGACAACTTGTGCCATCTGCTTCAGTTGGTTTATTATTCGCATAATTAAGACCACTACAAGGAACTACAACAGCAGCATTGGCAGTCATCAAAAATGATGATAGCATCAACAAAGTAGTGGTCGATAAAAAATAGAATTTTAATGGCATAAACGGTTTCTCATTGATTGTTATAATTATTTATATTTTTGTAGCTAAGCTTTTATCTCTGACCATCATAACATTAATGAACAAGGAGCAAGTCTAGGGCACACCCTAGGTTCTATTCAAAATTAATTTTCACTATAAAAATAATCCCAGGAAGCAAAAACACCTTTAGACGCCTGCTGTAAAATTTGAAGCAATTTTTCTGTCGGTACTGCTTCATTTGGATAAATACTATTGACCACAATAAAAAACGCTCCAAAGCCGCCACTATGACGCCAGTTTAAATTTTCCACCAAACTTTTCTCATGACACTTCGGGCATTCAATATAGAGCTTATTGGCTTGCCATTGACTATCATGTTTAAATGAATCCGGTAAGTTTTTTGCCACACGAGCGGTACAATGCGGGCAACTACATTTGGGGTTATTGAGTCCCTTATAATAGATTGACTGCTGATATTGCTGAATTTCAATGTGACAAAATTGCTTCCAGGCTGATGCCTCTTCCGGTATGACAATTTCAATGTGTGGCGCACATCCCAAAAAAGTAATGAGTTGTAAAAAATCGCTACCAATTAAATAACCACTCTGCACTTCATTCGTTTCGTTCGCATATTCCTTAGTAAAAAAATCACCCAGAAAACCGGCATCACTTAATGCCGTCAAAATCTGTTCAACCGCTGCCTGCGAAAGGTTGTTCAAGCCTATTGGCTGGGGATAAAACACCATTGCATACTGACTGTGCATCTTTATGCTCGCTGAAAAGGAAAGTTGATGACATTGTTAATATGTTGCGCCTGACTAATGACCATTAATAAACGTTCTAAACCAATGGCAACACCAGCGCAATCGGGTAAATGCCCTACCGCTGCAAGAAAATTTTCATCCAGAGGCACTTCATCCATTCCCCTTGCTTGACGCATTTGATTATCAGTAATAAAGCGCCTTCTTTGCTCCTTGGCATCATTCAGTTCATGAAAACCGTTGCCCAATTCCATGCCCTCAATAAAGACTTCAAAGCGCTCTGCGATTAAATCACCATCGTGACGCTTAATTCGTGCTAATGAGGCTTGGCTGGCAGGATAATCATAGAGCAGACAGATTGATGTCATACCGTTGTCAATGCCCAATTCCGGTTCAATAACATGGCTAAATAACAATTCCAAATAACGGTCGCGATGTTCATCTGCATCCAAAACCTTATCCAAACCCACTTTCTGCGTGCAAGCAATTAATTCTGCCTGACTTGCGGTGTGAGGATTAATGCCCAATTTCTGCTGAAAAGCGGCCTTATAGGTGAGTAAGGACACCCCTGACAAGTGTCGATACGGGGCAATTAAGTCTGCTAGCAATTGCCCGACTTCTTGCATTAGCTGATGGTGATCCCAGCCTTCACGATACCACTCCAACAAGGTAAATTCTGGATTATGCTTGCGCCCTATTTCGCCTTGACGAAATACTTTGCAGACTTGATAAATAGAACCGCTACCCGAAGCCAAAAGACGCTTCATAGGAAATTCAGGCGAGGTATGCAGATAGTAGTTTTCATTGGCTGTGACTTGCGTCAGAGGGGTATAGCGGCTGTGAAAACTTTCAATAAAGGGGTCTGGGGTGGTGGAGACTGACAAGCAAGGAGTATCGACTTCCAATACGCCTTGCTGCGCAAAAAAAGTACGGATTTGTTTCAGCACCGCTGCTCGGAGTTGTATCTGCGGCAACGATGCTGAGGCTTGCCACTTTATCATAGTGTCATAACGTTATAGTAATAAATCAATTTAACGAGTTATTTAGTCCTTAGCACGAGAAACATACTTGGCCGTGCGGGTATCAATTTTCAGGTCTTCACCAATGGCAATAAATAAAGGCACTTGGACTACAGCACCGGTTTCTAGTGTTGCGGGCTTACCACCACCACCCGAAGTATCACCTTTTAGGCCTGGATCGGTATCGGTAACTGATAGCACCACAAAATTAGGTGGTGTTACAGCCAGTGGATTACCATTCCATAATGTGACCGTACACATATCTTGTTCTTTTAGCCATAAATGCGCTTCACCTACCGCAGTCTTATCCGCCGCCATTTGCTCAAAGGTTTCAGGGTGCATAAAGTGCCATTGCTCGCCATCGTTATACAAGTATTGTAGATCGGTATCCATCACATCTGCGGCTTCGACAGACTCACCCGACTTATAGGTTCTCTCTACAACCCGGCCTGACCTTAAATTACGGATTTTGATACGATTAAAAGCCTGACCTTTGCCGGGTTTAACCACTTCATTATCAACAATCGAACAGGGGTCGCCGTCGATCATTAATTTTAACCCCGAACGAAACTCGTTTGTGCTGTAGCTTGCCATAAATTACTCTTTAAAATATATTCTTAAGAAGAAAATCGCTATGATAATGCTCTTTGTAAAATTACACGATAAAATTAATACGCTATGATACCCCGAAAGTCAATTGGAAACCAGACGAGAAAGTATTTTACCAAGCCTTTGGAATTACTGGAGCACCTCAATTTAAGCCCCGAGGCACTACAGTTTTCAGAAGCCGCTGCACAAGACTTTCACTTTAAAGTACCGCTAGCCTATGTCAATAAAATTCAGTCTGGCGATCCCACAGATCCATTATTACTACAAATATTACCCGTTCAGGCAGAGCTAAACTCTCACCCTGATTATGTCCGAGACCCATTGGCCGAAGCCAATAGTTTATTTCAACCCGGTTTGTTACAAAAATATCATGGCAGAGCATTACTTTTGGTTACACCGAGTTGCGCCATTAATTGTCGTTATTGCTTCCGCCGTCACTATCCTTATGAAGATAAAGGCTATTTAGCTAAACAGATGCACAAAAACATTCAGTTAATTCAACAAGATGATTCCATTAGCGAAGTGATACTCAGTGGTGGCGACCCATTATCTCTTTCTGATGCACGTCTAGCGGAACTCATTGCACAATTAGAGACCATTCCACATTTACAGCGTTTAAGAATACATACTCGCTTTCCTGTGGTTGAACCACAACGAGTCACGGCTAAACTACTGCAATTATTAAGCAGTACACGCCTAAGCGTCATTATGGTATTGCATATCAATCATGCTCAGGAAATTGCCACTGATACTGCAGCAGCGCTAAAAAAACTCCAGGAGCAGCAAATCATCTTATTCAATCAGTCGGTGTTATTAAAAGGCGTTAATGATGATGTCCAGGTTTTAAAAACACTCAGTGAAACATTGATTAAACACCATATTGTCCCCTATTATCTACATATGTTAGATCATGTTCAGGGCAGTGCGCATTTTGAAATCAGTGATGCCGTGGCCATTAGACTACACCAACAATTGAGAGAGATTTTGCCTGGCTACATGTTGCCACGCTTAGTCAGAGAAGTTGCCGGAGAAAAGAGTAAATTAGATATTTTTACTGAATCAATACAACAAACAAAGCCCGTATAGCAATGAATGTTTTTAAATCAATTATTTATCCTTTTGATTTAATTCAGATATTAAGTCATTCTAGCTTTAAAAAAACAACAAAACTGCTATACTTTTACCAATAATAGTCATTTCCTAAGTCTTTGCTTAGAATGTATGAGAAGGATTTCTTATATTTTGGCATAAAAATCAATAGAATAGCTTTTGTGGAGAACTGACTTGCAAACGACTGAGCAAGCCTTAATTAAAAACCTGCCGAAACAAAGCAAACCAGCTCAAAATGGTTTGAAGTTTCAAGCCAATGCGATAGATAAATGGTTCGACACCCTACCACTTGCAAACATTCGTGTGTCCACAAAAACGATTTACAAAACCCTTAAGGATAGTAACTTACAGCAGATTCCCTACAAAAAACGCCTCTATTTCTTAGAAAAAATTCATGAAACGATTGTTGAGCTCTCTGCTAATTTAAGAAAACTGAATCTCAATAGAGAACTCCCCTTAGATGAAAAGCATGCTCGTATCGCCACACTTGTACAAAAATTGCACAAGCAAATCATTCTTGGTTACCTTTACGTTTTAAAAGATTTAATTAATTGCCGCCTCTTTTTTCTCTGTCCAAATCGTCGCAAGACCAAGGCATTAGTGATTGAGCGCATGATGCGACACCATAGTCTGGCACTTATTGCAGAGTATCAGCTCTACAATACACCGCAAAAAAATCATTGGAAAGAAATACATCATTTATTCCTCATTGCTTATAAAGCCAAGCTACTCAATAAAAAAATAGGCGACCCATCCTTACAAAGCAGTGATGAGATAACGATTAAGAATGCCTATCTACAAATACTTCTGGTTTCCATTGCCGACCCCTTTCGTATGGCTCAGCACCATATCTACTCAATTTTTAGACAATTGGAAGAGTGGGCCTTATTGGCTGACATCAGTCCCTATAAAAGAGACAGTGATAAGAATGCTCTGGTGATCGATCTATCCAACGATTCATTACCTGCTTTTATAGCACCCCAAGACATTAAAGAAACCAAAGATCTCTGGACCATTGATACATCCAAATTAGATTATGCGCACCTGATTGAGCAATTTCACGGTCAGGAAATACAAACAACTGAAATCAATATTGAGTTTCTAAAACAATTATCATTATCCTGGGGCATTGCACCTACCCGTCAACACAGTCGTCGTCCGGCAAAATCCCAGCTTAAAGTAGCCATTGGGCTCAACAATGTTCACTATGTCCTTAATGGCTATACGACACCACATTGGTTA